>JAEMRK010000073.1 GCA_016463375.1 Parachlamydiales bacterium | reverse complement strand
AGATATCGTCAGTTATTGTCGGTGGTGGCAATAGTCGATTTATCACAGATGGTACTTACGATGGCATAAACATTAAAGCTTTAAGCCCACAATACCTTAGTCGGTTAAATTTCCCATCAGATGCCGTTATAATGCTAGGCTGCCTAAAAAAAGTAGACCTGCCGGACCATGTTTTTAGCACATATCCTCACTATGATGAATTGATGAGTACAAAAATCGATCCTTTAAATGATCTCAGCAATCATGTTGAAGTGATTAAAAAAAAATATGGTTTTAGCGGGGATTTGCAATTTGAGAAAAAATTTGTAAAAGACGTCCAATTTGTAGCGGCTAATAAATTTGAAAATGGTCAAAAAACTACGCTTGGATACTTCTATCAAACCAATGAGGATGAGCTTGTACCCATATTGTCAAAATTTGGTGAAGTAGATATTTTGCAAAAGTTAGCTTCAGTAGCTTTCAATCGTTCAGACTTTGAATTTACAAGTAAACCAGCACTGATACCAACTCAATCTCATTTAGATTATATTAATTGGAATGGTAAAGGTGATGCTAAAAAAAGGTATTACATCTGCTTAAACCATCTAAATTTTTAAAAAGAGTAAGAGTTCATTGTGCTTAGCGCACAATGAACTCTTAGATTTAAAATATCACAGGTGTAAAGGCATTACCCAATGAGTTTGTTACAATGAAGAGTTTCATTATTGATTTACAGCGCCAAAATCATAAACAGTAATAAATGCTTTGGGATCATTTTCTTTTGTTTGTGTTACACTCTAAATTTTATCTTCAATGACCCTATGAAAAGTTAAGTAAAGTTATATTCCATTTTTAGGGAAGATTTTACAAATCCTAATACAATCTTGCCGTCTACTATCGCCATGTTATGAGAAGGCTTAAATAAATTTGTTGTAGTGAAGGTAAAATCAGAACTGAATAGTCTCATATCATCGCCCACGGATATGAGGTGACCATCAAACATACCTAAATTGTAAACATCGATTTGTTCAGTTAAATCTTTATACGTTCCATCTTTTTTCCAGATTCTTATAGGCAGCCCAAAACCAGCAGAAATTAGGTCATCGTTGTGTATGATAAAGGAGGTGTAGCTTTGCTTAAAATCTTCAACATTACAATCATCACAAAAACAACCTTTAGGGTTTAAATCTAAATCATAAAAATGAATCTTATTGTCAAAGGTACCTAAAACAATTTGGTTATTCCAATATGACAATTGGGTGAATTTAGGGATGAATTTAGAGATTTTTACACCACATTTGTCAATCACGTGTACATAGTCACTGCCAAATGATGCGACCACGCAGTATTCTTTGATATATACGAGTTTGAACATATTGGTATAAGTTTCATTTACTATTGGAGCATTGCCTGTATTGAGCATGTTAACATTTTCATGTAGCAATATAGGTTCTTTATTTTTTTCCTCAATATATAGTTTTGCATCAGTTCTGAGGTAAATAAGAGTATTTTCACGTGTGGTAAAACCTAAAACTCCTTCATGAATAGTCTGTAAGTGCCGAGTTTTGATATCAAATTTACTTAAAACCTGTTCAGATATCCCAAGTATTTGATCACCCAGTTTATGTAGCCTATGATGATCAATATCATATGACACAACTTTAAAATTGCGATTATTGATATTATTTCTGATTTTTTCATTTGCTAAGTAGGCTCTTAAACCATCTGTTTTAGATAATATTGAATGTTCACTACATATAAACGAGTAGTCTTTAAGCGTGCTTTTCCAAGCCGCCTGGTCTTTAAAAATCTTTTGCCATTCTTTACATACACTCACGACATTGACTGATTTATTAAACCAAAGATAGGGAGCTAGATCATTTTGAATGATTTCTTTTGGGAGAAATTGAACCGGATCAGTGTAAATGGCCATTTAAAAAACCTTTGGTATTATGCAGATTTGATGTGAGAGTGAAAATTAAATATGGGCAAAGCACAAAAAGTTCTAATATCAATGAATACAGGTTTGCCCATTGAGAAACTATTAGTACAAACCAGTGTTCGATGATTTAAGTTTTGATGGTTGTTTTGCGCTAATGGCCTGATAAAAGTCCTTAACTAAAGTCATATTCTATAAATTGAGAAGAATAGGTATTTGATAAAATAATTTTACCGCCTAATACAGCCATTTCAACAGAAGGATTGGATAACGGTATGACAGTAAAAGAATCATTATCATCAAAAATTCTCAAATCGTCGCCAGCAGATGTTAGGCGGCCATCAAAAATACCTAGGTGGTTAACATTGATGATTTTAGTTAAATGGTTATAAGTTCCATCCTCTTTCCAAGCCATTATTGGTAGATTTCGACCGGCAGAGATAAGATAACCATTATATTCAATAAAAGAAGTAAACTCAGGGAACCAATAGTTTGCTTTATAATCACAAAAACAACCTCTAAACGTTAAATCTAGATCGTAAAGATGAATTTTATTGTCAAATGTTCCCAAAACAATTTGGTCATTCCAGTTTGACAACACTGTGAATTTACTGATGAATTTAGAAACTTTCACACCGCATTTATCAATGACATGGACATAGTCACAGCCAAATGATGTGATCACGCAATGCTCATTTATGTATTTGATTTTGTATAAATTCTTACTGAAAGGGTGTAGTATGAGAGCATTGCCTGTATCGAGCCTGTCAACATTTTCATGCAGCAATTTCGGTTCTTTATTTTTATCCTTTACATACAGTTTTGCATCGTTTGTAAGGTAGATAAGAGTATTGTCGCTTGTGGTAAAAACTGAAACTCCTTTATGCAGAGTTTCCAATTGTCGAGTTTGGATATCAAATTTACACAAATCATCATTAACAAGTCCTAATATTTGATTATCCAGTTTTTGTAGCCCCTTAAAATTTATATCATTATCAATAAACTTAATCTTGAATTTACTATTTTTAATATTCATTCTGGTTCGATGCCAGGGACAAGCTTTAAAGCCCTCAGTAAAAGTTTCTCTCCATTGTTTACATACTTTCAGTACATTGCGTGGTTCATTAAAATACAGATAGGGAGCTATGTGATTATGAATGACATCTTTTGGTAATAAAACGACTGGATCATTAGATATTGCCATAGTATAAACCTCATGTATTTATTAAGTGATTTTGAATTGATGGTGAAAATTTAATGGCACGATAAATATGCCACTAAAAGATTAATTTTTTAAATATCGATTATTCAGGGGGGAGGCTAATTATTCTAGTGGTGGCACTACATTATAAAATCCTCCCCTATAAAAAGCTCTGCATCGATTTGCTATTTCTTCAGCAGAGTCCGTTTTAAAATCATGAATCAAAACACCTTTTAAATCATTAGGACACTGTCCCAGTTCGTTACAACAATTAAATATTGTTTCTTTTTGCTGGAGCATTTTTTTGAGTTTTAAAAGCTCTTTATTCTTTCCATCTATTTCTTGAGCATAAATTGTGCTTAAGTGTTCAAGTTCAACTTTATGCAGTTCTTTCAAGGCGTTAAATTCAGTTTTGTAACTAAATCTCTCTGTTTCAATGTAAGCCTTTAAACTCGAATTGCTATCTTGAAGTACTTCATTTTGATAACTGTTCAATTGAAATATTTGACCAGTCCTATCCATTAATTCAAGTAAGGCAGACTGCGTCTGTTGTTGCATATTGGTATGAGTAGTATCAGTCTGTCTGTTAGTAATTGCAGCCATACTTATTCCTTCGCTTATGTTCAGATTTAATGGCCTAAAACATTACTCAAATTAAAGAATTAATACAAAAGCAATCAGTGGCTGTTGTATTTAAAGAAGACTTTAAAAAAAATCCATTTTTGGGTGCAAAGTTCATTATGGCGAAAAATAACAGAAGTCATGCTAAAAATAGGTATTAATTTTGCATTGTACGGCTGAGTTTAGCGCCATAAACCTTGTTTTTTTGTGATTAATCCTTATCATCCATATGGATTTCACAAAGCTCGTCTTCAGGTCCATAATCGAAATTAATCTCCCAGATAAAGGTTGATTCATTATCAGAATATTGGGTTACTAAAACTTTACCGTCATTAGCAATGATTTCGACATTATCGCTTTGAAAAGAGGGAAGTTCTAACTTGAAGTAGATGTGATCAAGATCAAATATTGTAACACCGTCGTCTCCAGCAGAAACAACGTATTTTCCAAATTGACACAAAGCAAACACTTTCTTTTCTTTACTGATGTCAACAAAGGTACCATCCTCATTCCACAGTTTAATCGTTTGGTCAAATCCAGCTGACATCAAAGAGTCGTTATAATTTATTAAAGAGGTAATGATCTTTTCACCATTTTTTGCTAAAGGATTTGGTGTAAAGATTTTTAAAAGTTTAAGTTTTTCATCATAAAAATTGATTTGGCCATTTAAGTCAGCCATGACCAGCTGATTATTCCATGAGTGTAAAACGGTAAAATAAGGGAGTTGTTTACAAAACCTCGTACCAGAATCATCAATTATATGAATATGTCCAGAGTTTACATTTGCAAATACAGCATAATTATTAAAAAAACAGGTTTCGTAGTAGAACGCATTGTCTGGTTGTACAGTCATAGTTCCATCATCAAGATTATTCATGTTCTCAATAATTAAAAATGGTGGGCTGTCTTTTTCTTGTCTGTACAAATCAGAATTGCGATTCATGTAGGTTAAAGTACTGTTGTTTTTAGTAAACGCTACAACTTTTGATCTCAATTTTTCAGCTGTTAACGTTTTTGGATCTAGCTTGACCAAACGTTCATTAAGGTTAGCTAAAATTTCATTACCTTGCTTTTGTAGCTTGTATAAATTACCTTTAAATTCTACTGAAGACACAGCACACAGTCTATTTTCTACATGTTTACAGAGTTCATCGTTCTTGAAATAGGCCATTCGAGGTTTTTCAATAGAAAGTACCTCATGCTCTTTTTTAATGAATGGATTTAACTTGCACATGTCATGCCATAAATCTTTACCACCTAAGACATTATTCCATAATTTTGATACCAAAAGGATGTTTGGGCTTTTATTCAAGCACACAAGTGGAGCTAGATGCATTTTAATAATTTCTGAAGGTAAATTTGCGATAGGGTCTGAAACCAAACTTATTGATGTCATAATATTCCAAGTTTAAGTGTGAGGTAGATACACTAAAACTGTCATAGATTGTTGAAAAGTAAAACCAGTGTATTACCGTTTAGAAATGATATGTGTTACCGGAGGGGGTTACGGTAACACATTAAATTTGTTAAGAAATTGGACAGGAGTTTTAAAACGTTAACCAAATATAAGTTTACAGCTGCTCAAGTAAATGACATTTTCATTAATAGTCATTCTAGAATTACTAATGTTAAAAACATCTTCTCTCTTAATTTTGAAACACGTTTGATCTTCATTCCACATTTTGATGTTACCACAATATGATGAAATCAAACGATCGCCCATGACATTTAAATATCTAACATTTGTTGAAGGGGATAAGTTGGTATAGTCACCATTGTCATCCCATAGTTTGATCGATTGTCTACAGCCAGCAGAAACCAAACTTCCTTTATAAACGATGAGAGTATCGATGCTATTATTGACATCAAAGCTTCTATGTAAATTTAAATTTTCATCATAAAAGTTGATATTGTAATCATTTGTTGCAATGACAATATAATTCTTAAAGGTCGTCAGAGCGCTAAATTGTGGTAATCCTTTTGAGAGTTTATTGCCTAAATCATCTATTACATGCACCCAATTACTGTCATCGATTTGGCATACATATTTGTCTTTGAAAACAATGATCTTGCTTAACTTACTCGAAGTTATCGTGTCACATAATTTGTCGTTATCGAGCTTTTTAACATTATTGTGGAGAAGAGTGGCTGGAGCATCTTTTTTTTGTCTGTATAGTTCAAAATCGGCTGTAAGGTAAACTAGGGTATCACCAGATGTTTCAAAAGCTTGTACGTTGCTGTATATTTGATCATAAGAGTGAGTGTCATTATTGTATTTATACAGCTCTGACGTATTGTCCGATAATGGCATTAGTTTTTGAACTAATAGATTATCGCCTAAAAAACCATACTTAACACAATTTTCGTCATTGAAGCTGTCTCGAGTTGTACTATATGAGTTGTTTGAAATAGCAGATCTTAATTTTTTATCTAGGAAAAGCGCTTTTTGTGGATTAGTAGAAGAAAGATTAGCGTCTTCTTTTCTGATAAAAGAATGATTTTTAAGTAAGTTTTTCCACGTTTTAGGATCTGTTAATGTCTCATTCCATTTTTTTGAAACAGAAAATATATTAGGCTCAAAAATTATTTCAGGAATTATATGATTTTGAACAATATCACTATGTAGATTTTGAAAGGGATCTAAACTTCTAATATTAGAATTCATAGCAAGGCCTTTTTGTAATAAAATTTATTACTATTATAGCACATTCTTAATATAATTTCAAATATTCTTTATTAACTAAATTCACTAAATATTAAATAAAAAACAGTAATAATTTGTAATTTAACCAACTGATAATTAGTGTATTGAG
>JAEMRK010000022.1:3295-26951 GCA_016463375.1 Parachlamydiales bacterium | reverse complement strand
ACAAAAATCAGTATGTGTCGGATGTGTTGTTGCGATAATGTATTCAATTAAGTGCAAAGCATAAGCACTATATCTCGAGCGCATCAGTGCTAATGCTGTCGGCGCTGGAATGCCATCATGAAATGGTTTGCAGCATTTCTCATAATCTAAACTAGAATGACAAGGACAAGTTTTCATTTGTATCGATGATAATTTCTTTTAACAGTGTTTGAGGTTGCTTATTATCTTTAATATTTAAAATATAATAAACAGTTTGTTGTGAAGCCATCTGCGTAACATAATGTCCTTCCATACACAAAACAATTTTAGTTTTTTTAGCGTAATTTTCTACCAAGGAATACTCTCCTGTTAGTTGCGGTGATTCTTCAATATTGGCACAGTGAGGAGGTATGTTAAAAATATTGCCTTGTAACAAACCTTTTATCACCATTTTAGCTATACGATGAGCGGTGTTTAAATTTTTTTTATAAAAATCACTTTCATCATTAATACTTGGATTTGTATTAGAGCATTTTAGCCAAATAGGTTTCCAGTAGTGCGAAAAGCAGTTAATATAAGTATAACATCTCCTATCAACTCTTGAAAAAACAGCAATATCGTTTAAATTTAATTTCGAACAAATTGCGTAAAATATCTCTGGAGGTAAGGATGATAATGTTACACTCATATACCTTATAATTTAGCGAGTTACAAATGCCTGATTCATTACCAACTGACCTATCATTTCTTGGGCCAATACAAGAACCATTTGAAAAATTATTAAAACTACTAAACATTGAGCATGACGGCACATTAAAATGCATTGTTGAAAAAACTCAACAGCAGTGGTTAAGACCAAAGGGCACTGAGCGTTGGGATATGGTCGAAACCGTTTTTGAAAATCAGCCGCAAATCTTAATGTGTCTACAACAGATGGGGTTTGTTGATACCATTTATCCAACGTCAACAAACTACGACTGTTTATTAATTCACGGCGCTTCAAAACAAAATTTAGTAGAGAGAATATTACATCTTGAGACACTAATTAAACAGGGTATTCGTTGGAAAAATGCGATCTTTATAACTGGATGCCCTATTGCTAGTGCAGAGATCACTGAATTGTTAGAACAATTCGAGCCTTTTGATCTAAAATTTATTATATCTAATGCTCATAAAGATAACACTCGAGCTAATACAAAAGATACTATTATGGCATGGCTTGAAACTAATCCTGAACCTCAATCAATATTAGCACTTTCGAATCAACCGTTTGTCCCCTATCAACATGTTGCATTAAGGCAAGAAATTAGTCCTGATTTTAAACTCGAAACAGTTGGTAAAAGTCCTCCCAAGTCAGTTCCGTTATCTGTGTACTTAGATACAGTCGCTCGTTGGCTCTACCTTCAATTTTGTTAACTATTATCGATCATTTTTTTGAATTTATCAATGACTTGAAATGGAAATAAAAAATGCTTCCAAAAACGTTTTTGCCATTTGTATTTAAAAAGAATAGGTAGTGGGCACACATTATAATTTTTAGACCATCCAGGACGCCAGAAATGGCGTATTTTTGGGCTATGGAACAAAGTGATTGTTGGAAGGCCCAGTGACGATGCTAGATGACCTAAGCCCGAATCGTTACCAATGAAATATTTGGACTCATAAATAAAGCCTGTTAACTCATCGAGATTAGCAAAATCTGGAACTTGATATTTAAAACTTGGGTTTTGGTTTAAAAATTCTTTTCTCTCATTTGAACACATCACAAAAACAGGTTCATAACCTGTTTTTGTGATGTAACGAGCAATATCTTCATATTTTTTTACAGGCCAATTTCTAAATTCTTCCCCGCTGGTTGCATGGATGACAACTCTTTTTGAATAACGAGCAGGTGATCTGTTTTGAGGCGGAGATATCCCGTTATAACGGGTTGGATATTGGCACTTAAACCGCGTCTTTAAAGCATCCAACAAATTAGCAACGAGGCTTTTTTTATAATCAAATTCATGGTTGTGCATGAAAAGAACATGTTTTGGCAACGTTTTTGGGATTAACTGGAATTTGGTATAGGGCAAAGCACCTGGTTGTATGACTACTATATCATAAAGATTTAAAGTATTATCCCACTCTTCTTTTGTCACATAAGGTTTTATAATTTGATTTGGAAACCAACTCTTAAGACCTAAGAGCTTTTGAGAGTATACAGTGACTTCATAACCTATAAGATAAAGATTATAGGCGATCATTGAGTAAATAATACCGTCTCCAAGACCTTGAGAACACATAATGGCTGCGCGTTTTTTTTTCATTACAACGGTTGCTTATCTAACTTGAGGGCAAGTGTATTATGATGAAATTTTATAGCCTCTTTCCAATTCCACCGTTTTCCTAAACTCTCAATACATTTTTCGCAATGCTTTGTTTTGTGATAATGAGTTGCAAAAAGTGCCCAATAGACCCCTACGACTGGGATCAGCAGTTTTGCAAATAAAATAATAGTTGCCAGTTCTTTGTTTTTTAAAACTTCATTTTTTTTCCATTTATAAGTGGCTTTAAGCCACTTCAAATCCTCTTCGTTATTAAAAGCCATTCTAGATTCACTAAATTTATCTTTGGCAATTTTATGAATTCTACCATGAATATATGCTTGGCCTAATTTATCTGGGCAGACTTGATTAATTGATTTTGTATCGGTACATAATTTACCATTCCAAGTTCTAAAATCTTGGTATTCCTCTCTACCATAGGGCGAATACTTTTGATTTTGCAAAGAGAATTTATAGTCTTTTAACTTGCGCTCCTGGTATTTGTGAACCAAATAACTGGGACCTAAAATTGACAATGCTATAGCGCTTACAAAAGGGCCAATTATTAATGCACCGATAGTAACTCCCGTAACAATGGCCGCTTCTTTAACTCGATCAACTTCAACGCTGCGTATTAATTTTATCATAATGGATATTCAATGAAAATTATGGTGAATATGTGATTGTACTAGCTGGCTTTAGCGACGATGCATATGATCCGGTCAAGCAATAATTAATATGACAACTATTGTAACCATGTGTGATCAGCAAAATTGTTTGATTATTAAAACGCTTAGCAATAGATTCTATGCATAGCATAGTCCTTTCATGAAGACTAACACCACTTTCGCCTCCTTCGGCAGATCCTAAAAATACATCTTCACTTTTACTAAATATTTGTCGGTATTCCTGAAGCGTTTTTCCTTCACATACACCAAAATATTGTTCTTTTAATAATGGTTCAACTTCAATGTTAGTGGGTGATATACCAAGAGATTGGCAAAGTAATTGCGCAGTTTGTAATGTACGGTATACAGGCGATACAAATACATGATCAATACGTATACCCTTTAAAGATTGTGCTGTTGATTCAATTTGTTCAATACCACTTTTTGTTAAACTGATTCCTGGAGATAGCGACGATGTCATCAATTGGTCTAGATTATGCATAGCTTCACCATGTCTCATCACAATTATGGTGATGTTTTTTTCACTAAGAATCTTTTTTAAATCTGTTTCTTCAGCAACTAAAAAATTAGATAAGCCCATCAATACCACCAGTATCAATCTCCACATCATTCAAATCCTAAAGCAATTTTTTTATATTTGCTTGAAACAAAGCAAAAGTTATTAAAGGATCTCTTACGAAAACCTTAACATTGCTTTGATTAATAGGTAAATAAACATATCCAGCAGCTAACGCAGATTTAATCTCATCAATTGAAAAAGTAGGTGTTGAAACTATTGCCTCACTCGATTCTTTATTAACGGTCCCCCATTTATTGACACGGGCTAAATAAACAGGTAAAACACTACTAGTCATGCCTGTATCCATTGCAGCATCGCCTAAAAAGATCATTGAATCTGTTAAAATACCTGTTTCTTCTTCAAGCTCTCTCATTGCTGTTTCAACAGGTTTTTCACCTTCATGACAAACTCCTCGTTGTGTTTCAAGTTCCCATGACCTTGTCGCATGGCGAAAATTACAATTTAACACCACTTTATTATCGTTTGTCATTGTTAAAACAGCAACGGCAGGAGTTCCTATTAAACCACTTTTCCAAAGCATACGACCATACACACTTTGATGACCATCTGGAAACTTTACGGCATCATTAAGCCATATCCAATACTCATCTTGAGCAATAATACCAACTTTGCGTTTGGTTCTATTTTCAATCTGTTTGATATCTTTGAGATTTGTAATGAGTTCGATTTCACCATGACTTGCATCCCCTTTGGGACCGAGTGCTGGATAATCTTTTATCAATTCTAAATATTTCGAAGGCATTTTTTAACTGATTTAAAATCAGTTATAATGCCTTCTTCTATTTAATTTAAAAAGGGTTTACCGAGGATGCAGAGATTTTGAACGTCTCATATAAGTAACAGACATATCAATGATTGCAAGAATAAGTGAACAAGATAAAATTTCCATGCACCCGCGAGCTATTTGCGGAAGTTTAAATGGTAGGATTTTTGAAGAAATCATTAAGGCAGCAGTAACCCGAGCTATACCTATGATCACACCCAAACCTGGTATGCACCCCATGGCTTTAAAAGCGTTACTCAAAAGCATGCAATTACGCGCCGTCAAACCAGAATTAGGTATGCAGTTGAGGATAAAGTCTAAATAAAAATTTCCGGCGTTAAAATTCTTTGTTTCATAACCAAACGCTGGAGATGTCTCAAGTTTAAGCATTTTTCAAATCCATGTGTTTTTTATTTTAATAATAAGCTTATTAATTTAAAATTTCAAGCTATGCGTCTAAGATACTCTTTCATTATAGTTTTAATATTTTTATTAAACTCTTGTTCTAACAACAGCACTCATAACAGTGTTGATGCTTTAAAGCTTAATATTACGCAAGAGCCTATTACTTTAGATCCTCGTGCAGTTAGTGATTTATCATCTGCAAATGTAGTTAAGATGCTATTTGAAGGACTTTGCAGAAGACAACCTGATGGCGCAATCATACCAGCGCTAGCTGATGAAATCATTTCAAAAAACAACGGTCTTACTTATTGCATTCATCTACGTGAATGCTATTGGACTAATGGTGATCGTATCACATCAAACGATGTTATATATAGTTGGAGCTCCGTTCTAAGCCCTGATTTTGTCAGTCCTCAAGCTGCTATGCTTTACGCCATTAAAAATGGCGAAAAAGTGAAAAAAAAAGAACTGCCAGAAAGCTCACTTGCAATCCGCTTCATTGATGAATATACACTTGAGGTGGATCTTGAACAAGCCTATCCTTATTTTTCAGATCTTCTAGCGTTCCCAACATTCTTCCCGGTCAGTAAAAAAATAGCCCAAAGCAATAACCAATGGTGGCATGATCAAGCAACAATTTGTTGTAGCGGTCCTTTTAAAATATCGGATTGGAAACACGATGTTTCAATTTTAATCAAAAAAAATCCTTTTTATTGGGATGCTGATATTGTTAAAATGCCAGAAGTTCAACTTATAATGGTTTCTAACAACATTACTGAATTTTCGTTGTTTGAAAGTGGAGATATCGATTGGACTGGAGCTCCTTTCCACCAATTCTCACAAGAAATTGTTCCTATTTTGAAAGAAAAAAAACTTCTCAAAGAACAGCCTATCTTAGGTGTTGAGTGGTATCAATTTAATACAGAAAAACTCCCTTTTAACAATGTGCATATGAGACAAGCTTTTGCGCTTGCCATCAACCGCCAAGAAATTGTTGAAAATCTTTTTTCACATCATCATGTTGCTACAGGACTTGTTCCAAAAGGTCTTTATACTAGTTCAATGAATTTCATTAAAGACAACCAAGTTGAAATAGCCCAAGCCTTATTCCAACAAGGCTTAAAAGAGCTAAAACTAACCAAAGATCAACTTCCCCCTATTACACTTTCTTTCAACTCTAATGAAAACCACAGGCGTATTGCCCAAGCTATTCAACAACAATGGAAAAATGCATTCGGCATTAGTGTTAATCTGGAATCATGTGAATGGCAGGTTTATTTAAATAAAATTGACCAACATGACTTTCAAATATCTCGACTTGGTTGGGTTGCCTATGGAATACGCAATCCCATCACCTTTTTAAAAGTATTTCAATTTAAAGGTGGTAACAACTCAACTCAATGGGAAAATCCTGTCTATAAGGACCTCATTAATTCATATTTAGAAGATACTTCTCATAACGAACATCAATTATTAAATGCAGAGCATTTATTAATTGATGAAGCTGTAGTTGCTCCTATTTTTTTCCATACATTTCAGTACGCACAAAATCCACGGTTAAAAGAGGTTTATTTATCTGATCTTGGAGATATTGATTTAAGGTGGTCCTATTTCGAATTAAATTAATTAATTGAATTTTATTAAAAATTAAGTTATAATCAATCAATATTTTAATAACTTAATGGTCTAATATGCTTCCAGTTAATTTAAATCCTAATGCTAAAGCGTTTGTACCCAAATCGTTACAAGTGACTGAAGTTAAAGAAGTTAAATCTGAATTGCCAAAAGACTCTATAGAACTAACTGACAATCAAGCTCTTATTTTAAAAAAATCCATATTAAACCGTACGGTTATTTTAAGTAGTAAAGATGATGCTCATTCTTCAATAAAGATGAGAAATCGTGATTTTATAAAGGAATTTATTGAATTTTGTAAAAAATACGATATGTCAATTACTTCCATCTTTATTCACGGTAGCTCTGCTAGCCAAACCTACCTGGAAAATGAAGAAAAATTAAATCAAATTAATGATTTCGATTGGTGTTTTACTGGATCATTTGACAATCGTTATCAAGTAGAAGAGATGATGTTTAAGTTCATTAATCATATTTTAACTCAAAACGAACAACCAATTATTAAAGAAGACGGACAAAAGCAAAAAATTTTAGCCAGTTATTTAAAAGCCCGCCTTCATATGTCTCCTAATCCTGTTAAAGGAATTAAAGACACCTGGTCTATGTATTCATTTGATAATGGAAACAAAACAAGTGGCTCACCTGCTGTAGACATTAAAATGATTGCGTTTTCTGAAAGAGAATTTTTACACAATAAAGATGCTTTAGCAATTTACTTTGACGAATCGTTATCAGAAAAAACGGCTGTATTTGCTTCTAAAGGTCCAGAACTCAAAACAGTTATCCTAGAATTAAAAAATAATCAGTTAAATGGATTAAATGTTAATCTTTGTCACCGTGGATATCCTAAATATTATTTAGAGTTATCAAGAGGTGCAATCGACATTAAACCAGATTTAGAAAGCGAACATATTGATTGGGCATCAAAAAATTACGATCCAGCTGACACAAAATTCATCATAGAACTTGAAAAATTTATTGGTGACCATAATAAATTTAGCGATGCCATCCCCGTTTACATGGCATTGAATTTGCTTGTAGGATCGCATTTAAGACATGCAGACAATAAAAAATGGTCAGAAATTGTTGATCAAACAACGTCGTTATTATCACACTATTTAGATTCAACACATTCTGAATTTTTAGACCAATTCAGACAAATTCTTATAAGCAATACTTCAGATACTAAAGCCATTTTGGCAGCTTTAAATATTATAGCTTCGATTGTAATGACAAATCCTAAGCTAATGACTAATATTATCGTGACTGAAAGTCAACATGGCGGCAAGCCATGTCTTAAAGTGACTTTTGATAAAATTAAATATGCTCTTTATCTACCTTTTCCAACTACTCAAACATGGGTCGATTTGCTTGAAGGCTCTGATGATGCATTAGAAGATTTTAAGCAGTTACTAAAACTTTATCAAGACAGCTCTCTTCCATTCAAAAACCAGTTATCTGCAGTATATTTCAAAAATGTTGAAATTCACGATGACAATGATGTTGCTATACTAAGGCGTTTGATCAGACTATTCCCTATTGAAGCCCATGACTATCTTTCTGCTAAAGTGATTGAGAAATTAAGCAAACGCTCTAAATCTCTATCGGAAGAATTCATTACAGAATCTACGACCAACATAACATTAGACGATTTTGGGATCGAAAAAGATGGAATGAATCAGTGGATTAAACGATTCCCTCTATTAGTTGATTCTGTTCAAAGACAAGATTTTAAACAATTTACTAAATTGTTAGACGCTTACATAACAACTTTACCTGCGTACAACTCAACTTTGACGAGCAAACTTGGCTTACAACTTGTACTAATTATGCACGAAATAAATCCTTCGCATGATTTCACAAAACAAATTTTGGAATTCTTGCCTCTTGCTTTCAAAATCGATGATCCTAATCACGCTAAATTGCCATTGGCAAAGAAAGCGTTTAAGTTATTAGGTTTAACTCTCGATTCAAAGTTCAGCTTAAACGACTCAACAATTGAAAAAGAACTTTTTAAGCAGTTGATCATTCAAGACGACAAAGAAAAAATCATCAGTATTAACCAATTTTTGGTTCATTCCACATATGGTAAAAAAGTGATTGAGGAATGGATTATTAGTTTATTAGACCAAAAAATCTCAACAGACAAGTCATTACTTCTCAACCTCTGGTCTTCAAGAACTGTTCAATCCATTGGTGTCTTGCAAAAAATTTGCAACTCCACCAAAGATCCAATGATTCATAAAACAGCTCTTATGATGTTAGATGCTATGATGGAAAATCATTTTACTAATATTCAAGAAGAAAAATTAGCACTAAATTTGATTAAAACAGTCGTTAAAGAATATCCTGATTTATACAGTTTTGCCAAATCAATGATTTCTAAAGCTCTGAAAAACAAAACTTTATCAAATGATAGAGATGCTAAGGATATGATCAATTCTTTAAAGAAAGATCAAAATAATACAGCCGCTTTATTTCATCAACAAATGACAAAACAAAATTCAAAATGGTTAGATGAGCAATTTAGTACTATCTTAACTAAAAACGATGAAACCAAAACAAAAGATATACTCGATATGGTCAAAGTAGCCTGTGATCAGCTTTCAGTACATAAAGAATTTGGTAAATGGGCTGAAATTTTCATCACCGAATTAATCATTTCTCGTCGCAAAGATACTGATGCTATCATCTTAGAAATCCTTCCTTTACTAATTAAATCTAATTATCCATTTAGCTTTCAAATTCAAGAATATTTATTTAAATGGATTAGTAATGGAATTGATAAACTCATAAAAACAACTAAAAAATTAAAAAGTGAAGAATTAAATCGTTATCTCAATAATCTGTGTACCTATTTAGAAGCTTTCGGATTAACCTACACTTCATTAAAAAAACACGAATTGAATAAGCTAATGTTATTAATAAATAATACACTCGGTCGTGTTACAAAAGAATTAGGTACTGTCGAACATAAAAATCTATTAACTTACCCGCAGAAAACTCTCATTAATGAATGGTTTATTCTGTTCATGAAAAGTTCTGTAGAGTTTCAAAATATAAATTCCAAGTTCAACGCTAATACCAATAATTTAGAGAATCTTCTAAAATTAGAAAAAGAATTATTTACATCATTTAACCTATGGCTGGATTACATATATCCAGCTTTTGAAAATGAATCACTCTACTGTAAAGCTTTAACTCTTAAATTTAAATACTCATTAAAGCATTTTGGGTTCGATAGTTTTTTAATGTTATACAACAAACATCTCTCCAGAATGTTCATTACAAATAACAGTGCAGAAAGTATTGAATTTTGGACTGTTATTATCTCTAAATTATTTAATGGAATTCAAAACGGAAATGACATTTCTTGGATTACAAGATTTTTAGATGTTAATCTTAGTAAGATTAATTCTTTAGACACAACAACTCTACAATTTGGTAATACATTAAAATTTAAGAAATTTATTTCTGATATTTTAGTCAAATTAGCTAATACTAACGAAAATATACACATTTCGTTCGATACAATTGTAAAAAATCATGAACTGTTTGATAAAGAAATTATTGAAGATGTTTTGGTAGCATGTACAAATCATTTCACATCAAATTTCATAACCCTTTTAAATAATTCACCACTTCCAACTACTCGAAATGAATTTAAAACGACAGGAGTAAATTTCTATCGAAAATTACTTAACTATGGTAATGCTTTAAGTTTAACAGAAAGAACCAATCCTAAACTAAAAGAGCAAGCAAACATTGATGGATTAGCCCTATTAAATTTTTCGGTGAAGGACCCTATTGGATCATATTTAGCGCGATCAATTATTTTAAATTTCCTTTGTGCAACTAAACAATTTAATGCTGCTCGCGAATTTTTTGAAGATTGGAAACAACTATTCAAAGTCTTTCCTTATACATATCCTCAAGTCATAATTTTTATTAAGGCCATGCTGGTAAGTTCTGAGGAACATAACGAAATTGTTGGTCTAACTGAAGCGCAAAATTTAATTCATTATGAATTAAATGAATCTGATACGGCCGACATTATACAATCCAAAGAAGTTTTTAAATTAATGCCTCAATTTAAAAATAAGTTAAAGGCTGCAAAACTTATTGATTTAGCCAAAATTCGTTCAATATTAAATAACAATGAATTACCTTTAGAGTCGCGATTATCTTACATGACTCAAATGCTAATCCTTATCAAATCTTTAGATAACCCATTTTACCAATCTTGTTTAAGAACTTTTAATCGAAATTTTTTAGAAGTAGCTCTTGTTAGACATACAGAACTACAAATGCATGTGATTAAATTAAGGAAAGATGTCATGGATTTAATGACATCAGAATTTAAAGATCCTATCAGATCTCAGCAAATATTAGTTGAGATCAAAGAATGCCAAAATCAACTTCCTATTCTTTCTGATTATATTGAAACAAAGACAATTAAGTCATAATTGATGTTGCCACTTTAGGTAAGGATGCTGTTTAATATTTCCAATTACTGCCCAATTATTGGAAATATTATGAATGCCATCCTTCCCTCTTTTTTTTCAAAACAACCTTTATTAAAATCATCGCAAAGCTCTAATAAAACGTCCTTTTTTAAAGTTCCTTCTCCATCTCATGCCTCAAAACCATTACAGTCTCGGGCTATTAACACCTTAAAAAATGTACCAAGTCAGCTTCTGACGAATGCCGACAAAACCAAAGCCATACAATTGTGTGCATTATTAAGAGAACATAAAGGGTCTATAAACCATTTTATACTTAAGGGATTTCAAAGAAATGAAATAGATATTACAAGTTTTCATTTAGCATTACACCTAACATTCACACGTAAAAACATTATCCAGTTGGCTTGTGATGAACGCACAGATTCGGCATTAAAAACCTTAAACTTAATGTCTAATTCCACCCAATTACCAGATCATGTCACAAATGCATGTATCATCGATGTTTTAGTGTATTTGTTTGAAAATGACTCTATACCAGAACGCGATTGTAAAATCGCTCAATGGATTAAGATATTTCAATGCAATCTATCAGATGATGAGCAATTAGGATTATTTCTAACTCCTAATTTCTCCACTAATCTCGAGTCATATTTTTTAAATCAAAATGCTAATTCGCAGAGGATGAACAATTGCCAAGAACTACTAGTCACTGTAATTAAATTGGATTTATTTGAATTGCTCAATGGAATATTTAAAAAATTTGTTAAGGATCCCGACAAAATACCAGCGCATTTTTTATATGATATTCTTGAACAACGTTTAGATAGAGATCAGATAGATACTCTTTTTGATGATATAATTGATCTACCTTACTTTAAAACATTTGGTCAAAAGACCATTTCTTTAGAACAATCCGTTATTAAAGATGGATCAAGTTCACTTATAAGTTTGTTGTCACGCTCATCACATCTACCACAAAAACCCAATGAAACTTGGAAAAATACATTTATCGAACATTTAAGTCCTGAAAACCCACGTTTGATTAGTGCCTTTAGATGGATGTTCTTTTTAGAAGTATTTACAACAATTGAACCGAAATCCTTTTATGCTCTTAAACCCAATTTCTTTTTGAAATTTTTCTCGAAATTAACAACGTCATCCCAAAAATTTAAAGCCCTTGAACAATGCTCCCAGATTTGGCAAAAAATTTATTCTAAAGATAACTTAGACGTTTTTATGGCTTGCGCCATGTCATCATTCACTGATGCAGAACGCAATCAGTTTTTATCAAAAAATCGTGATGATTCATATCAAATAGACCTTAAGATTAAAACTGAATTGTACTACGAGGGATTTGATTAATTTTGACATTACTCCATCAAAAAATATCATCTTATCCAACGGACTTATTACCTTGGCAATCGCGCATACACCCTCTAAATACAATCGTTGCAGACATTAAAAGAGATGACGAACTCAGTTTCGGTATATCTGGTTCTAAGATGCGCAAATACCGCACTTTACTGCCCTATCTTCAAAACTTAAAAGTTCAAGAAGCTGTCTTAATTGGCGGAGCACAATCCAACCACTTGGTTGGATTGTGCCAACTGTTAATTGAACGAGGCATTAAACCAACACTCTTCTTAAGGGGATCTCAACATAATGAGCTTTTAGGTAATCAATTCTTGTTAAATCTTTTGATTACTAAAGAATCAATGCATTGGATTTCTAGGCAAGATTGGCCAAATGTCAATGCTTTAGCTGATAAGTATGCGCAAAACAAGAGCAATACTATTGTCATTCCTGAAGGCGGAGCCTTATTTCCTTCATTAATAGGATCTATGAGCCTGACACTTGATTTGGAAAAAGTTGACTATGACACTATTTATTGCGATTCAGGTACCGGTATTTCAGCAATCGCTCTGCTATTAAGTTTTGCATATCTCAAAAAAAGAACACACATTCATATTTTACTAGTTGCTGGTAATGAACAAGAGTTTATGGATAACTTATGGCAGTGGCATGCAGAATTTGAAGAGTGGATGGGCATTTCATGCCCCAAACCTCAGAATTTCACGCTTCATTTAAGTGAAAATGCCAAATCTTTTGGTTCTGTTAACCAAACCCTTATCACATTTATCAAAGATTTTATTAAAAAAGAGGGCGTATTTATCGACCCTATTTACATGGGCAAACTCTTTTACTTTGTAAAACAACATGTAAATTCTAATTTAAAGAATTTAATTATTCACTCAGGTGGTGGATTTGCTCTGTTTGGATTTGAAAATTCTTTTAAAAAGTAATGGACCCTTGTTTATTTAGTAAATTTTGTTGTAAAATCAATTATTAATAAAAATTTATTGGTCTGCAATTAATGAAGTTTAATCATTATGATTTAATCGTTATTGGTGGAGGGGCAGCTGGATTATTTGCTGCAGCTAACGCTAAAATCGAAAATCCTAAATCTACCGTGCTAGTCCTTGAAAAAAGTGCTGTTCTTCTTTCAAAGGTGAGAATTTCAGGCGGCGGACGTTGCAACGTCACACATTTTTGTTTCGAACCAAAAAAATTGATTCAACATTACCCTCGCGGTAATAAAGAATTGTTAGGTCCCTTTCATCGTTTTGCAGCAGAAGATACAGTCCAGTGGTTTGAGTCTCGCGGTGTAATGTTAAAAGTTGAGCGTGATGGTCGGATGTTTCCGACAACTAACTCGTCTGAAACGATTATCGATTGCATATTAAACGAATGCCACAAACAAAATGTAGAGATAGCTACTCGCCAAAAAGTGTTATCGATCGTAAAGCAAGATGATAACTTTTGTTTAAATCTAAAAGATGGCCATACGCTCTTTTCGAAAAAGATTTTATTGGCAACAGGTAGTAATGCCGATGGTCATCAATTAGCTCAAAGTCTTGGCCATGACATTATTGCCCCTGTACCCTCGTTATTTACCTTTAATGTACCAACATCGCCGTTATTAGAACTCAGTGGCATTGCAGTCAACCCAGTCACTTTATCTTTTAAGGACTCAAAGCTTACTCAAACTGGACCTTTATTAATTACTCACTTTGGGTTTAGTGGGCCTGCAGCTTTAAAATTGTCGGCGTGGGCCGCTAGATTTTTAGCAGACAGAGATTATAAGGCAACATTGTTTATACAATGGCTTTCCAACATGACAGTTAATGATATATTGCAAACTCTTAAACAAAATAGTAAATCTTCCATAAGTGAAAATTTCTTTGATCTCCCTAAAAATTTATGGAAGAGTTTTCTTTTGCAATGTGGCATTGCACCGCAATCGCGCATTGGCGAGATAGCGCAAAAAAAACTCATTGCCTTATCTGAAAAACTCATTAAAGATAGCTTTCAAATTGAGGGCAAAACGACTAATAAAGAAGAGTTTGTTACATGTGGTGGTGTTAATTGCAAAGAAATCGATTTTAAAACGATGCAAAGTCAGATCTGTAACGGCTTATATTTTGCTGGTGAAATCATTAACATCGATGGCGTCACCGGTGGTTTTAATTTTCAAAATGCTTGGACAACAGGATTTATTGCAGCCACGCATGCAGTCTGTCATTTAAATAAAGTTTAATAGTGTTAAAAGTTACAAATCTGTTATGAGTTGAAAAACAAAAAACAGAATTTGCATGCACTACAAAATTATCTTATTAGCTGGTGGTTCTGGTAAACGTTTATGGCCATTATCAACTAAAAACTGCCCAAAGCAATTCTTGCAATTTGGCGACCGCCCCTCTTTTTACCAGCAAACTTTAACACGCAGCTTACATATTTGTGACCCGTCAGAAATTTTAGTCGTTACGAATGTCAATTATGAAAAATTGGCTCGCCAGCAAGCAAAAATCGTCGGTGTCGATCTTAATGATCAAATTATTGCAGAAACTGATTGTCGTAATACTGCCCCTGCCATAGCGCTAACACTTGTACACGCTGTCGAAAAAGAAAAGTGGGCCAAAGATACTGTCTTATTTCTATTTCCATCAGACCATCATATAGAACCAGAAGAAGCCCTTAAGAGTCATATCAATGATGCAGTTGAATTAGCACAACGAGGATACTTAGTCACATTCGGCATTAAACCAACCAGGCCAGAAGTTGGTTATGGCTATTTACATGTTAAAGATCCGTTAACTCATATTGATGGGTATGAATTAGAGACATTTGTAGAAAAACCCGATAAAAAAAAGGCAGAAGCCTTTTTAAAAACAGGTGAATACTTTTGGAATGCCGGTATATTTGCTTTCACAATTGAAACTATGTGGCAAGCGTTCAAAGATTTCCAACCCGAAATCTTTGAATGGATGGAAAAAGGTTACGATGAGATGTACAAAAACTTTGCAAAGATTAAAGACATCTCAATTGATTACGCCATCTTTGAAAGAGCTAAAAAAATTGCAATGATTCCTTTAAATGCTCAGTGGATTGATATTGGCTCTTGGGATTCCGTTTATGAATGGTTAGATAAAGATGAAAGAGGCAATGTCATCATCGGTAATGCAATAGAAATTAATGCTCAAAATTCTTTCATTTATACAACAAAAAATATTGTAGGCTCGATTGATTTAGATAATCACATCTTTATATCGACTGATACTCAGACATTAATCATCAAGCGTGGTTCATCTTGTAAAATGCGCGATTTACAAGCACTTGCTGCAAAATTAGAAGGGAAACTTCGTAAAGAAGGTATAGTTACGTTTGAGATTAATGAGGGTGAAGAACTTTTGCTCAATGAAATTAACCACCCTGCACATCTATTTGTTAAAGAGGGTGAATTACAAGTGACAACTGTAACTGGTACTACAACATTAAAGGCATTGCAAAGTGATAATCTAAAAGGGATTTTTACTTTGAAAAACCGGACTAAAAAACCGGCGATCATTTATTTAATCGGCCATGAAGAATCCTAACGGTAAAGGAAGTAAACATGGATTCTTCAAACAGAATCTCTTTTGTCATAAGAAATAGAATTGAAGAAGCGCACCTTGTGCGCTCAAGCGTGCAAGCGATTTGCGTTGAAGCAATGATTGATAGCAAAGACGCGTTTCAGATTGCATCTTGCGTTATCGAAATAATCACTGAGGCAATTACTCAATCTTTAAACAATCAAACGGATCAGAAGATTGAAGTTGATATGGTTGTAGAAAAAGATTTTATACGGCTCGTTTTTAGATATGGTGGAAAAGAAATTGATCCAAAACGAATTGAACAATTAAATCATTTAACATCAAAAAGCAATGCAATGGAAACTAAAGAGCTTGGTTTTTATCTTTTAAAAATCAACTTAGATAAAGTTGAATACGCTTTTGATCACGGTAAAAATATATGGATTTTGGAAAAAAAGGTGAAAGCCTATGGCGCTCCAGCGCGTTAATTTTTCTAGTCCCTTTTTTTTATTTGTTGCTGCTTTAGTCTTTTTCTTATTATTGATTTTAGGTCTTCAACATCTTGGTATATATAACCCGCTCAATTTGTATTTGGGAGAAAAAACGCTTATTGTCTATCGAGGCGCTGCGATCGATAATAATATGCCCATCATCTATCCAACACTACCTTTTCTAATCACAATTTTATGCTACAGTCCTATCGTTGCGCAAATCATGAGTACAGCTTTATGCATTTCGATTTTGTCTGTTTTTCTAAAGCGTGCAAATCTATCCCCGTTGTTATTTTGGTCATGCATTACAACATTGTTTTTTTCTCCGTGCTTTGTTTTTTTAGGATCTGTTCACTACTGTCTTTACCTCTACTATTTTTTGTTAACGATTTCGTTTTATTACATTAGCCGTTACATGTCTCAAGACGACACGATGTCTTTGTTACTTTGTGGCTTAATCAATGGCTTTCTTGTTTTGTGCGATCTGACGACTCTAGCTTATGGCGTACTCATAATTTTTGCTCTGTATCTTCATATTAAAAAGCTAGGTTACAAATTATTTAGCTCGTGGATTATGAGCCTATTTTTAATTGTGATCTTTTTTTTATTCGCCGTTATGAATTGTTATATTTACACAGAACAAATCTCAAGGCTTTTTAATAATGTTTATTTAAAAACATCGCGCACACTTTATTCAGAGGCGCAAATTTTTACTGCAGGTTCGAATTTTTGGTACACTCTGTGGTTTGTAATTAAATATTTAATGCTTGCCTCTCCTATATTTTTGCCGTTTTGGATTGGCTTGTATTGCATGATCAGACAAAAAAAAAGCGTTGGGCAAATTTTAATTTACCTCTTCCCTATTTTATTTATTATCGTAGCAGTATCAATGCGTTGGCACAATTTTACAATTCAGCTACCTGCGCTGGCTTTATTATTTTTTATGGTCATATTAGGAAATATTAAGCTCACCGCCTTATTGCAGAAGGTAATGGCAGGAAGCTTGTGTATAAGTTTATGTTATGGGTTTTTCTTCCACAGCAGTCCTGGCAATCCCCTTTTAGTTCAATTAAAAGAGATGTATGGAGTTTTGAGAACATCGGCACCAATTGATGAACAAAAAGCTATTGCCAATTACATTTTGGCAATGAAACCTGGGCGTATACTCTGCAATGATGACGTCAATTATGGAATAATTTATTTCACACAAGATCCCGCACGTTTTTTATTGCCTAATGAATTTGAATTTCCATCTGCTATTTCAAATCCTCAACTTTTTACTCCCTACTTATTATGGACTAAAAATACTAATGATGATTTCTTGAGTCAATGGCTTCAATACAAAATGCCCGAGAATTACAAAGTAATCAGTGATTATGAGCATTATTCGATTTATGGATTAGAGGATAATTGATGCGCACAATACCTTTGTTCATATTAGTCCTTTCATTCTGGAATGGTTTACTAAATGGGTATCAAAAGCCCCTTACCGATACAAATTTCACATTAACATTGGCCGATCATAAAAAAAATATCGTATTTGATCTGTATGAAATACAAGGCGTTCCCGACGATTTAGAATTGACTCTCATGCTTGAAAAAGAAGCTAATCGGTCAGCTATTGTGACTGTGACTTGTAATGAGCAGTTTTTGGGAACAATGTTATTGAATTCGATCAAAAAAATATTTTCGATACCACGCGAAATTTTATTCAATGAAGGTAACGTTATTAGCATTTCACTTGGTGCAACTTTAGCCAATGGTCAAGATGGACTGCCAGATGGGTTTGCAATTTCTTTTAATGCGTCTCAATCATTTTTTACATGGTACAAATATGCATTACCTTTAAGAAATATCACCCAGTTTTTAATGATTTCTGGGGGAAGAATTGGATTATTCGCTGATGATATCAACTCTTCATTCGTTAAAACTTTTTCTCAGCTTTGGGAACAAATCAATTCTAATGCCAAAAATTTACAAACATTGCCTATAGAAAGTTATTCAAAAGCCATATGGAATGAATTTGACTACATTGTTTTAATTACTAATAAAACCCAGCTCTATAAAAATTTGCCCATTAATTTAAGTAAGGGTTCATTTAAGTTTGAAAATCCCATTACTAAAAGAATTTTATTCGATAGTAAAACAACAAGCTTACCCTATTGGTTATGGCAACTCGATCGCAATCGTAAAAAACCTATTTTAGCCATACACTCCAGCAATCCTGAAGCTGATTTTCCAGTAACAGAGACAACTTTGAATAATTTAAAAAGGCAAGCCGCATCTGTTGCAGTCACACTTGTGGAAACTGGAACGACCAGTTATGAAACGAACAAACAACTTGTCGTCACGTACGATGACACTATAACATTTAAAGGTGTCTGGTATAAATACCGATTATACTTTATGGCTATACTTACACTTTTTTTTATCATTATTATCTACCATATTGCAGTTAATCTGAAAGGAGCTAAAGGCAATGTTTAACCGCCTAAAATATATTATCGCTGCCCTATTGCTATTGTCGTCTCTACCATTATCTGCACTGGCCTGGGCTAAGGGCAAAAATAACACATTTTTGTCGACTCAGTTTTCATTTTATAAAGCAGAACATTACTGGGATATGAATGGACACAGACAAATCCAAAACAATCCTTTTCTGAAACGAGAAATTAACCTCTTTGCTGAATATGGCATCACAGACGCTAGCAACTTTACTTTGCAAACGTATTTTGATTTTATAACTCAAGGATCTCTAAATAATCACGGTTTTACTGATATCGAATTTGCATTAAACACCGAACTTGTTCGGTATGGTAATTTGAATGTTTTATCTTTTCAAAACTTATTGATCATTCCAGGGGCATATTCACCGAATGATCCTCTACCTTTGGGATATGGCAGAACAGGTTTTCAGTGGGGATTCTTGAGCGGTCACCAGGTTTTAGGTGGCTGGCAAGAATTTAATTTTTATTACAGACATTATTGGGGATACCCCTCCGATCAACTTCGAGCCGAATACCTGGGTTCATATCCGATTTATCAAGCTGTCTCTTTTAGTTGGATGATTAAAGCAGAATGGGGCTTAAAAGATAAAGAGCCCTTTTTTATAAGTGATAACATCGAAGTACAAGCTCAATACCGTCTAGTCAAAGCTTATGCGGGTTTAAATTATAAATTAACACCCACTAAAACGTTTGAATTTGGCGTATATAAAGATTTATGGGGCGAAAATACAGGAGACGGTTATGAGCTTTGTGCCAGCCTCTGGTTTAGATTCTAATGAAGAAAAATTGGCTGAAGCTTTAAAAGGGCTGAATTTTATTAATGAAGCCATTATTGCAAGAGCTGTTAGTTTTAAACAATTCAGTCAAAAAGATTTTGGATGGATTTTAAATACTTTAGGGTTGATCTCCCCCTATCAACTCTACCAAGGCATGGCTATCGCTCACAACATGCCTTTGGAAACCAATGGTCTAAAAATCATTGAAGGGCAGCAAGCTGCCCTTCTTGAAAAAACTTCTTTTTTTGATGTTAAAGACAAAGGAATAATTCCTTACAAGTTTGATGGTCAAATTTTAACTGTTTATACAACAAATCCTTTAGATGAAAACGTCGAGATTTTTTTAAAAACGACTTATTCTGCAACGTCTCTTCACCCGATACTTGTCACTCCAAGAGACTTTGAAAAGGCTCTTAAAACGATTTATCAAACTCAACTAGTTGATGATGCAAAGAATGGTTTATTTTATAGATCACCAGCTAACTCAGCCATTTATGTTATATCGAGAAATCAACTCATTTTTTTATCATGTTGTGGCGCACTAACATTACTAGGTATTGCTTACTACCCAGCCCTTGTCATTGGGTTATTTTTATTCACGTTTCAACTTCTCAGCATAGCATCGATTTTCTTTAAGCTGTGGATATCTATTCGCGGTAGTAAATCATCTATGCTTCACGATATATCAAATCAACAAATAGAATCTCTTAAAGACGATGAACTGCCTATTTATTCAGTACTAGTCCCAGTTTATAAAGAACCAGAAATTATAGCACAGCTCACTAAAAATTTAGCAGCTCTAGATTACCCTGCACATAAACTCGACATCATTATTTTACTAGAAGAAGATGACCCAAGCACTTTAGACGCTTTAAAAAAATCAAATCCCCCTGCTCATTTTCGCCTTCTCATCATCCCTCATTGTTTACCAAAAACAAAGCCGAAGGCTTGTAACTTTGGTCTGTTTTTTGCTAAAGGTAAATATTTAACGATTTATGATGCAGAAGATAGACCCGATCCAGATCAGCTAAAAAAAAGCTTCATTGCTTTTAGAGAAGGTAAGGGGCAATTCCTCTGTTTCCAAGCAGCTTTAAACTATTACAATCGCAACACGAATTTCTTAACGCGTATGTTTACATTAGAGTATTCATATTGGTTTGATTATATGCTGCCAGGATTAGATTCATTGAATTTACCAATACCTTTAGGTGGTACTAGCAATCACTTTGAAACAGAAAAACTTAAGAACATAGGTGGTTGGGATCCTTTTAACACAACAGAAGATGCTGACCTTGGTATTCGCGGCAATGTTAAAGGCTATCGTATCGGTATCATAAACTCGACAACCTTTGAAGAAGCCAATTCAGTTCTTGGCAATTGGCTACGTCAACGCTCGCGTTGGATTAAAGGTTACATGCAAACATGGCTTGTGAATACAAGGCACCCAATCAAAATGTGGAAAGAAATAGGAGCCAAAAACTTCATCAGTTTTCATTTATTAATTGGTGGAACAGTTTTAATCTTTCTAACCAATCTAATCATGATCGCGTTTTCAGTGCTTTCCATAACAAATGTCGGACTTGTCAACTACTTCTACACTGAGATTTTTATAACAATTGCCCTGCTTAGTGTCATCATAGGTAATGCACTTGCCATATACCTTAACATGGTAGGTATTTTCAAAAGGCAGTATTATTCATACATTTTTTATACACTTCTTACTCCTTTTTACTGGGTTTTACATTCACTTGCAGCTTATAAAGCTTTGTGGCAGCTTTTCGTAAAACCTTTTTACTGGGAAAAAACGCGCCACGGAATCTCTAACGAAGTGGAATAAAATTTGTGACTGCTAAAATTGATAATAATAAAACTGTCTTCGTTTCAAAACCAATTGTATCTTTAAAAGATCTACCTGCAGATGTTATTAAAGAGATCCTCAAAAAAATGCATCCATTACATTTATGCATTTGTTTAAGAGTCTGTAAGCAATGGCATTGTTTGGGCAACGATGATGTAGTATGGAATACAATTTTAAAACAGAGATTTCCAAATTTGAAAACCTATGATGAAAATCATTGGAATAAGCACACCAATTTAAACTTAAAAATCGATGCCTCACTAAATGTAAAAAAAACAACTCTTAAATTAACGCATTTTTATGAAAAGATTAAGCCATCCAATCGAGTTACAGTTTTGAAAATACCACAAGGATTAACTTATCAAAAAATCAAAACAATGACTTTAAAGAATTTTCAGTTTACGGAAAGGCCAAATTTTCAAGGAGAAGATGAGCCTATTAATAAATCGTATTGGATTTGTCTTACAGAAAATGTATTAGATTGGTCGCCCAAGCTCAACACAACGGCTCAGAAATCAATGCTATTAGAAAGTCATTTGAGAATGCCGACCTTAATTGAAGTTGCAGCTCTCTCAGTACTAAGTCAAGATGGTCAAATGCCCTTTGATAATAGTAAAGGGGCTGGTTTTACTCACATTGAGAATAGGTTTAATTCGAAATTAACTATTGGTACTTACGGTAGCAAAGAAATAACAGTGCTTGAAGTCGATAATGAAAATGTCACTTTTGGCAGCGGAGCAGCCCTTGATCTACAATAAATTCAGGAACTTTTAGATATCAAAACAACCCAACAAATTATTCTTAAAATTTTCAATTCATAGAATTGGTTTAAAAACAGTTTGTGCCAGCACGTTTTTTAATCAGATTAAATTTATGAGTTATCTGTAAATTGCAGTTTTCGTGAAAATATCTTTCAAAATTAATAAATTTTTATGTGAGAAAAAATTTTGTCAACAGTTGAAAAAACTAATATAGTCAATAAATATGTTTCAACATTTCAACCAATTAATGATTTGCCAGACCCAATATTAGAAAATATATTAAAATACTTAGCTTTAACCGATACAATCAAAGCCATGCTGACCTGTAAACGTTTTAAACGAATTTCATCTCATAAAAGCTTTTGGGATAATTTTGATCTTAAATCGTTGTTCCCTAAGCTAAAAATCATCGATAAATTGTTTTATGAAAAATATGTAAATTTGAATGCTCTTGGATTTAATAAAGATCAGTTTCATACTATTGATAAACTCAAAGCAATGCCTATCTTACATAAAATGTTTTCCTCAATACCAATTGTCAATGACACTGGAATAACTCTGTTAACATTACCTCCAAAATTTTGTAACTCACAATTTAAAGATTTATTAAAAGCCGATAAAATAAATAATTATTTCATCATTAAAGAGATTCCTGAGTTCAATCTAGAAATTCATGGTAATACGCTAATTGATAGCTATACTGTAGCTATTACAAACTCTATTGTTGATCATACGGCTGAAAAAACTATTGCAGAACAACTACAAATTCTTTCACAATTTTCTTGTAGACCTCCAAATTTTTCTGAAGCAGCTCTACTTGTTTACTTGAGTAGTAATGAAGACGAAACAAATTGGGTTTTTGTAGATGAGTACGGTCTTGAAAAAGATAGTACTGTATCAAGATTCACTCAAGTACACGTTGTTTTAAAAGAAAATTATGTTGAAACTTACACTGTAGGATCCT
Organism: Parachlamydiales bacterium; assembly: GCA_016463375.1. GTDB lineage: Bacteria > Chlamydiota > Chlamydiia > Chlamydiales > JAEMRK01 > JAEMRK01. Next base: position 3,861 of record JAEMRK010000022.1, on the reverse strand, counting down.
ACTCGAGATATGCTGAAGAATTAGGTGAATACACAAAAAATTATCTAGGCTATTCAAACGGCATTGTTTCTATTACTTGTTCGGGTGTGGCGGCTGTAAGAGAGATTAATTAATAACACTTTAAACTTAACACTATTCAAGGAATCCATGACTGGAATTAACAATACAATGGATCGCATAACTAATGATAGGTTATGCGACATCTTGAAGTTTTTACCATATAGAAATGCTTTTCAAGCATGTAGTGTTTGCAAGCGTTTTAATCTTGTGATCAATCAAGATCATTTTTGGAAAGATATTGATTTAACGTCAATATTTACAAACCTTAGAATCATTGACAAAGAGTTTTATAGAAAATATGTAAATCTTAATGCGCTCAATATTGACCTAGAGCAATTTCATGTTATTAACAAAGTCAAAGCAATACCAATACTACATAAGATGTTGTCATCTATCCCTGTAGTCAATGGAACAGGAATTACTCTTTTAACAATACCGCCCCATTTCCACAACGCCCAATTGCAAGATCTAAAAAAGGCTGATGAATTAAGTAAGAATTTTCTTGT
>JAEMRK010000022.1:0-3195 GCA_016463375.1 Parachlamydiales bacterium | reverse complement strand
TACACTCAATTAACTGTAATTGAAAAAGAGCAAAACGTTTGCACTTACAACATAGGATCTTATTCTGTTTACCAAGATGATTTCCTCGAAAGAAATTATATAGGATATGGTAGCGGTTACGTTTCCACAACTTATCTAGGAGTGGCTGCGGTAAAAGAAATTCCTTAACGTTATATTGCTTTAGCTAGTTTTTTATAATCGTTTATTATTTAATTTTTCATAAATCATTAAAACTATTTAGAGCTCATATGACGTGCCTTAACGATTCATTGGATCGCTTTCCTAACGATATTTTATCCAATATTTTGAAATTTTTGTTGTTAGTTTTAATGTTAAAGAATCTTATTATGGTGTTGGTGCCGTACGTAATATTTTATAAATTAAATCATTCTTGTTAGACAATTAACTTCACCATTTGTAATATTAATTAATTAAAATTAAGAAAAGTTGGTCATTATGATTTCCGTCGATCATCTATCGATGAACTACGGCCCAAAGCTTTTGTTTGCAGAAGCTTGCCTTCAATTATCAAAAGGTCACAGATACGGTATCGTTGGTGCTAATGGCAGCGGTAAAACCACTTTTTTAAAGCTTTTGATGGGTGAAGAAGAAGCTGCTGAGGGTAACATCGCTATTGCCAAAGGCTCTCGAATTGGTTGGTTAAAACAAGATCAACATAAATACGAGAAAGTACCTCTTATAAAAGTTGTACTTCAAGGCCGTGAAGCTTTATGGAAAGCTTTTAAAGAAAAAGATTTTCTCATCAGTCAACCCTCACTTAGTGAAAAATCTAACTATAGATTATCGGAATTAGAAGACATCATAGCAGATGAAGATGGCTATAGAGCAGAAGCATTAGCGGAAGCGTTATTGGTGGGTCTTGGTATTCCTGAGATCTACCATGAAAAGCCAATGAGTTTTTTATCTGGTGGTATGAAACTACGAGTACTTCTTGCTCAAACGCTATTCAATGACCCAAATATATTACTATTGGATGAACCGACAAACTACTTAGATATTTCAAGCATTGCTTGGCTTGAAAAATATGTGCTCGATACTTTTAAAGGATTATTAGTCTTTATTTCTCACGACCAAGACTTTTTGAATCACTTAGCAACCGATATATTTGATCTTGATTACAGTGAAATACGACACTATGTAGGTAATTACGATCAGTTCCTCATCCAAAAACAAGGAACGATGGAACAGAAATTGCGTGAGAAGGATTATTTAGAAAAAAAAGTCGCAACTCTTAGAAGTTTTGTCGAGCGTTTTCGATATAAACCAAGTAAATCAAGACAAGCCATGTCTCGCGAAAAAATGATTGATAAAATCGAGATGCCTAACGTTGAGAGTTCTTCTAGACAAACTCCCCACTTCCAATTTAAATTTAAAGCGCGCAGCGCTTTAAAAGTTTTAACTGTAGAAGATATTGCAAAGATATTTGGTGATAAAACTGTTTTAGAAGGCGTGACATTTCAAGTGCAAAAGCACGATAAGATTGCCATTTTAGGGCGGAACGGTCGTGGTAAATCGACATTATTGAAAATTCTTGTCGGTCAGCTTGAAGCTGACCTTGGCCATTATCAATGGGGTCAAAATACAAGCTTTTCATATTTTGCACAAAATTTAAGAGATTCAATCGATGTGACTGACCAATCGATTGTCAACTGGCTGATGGAATCATCACGCATTGGTGATTGGAATGTCATTTACAAAGCACTTGGACAAATGCTATTTCATAAAGATGACTTCAATAAACCATTATCTGCTTTAAGTGGTGGAGAGATGACTCGTTTGCTTTTTGCTAAAATGGTTTTAGATCAACGTAATGTCTTATTACTCGATGAACCGACAAACCATTTAGACATTGAAGCTAGAGGATCGTTAGCTAAGGCTTTGAAAAAATTTGAAGGGACGCTTTTGTTTGTGAGTCACGATAGGCATTTTGTTCAACAAGTAGCAAACAAACTATTAATTCTTAAAGAAGATCGCATATTATTTTTTGATGGAAATTATGATGAATTTCTTGCTAAAGAAGGAATGGAAGGTCTCTTAGCTGTATAATTTGGAAGATTATGACAATACTAGATATTAAAGGTGAATGCCCCCCTATCATTTGTTTTCACGGCTATGGTGGCTCTAAAGAATTGGCAGCTAAACTTAAAAATGGTCTTAATTTACCTAATCGTTTTGTAGGCTTTGACTTTCCCGATGCGGGATTAATGGAAGGTGGTAAAGAAGCTCACGAAATGGCCTTTGGTTCTTTCAATGAACTTGTTCCCCCTTTGCAAATTCTCAAACAAATTATTCAAGAAGAACGTTGCCAAGAAGTGGTTTTATATGGAAGGTCAGCTGGTGGTGGGGCTTTAATCAATACAATTGCCGTTTTAAACAATAAAATGCACACCGATAAACTACTCAATATTGGTATAGACGAAGAAACAGTAAAATCCATTTTAGAAGTGATTCAAAATGGATCTATTTTATTAGATTGTCCCCTTAAAACTATTGAAGAAATTATTGATTTAAGAGGACCCAATAAAGAACTTCTCTTTTTAAATCATCGATATAAACTCAATGAGATGTTGCCATTAGACCAAATAAAATATCTTGTTGGTTTAAAACTTAATATAATTCTTCATTTTTTAGATCCCGATGATGTGATCTATAATCGAGATGATACTATCTTTTACGAGAGATTAAAAACTGCCAACTCAAAAGGTGAAACTCACCTTGTAGTAGGCAATGAAGGGCTCCATGGAGATATTATCCACCAACAATTATGGGATAAATTTAAGATTCTGTAATCTTATCCATTAAGGCTCCTGCCATAATAGCGTGAATAAAACGGCTGCAAAAACTAAAGCTAAATCCAGCTTTTACCCCATGCATACCATATTTATTCCACAATAGTCGTATAGCATCAATTGTTGAAAGTTTTTGTAAACTCTGGTCCATTTGAACCTGAGTTTTTAAAAAGTCTAAGTAGTTAGATGTTGCTACAAGTCCTGCCGCTACAATAAAATTAGCACTTAAAAATTTTGAGACTGGATATTTATTTTGAGGATCTATTTTTTCAGCTTTTTTTTTCACTATATGGTTAATGCTTAAAAAAGATGACCACACCACTAAATAACGAGCAAAGTAGATTGACCATCCTTTGTATAAAGATGAAATACCCTCTTTAGAGAA
>JAEMRK010000072.1 GCA_016463375.1 Parachlamydiales bacterium | reverse complement strand
GTATTTAATTAAAAGTGAAGTCGCTAAATTAAGTATTATTTAAATAAACTAAAATTAAACCTTAATAAAATTTAATTAAATTAAAATTAATTTTTAGTAAAAACTTTTTTTCCTACTTTATAAGAAATTAGCAAACCTAATCCTCCACCTAAAAATGTTAAGCCGTAAGGAATACCAAGAATACCTATACCTGTAGCAACAATTGGCATTGAACCAGCCAGTAGTGCAATACCTATCCCGGAACCAACTAATAATCCGACTCCAATAATAATTGAAATGGCTATTGTTACCTTGATTGCAGTCGTAATTTTAGCTGTTTCTTCAAAAAAGTGTTTATTAGTATCGGCAATCGCTTTATTTAAATCTTCAACTGTTCTGTTTTGAAAATTAGAAGGCTCTAAATCATTAGATTTATATGGCCTATTGGATTGATAATGATCATTACTTGTATTATTTACGGAATCTAAATACGTCATAAAACCCACTATTTAATTAATTAGAATAATAATAGCAAATATAATTAATTAATATCCTCTCAATAATTAAATGGTATTTAAAAAATATAAATTTTAATTATTAAATTATTATAATTTTATCTATACTTTTTTAATACAATGAGTGTTTAATTTAGCGATTAGTTGAGTATGGGGTTTGTAGTTGTATGGATCGATTATTCATTCTTTTCTTTAATGCAAGCATTGATGCGCCAATAATTGTGAGGAATGTCCCGATTGGTAGACCCGTAAATACTGTAACACATGCTAATAACGGTTTTGTTGCGTACAACGCATAAAATCCCAAACCGGTTGCAGCTAAAATAAGCGGTCCAAATATTAATGCTATAACCATTCCAACTTTACTAGCAGTTTTCATTTGGCGAATAATCTTCTGCGTTTTTTGACTATTAATTGATTCGTTAACATTTTTTAGTGTTTCATTTAATTGTTGAGCTGTTTGTTTATTAATAAATAACTTTGGATCAATTGTATCGAAAACTTTTGAAGATTTATTTCTTGGTAGATCAGTTATGTTAGGTGGAAGATGCCCGTCAAAGTAATTGTTAATGTTTTGGTGGTTAGGAGACTTGTGTTCCAATCCTTTAAAACTGTGATGAGATATTCTTTTCCCTTCTGGCAAAGTTATAGGCACATAATTTTGAGTAATGTTTGTCATTGTATTTCACGCGAATAAAATAATTTAATAGATTGATTATACTATGAAAGTTCCTTGTTTTTAACCACACTATTAGCTTCTACTTGAAACTATCCTATGAATGGATTACATAGAATTACGATATATTTCTATGTGAGAGTTTTATGGTTAAATCGCCTAGTAGTTGGGTTTTCTTTTCCTTGGGGTTTCTTGTTTTTATTGACTCTTTGGGATTCGCTATTTTATTCCCTATGTTAAATCCATTGTTCTTGAATGCCTCAGAAGCAATTTTAAGTGGTAACCCAAGTGAATCTGTAAGACATTTTTATTATGGATTAACTCTTGCTATATTCCCGCTGTCTGCATTTTTTGCATCTCCCATTTTAGGGGATCTTTCGGATAAAAAAGGGCGTAAAAAAATTCTGTTACTTTGTTTAGTAGGCACTTTCTTTGGTTATGCTCTATCAGCTATTGCTGTCGCAATTAAAAGCACAGCTCTATTTTTACTTTCCAGAATTATTGCAGGGTTAACTGCTGGCAGTCAACCTATAGCGCAAGCAGCAATTGTAGATATAAGTCAGCCTGAACATAAAGCTCATTATTTAAGCAGAGTTATATTGGCAAGTTCAATGGGTTGGCTAGCCGGCCCATTAATAGGTGGTTATTTAAGTGATGCGAGCCTTGTAAGCTGGTTTAGTCCAGCTATAGCTTTGCTCTGTGCATCGCTATTAGCTTTTATTAATATACCAATACTCATGTGGACTTTTAAAGAACCTCCATTAAAACTCAATAATACGCCCATGCTCAAATGGCACCGAGGTGTTGCTGAACTGATCATGGCTTTCAAGTTAAAAAAAATTAGACATGCATCAATTGGTTTCAGTTTCATGTTGATAGGGTGGAGCTTTTACTTTGAGTTTATAGCTTTGTATCTAACAAATACATATGGTCTCAGTTCAAAAGATATTGGTCTTTTCATGATGTGGATATCTATTGGTTTTACAATGACTTCTCTATTTATTCTTAAATCACTTTTGAAAAAACTCAGTATCGAAAATATTATTCCAGCTGCTTTAGGTACAGGAAGTATCGTCTTTTTATTGATACTATCTGCATCATCAAGTGAATACGTGTTATGGCCCATTGCTACTTGTATTGGTATTTGTGTGGGTATTGCATTCACTGCCTTTTTAACTATTTTTTCCAATCTTGCAAATGATAATGAACAGGGAAAAATCATGGGGATCACAGCATCTCTTGGTAGTATTACATGGGCCATTAGTGCATTAATTGGAGGCCTTTTAACGTCGATTAATGTTACATTTCCGATTTGGCTAGGGGGTATATTTTTTATTCTTGGATGTTTATATTGTTACTCTCCTAGTTTCAGAAAGAATTAAATTTATAATCTTAATTCCTGAAACTATATCAAATTAGAGGGATTAAGAATGGACTTCGATATTTTAGAATCAAAAGACGGTATATCATACCAACAAATTGACAACCTTTTTGAACTTGTTGGTTGGGGTAAAGGCTTTTACCCCACCATTGAAAAATGGCAACGTGTCTTAAAAGCTTCAACATTTATTGCATATATCAAAAAAGATGACCAAGTCATAGCATTTGCACGCATACTAGAAGATGGCATCATGTGCATGTTTTATGATATGTGCGTCCATCCCGATTACCAAGGCAATGGACTTGGAACAAAAGTTGTAAGTTTTTTGTTGGATAAGATTAAGGATATGGAATTTATCTCAATTGGATTGTTTGTCGAGGAGAGTAATCCATCTGCACGTAAGTTTTACGAATCAGTTGGTTTTGAAAAAGTTCTAGCTATGGAACACAAAAAATATTTGAGAAAATATTAGAGAAAATAAAGCGCCTTTATTTGCATAAAGGCGCTGAAACTTAAAAGAAAAATTAACTCAATTTGAGTTTAATGTCCACACCAGCAGGCAATGTTAGCCCTTTAAGTGCATCCACAGTTTTTCCAGTCGGATTAAGAATATCCATCAAGCGTTTGTGCGTACGGATCTCAAACTGCTCACGTGATTTTTTATCGACGTGAGGAGAGCGAAGCACAGTATAAATCTCTCTTTTAGTTGGAAGAGGGATTGGTCCTGCTACGCGAGCTCCCGTACGTTTTGCCGTTTCGACAATGTCTGCCGTACAACGGTCCAAGACGCGCTGATCGTACCCTTTAAGCCGGATGCGTATCTTTTGCTTATCTTGCTTTGCCATATCAAAAATGTCCTATTTGTTGACAATTTCTTGTTGAATTTTAGCGGGAACCCGCTCAAAGTGACCCGGCTCCATTACGAAGGTTGCACGGCCACGGCTGACGTTGCGTAAGTCAGTGGAATATCCGAATAGTTCACTTAATGGAACCTCGGCATTGACGGAAACAGTTCCTCGGTGCGCTTCTTGTCCAAGAATTTTGCCACGACGACGATTAACGTCGCCCATTACATCACCCACAACTTCTTCGGGGCAAGTAACTTCAAGCTTCATAATTGGTTCAAGAATGATCGGTTGGCATTTACGAGCCGCTTCTTTTACAGCCATTGATGCGCAAATCTTAAAGGCCATCTCGCTAGAGTCAACCTCATGATACGAACCAAATGTAATAGCGACTTTAACGTCCACTAAACCATAACCAGCTAAAACACCAGTCCCAAGTCCTTCATTAACACCTTTGATAACTGCTGGTATGTATTCACGAGGAATAGAGCCGCCAACAATCTTACTGACAACTTCATTACCCTTACCAGGCTCGTTAGGTTCAATTTCAAGAACAACGTGCGCGTATTGACCGCGACCGCCGGACTGCTTGACAAATTTTGTATCGGCTTTGCCAGCTGCAGAGATTGTTTCTTTGTATGATACTTGTGGTCTACCAACGTTAGCATCGACGTTGAATTCACGAACCATACGGTCGCGTAGAATTTCAAGGTGCAATTCACCCATACCGGAGATGATCGTTTGTCCCGTGTCTTCATTAGTATGAACACGGAATGTTGGATCTTCTTCAGATAAAGCAGATAATGCTAAAGAAAGTTTTTCACGATCTGGTTTTGATTTTGGCTCAATAGCCATATCAATAACAGGTTCTGGGAATTCCATTTTTTCGAGCAGAAGATGATTATCTTCTGAACAAAGAGTATCACCAGTTGTCGTGAATTTTAAACCAATACAAGCAGCGATATCACCAGTGTAAAACTCATCGCGATCTTTACGTTGGTTAGCATGCATTTCAAGTAAACGAGAAATACGCTCTTTTTTGTCTTTTGTTGAGTTGTAGATAGCTGTTCCTTTTTTCAAAGTACCACTATAAACACGAACATAAGTCAAACGACCAACATAAGGGTCAGACATAATTTTAAAGGCTAAAGCTGCTAATGGACCGTCATCTTTTGGGTCTAAAAGAATTTCAGCGCCAGAATCAGTATCCATACAATGGATTTGACCACGGTCCATAGGTGATGGCATCCAATTAACAATCGAGTCTAGTAATTGTTGTACGCCTTTATTTTTGAAGGCAGTACCACATAAAACAGGATTGAATTTGTTTGCACATACAGCTTTACGGATCGAAGCATTAATTTCTTCAACTGTTAGAGCATCAGGATTTTCAAGAACTTTTTGCATAAAGCCGTCGTTCTCTTCATCCATTGTAGCTAATTCTTCTAACAATTCCATACGCATTTTTTTGCACTGTTCCAAAAGATCTGCAGGAATTTCGACAGTGTCGAAGTCAGCTCCCATAGTCTCGTCTTTGAACAAATACGCTTTCATTGCGACCAAATCGACCATGCCAAGGAAATCACCTTCTGCTCCGATAGGACAGTGAACGGGGATTGCATTAGCACCTAATTTTTCTTTAATCGATTCTAGGCAATGGAAGAAGTCAGCACCCGTTCTGTCCATTTTATTGACAAAAGCAACGCGCGGAACTTTGTATTTATCGGCTTGACGCCAAACAGTTTCTGATTGTGGCTGAACACCAGCTACTGCACAAAAAACGGCAACGGCACCATCTAATACACGCAAAGAACGTTCTACTTCAATTGTGAAGTCGACGTGTCCAGGAGTATCAATGATGTTAATTTTACATGGTCCCCAATGTACTGTTGTAGCAGCAGAAGTGATCGTGATACCACGCTCTTTTTCCTGCTCCATCCAGTCCATTGTTGCCGCACCTTCGTGCACTTCACCAATGCGATGAAGACGGCCAGAGTAGAAGAGAATCCGCTCGGTAGTAGTAGTCTTGCCCGCGTCAATATGGGCCATAATCCCAACGTTGCGGACATTCTGCAATTGATCTTCTTGAGGTCTATTGCCCATGCGTTATTCTTCTCCTACCATTTATAATGTGCGAAAGCTTTATTGGACTCGGCCATACGATGGGTATCATCTTTCTTTTTGATAGTCGTGCCAGTATTGTTAAAGCAGTCTGAGAGTTCAGTTGATAGGCCATCTTCCATGGAACGTCCCGATTTCTTACGTGAATGCGTAATGATCCATCCCATTGCCAACGATGTACGTCGGTCAGCTGGAATTTCAATTGGCACTTGATATGTAGCGCCACCAATACGTCTTGATTTCACTTCTAAAGTCGGTTTAGCATTTTCTAAGGCTTGTTCAAAAGCTGCTAACGGATTTTCAGCGCTTACACGCTTTGAAAATTTCTCAAGAGCACGGTAAACGATGTGGCGAGCCACAGATTTCTTTCCGCCTTCCATGATCTTGTTAATAAATTTAGCGAGCACCTGACTTTTGTAAATTGGATCGGGCTCTATTTTACGCTTTTCAGCGCGATGTCTTCTTGACATGTTCTCCTCGTCGACGAAGATAAGGTTAAAAAAATAGAAGATCTAAGAGTAATTCACTAAGCATTAACATCACTGTTAAAGCTCGCCCGGGATTAGCATTTGCTACGAGGCAAATACAAATCGCGAGCTAGGATCTCCATAGAGGGAAATCCTCGCGTTACTTGGGCCGTTTTGCCCCGTATTTGGATCTTCCTTGTTTTCTGTCTTTAACAGCAGCACAGTCAAGTGTTCCACGTACGATATGGTAGCGAACACCAGGTAAGTCTTTAACACGACCACCGCGTACTAATACGATGCTATGTTCTTGTAGGTTGTGACCTTCACCACCAATGTAAGCAATAACTTCTTGCCCATTAGAAAGTCTGACCCAAGCCACTTTACGTAACGCTGAGTTAGGTTTTTTCGGTGTCTTAGTCTTAACTTGCAGACAAACGCCTCGTCTTTGAGGACATTTCTGCAACGCTGGGGATTTGCGCCTTTTAATTTTGCGCTCACGTCCTTGACGTACCAGTTGGTTAATTGTCGGCATAAATGCCTGTCTCCTTCAGTTAATGAAAAAAGGCGTGTTTTCACCATTCTTTTTAAAAGCAAAGAAGGGTGAAACAGAAAAATTAACCTACTATGTCAATATTTGCAAGGTATTTCCAAGAGAAATGGGTCTTAAGTTAGTTGTATTTAAATTGATATCAAGTGTTATTAAATAAAAAATGCAACAACAACTGTTAAGTCTAATTT
>JAEMRK010000071.1 GCA_016463375.1 Parachlamydiales bacterium | reverse complement strand
CCCCTTTCCTCTAAAGGAGCAAAGTTGAAAAGTTTCAAAAAAACTAAAAAAGTAGAAATGAAACTTAAGTATGTTTTAATTTTATCAGTTATTTTCATGAAGCTCTCAGCTTCTAACTTCCACGATCATCTTTTTTCTATTCCTTTTGCAAAAAACTTTAGTCGTGTCGCGTCCAGTATCTTTAGAATTCCTAGTAAAGAATTGAAATTAACCGATTTCTTCAAGAATGAGGATGAGTTAACTAATTTTATCGAAGTTCGATGGGGAAAGCCTGCCGCATTAATTTTTACTCATCAAGGTGGCTTCAAACAATCTTTGATAGATCTCTGTTTATCAATGCCAGGAGATCCATCTCATAACTTAGAACGTATCTTAACACTTGAATCAAACGAAAAAACAGCAGTTCCTTTAAGGCAAAAAGAATATATTGCCATTGAAGATATGCGAAAAAAAATATTATTGGCTTTGCCAGCGGATGATTTTGAAGAGGTTTACCGCGGATATTTCCGATCAGACCCTCTTTGTAATAGGCGTTATATATCAGCAGCTGTTACTAGGCGTTTTTTTACTGAAAGCCAAGATGAAAAACGCGAGCGTTTAATGGCTTTGGCGATTAAAGAAAACACACGGTTAGTCTATAGAGTTTCATTACAGCGGGAAGAGTTAATGGACGACGGTGTTAAATTCCCAAATCACGTAATGGATTTACTTCTTAATAAATCTATTGGGGCAATTGATGTGGTGGGCAGTCTTAGAGAAAATCAATACTCATACCCTGATGTAAAATTAGTACAAAGTCGCATCAGAGAGCTTTTTGATTTTGTGAGGCAGCATCATATTAGTTTAGTATTCCATCTTTTTGAAACTTGTAATAACGATAACTTTTATCAAGGTCTTGAAGACGTTTTGCGTTTAGTCGATCGTCCACTTCAAATTGAGGTGGGCCATATTGCTCGATTAGATGATCGTTGGATTGATATTTTTGCATCAAATCCAAACCTAGATATGATGTTCCATGTCAATGTGGTGTCAAATATGAGATTGCATGGACTCACTATTGAAAAGTTACGAGAAACTGTTTTCAACTTACGTCAAAAGGGATTTAAGGTTGTTCCTGGTAGTGATGGAAGAGGTATATTACCATCGTCTTCTTATGTTGAGCAAAAAGTGATTCTTGCCTGTCCATTAGATGATATTGCAATGATCAGTGCTCGATGCGAATGACTGTACTACCTTGAATTTGACCATTTTTTAAGTCAATTATTGCCTGTAATGCATTTTCTAAGGAGTACACAGTCACTTGTGGTGTGACTGTGTACTTTTCAATTAGCTTAAAATAACTTAAAGCATCACTTCTTTTTAAGTTTGCGACGCTTTTAATTGATCGCTCGTTCCATAAATCTTCATAGGGAAAAGAGGGAATATCACTCATATGAATACCACCGCAAACGACAGTTCCCCCTTTTTTCACTTGTTTTAACGCCAGAGTTACAAGGTCTCCTGCGGATGCGAAGATAATCGCAGCATCAAGCATTACAGGCTTCTCATTAATGCCACCTGCCCATTTAGCACCAGAATTAATTGCTAATTTTTGGCTTAAAAGATCATTTTCTTTAGTAAATGCATGAATTGAACAACTCATCTGAGATAATAGTTGTGTTAGAAGATGCGCTGCCGAACCAAATCCGTAAATACCAATAGTTTTAGCATTAGAATTAGAGTCTAAACAGCTTAGATAAGTACGGTACCCAATGATGCCAGCACATAAAAGCGGAGCCAAAAGGATAGGATCTGCTTTATCATCAAGTGGTACTATAAATTGAGCATCGGCGCAGCAATATTGCGCCATTCCACCAGGACTATTGAAACCTGTAAATTGAGGGGAGTCACATAAATTTTCCTGATCATTTAGGCAATAAGAACAGCTTTGACAAGTGTTACCAAGCCACGTAACACCAACGCGTTTTCCAATTTCTAAACTTTTTACATTTTTACCAATTGATGAAATACGTCCGACGATTTGATGGCCAAGAATAATTGATTGGGGAATTTTCGAAGAATCAAGTTGAGGAAGCTCTTTATCAATAATGTGTAAATCAGTTCTGCACAATCCACAAGCTTCAACTTGAATTAATACTTGGTAGTCAGTTGGTATGGGCTTATCAATGTCTTGAACTTGAAGTGATGTCGGTGTCAGTACAAGAGCTCGCATACAATTTCCTAGATTTTATGGATTTTGCCAGATTAATCGTTCAAAATTTTATAGGCTTATCAATATTCCTAATTAAGAATTTGGTCAGCACAACATTTAATCTTTGGAAGGCAACATTGGACTTTTGGATATAAGTTGAACTTTTGGTCATGTTTATAATGAATCAGTTTGATGATATGATTACCGTTAATATCTCTTTGATTAAGTACTTCGGGGTACGTATCATAAATATTATAATCACTTTGAAGTTCGCTTCTGTATAAATTACATTTGAGAACTGATTGAGATAAATCTTTTGATCCTAAGATCGCAAACAATTTTGTCCCATAACTTTGTACCGATAACTTTAAAGAAGAAAATCTTTCTTGGATGACATTAGCAATAAATATTTCGTCGGGACAATAAATAGCTGATGATAGGTTTAGGGCATTTGAAGACACTCGACCTCCGATTTCATAAAATTAAGTTCTAAGAAACGATTGATTATGTAGCAACCCAGTCGCTTCCACTTTTCGATATTACTTGATTACTCGCATGACAATATTTGTAAAACTTTGTCCTTAAATTTTTATATAAATAAAGACCGATCCAAACGGATCGGTCTCAAGAAAGATTAAAGAGTAGCTTCAAGGATTTGCTTAGCTGCGTGATTGACTTTTGGCGAGCATGTGCTTAGCTCAAAGCCCAAATTTTGTTTGAAATGCCTTAATTGTATAACAAGGTTACCTTGAGGATCTCTTTGATCTTCAACCTCTGGAAAAGTGTCTTTTACATTGTATTCCACGTATAAATGCTCAGGTTTATACAAAAATCTTTTCAGATTGGACGTGGCTAGATTCTGAGATTCCAAAACAACAAAGCGTCTCGAACCATAACTTTGAATTGTAAAATTTTTTTCAGACATCTTTTTACTAATTAGATTTGCAATTGTAATTTCGTCAGTAGTGTAAACAGTTTTGGATAAGTTAAGTGCATTAGACATTAGACCTCCGTATACAATTAATTAGATTTTAAGTGTCGACTGATTGTGTAGCAACCCATTCGCTCCAACTCTTCAATATTCCTTGATTACTGGCATGACAATATTTATAAAACTTTTGCAAAAAAGCTGAACGTTCAACGGCGTGTGAATAGTTCCATGCATCTTGCAGGGGTAGTTCAAATAAATCTCGTCCACCCAAAGCATGTTGTCGTTTAACGATTTCTGGCAAATCATGACGATTGCTATGCGATAACATGTCCAACATTGCCATCAGGCTTGTTGTTCTTCCAGCCCCACCTTTACAATGAAAATGAAGCCAATGACCTTCCTTAAGAGTTTTTAAAAACTTTAAGAATTGGTCAACAGTTGCATCACTAGGGCGTCTGCGATCTGTGATCGGTAGACGTACATAATTCATACCAAGTTCCATACAAAGATCACTTTCTAAAATAACTGATTCAACTTTGACTAAACTTGTTTGTGGCACAGGATTTAATTTTGTTCCACAAATTTTTGTAAGCTCTACTTCCGAGCTATTTTTTACTTTTTCAGCGAGTTCTTTTTCTTTAAATTGAATTTGTTGAACGCTGAGTCCTCGATTGGCGTCGTTGCCTCCTTCAAACCAACTAACTGGTTGACCATTTAAGAAAAAGTGAGATTCTTCTCTTAAGTCGACAACATATATTTCTTTTTGGCTTCCTAAACGCTTTTTTAAATCATGGATTTCAACAAGTGTTAGTTGGCCACTACCTGATATGGGTAATATCGTTAGTGCTGTTTGGTTATTTTTTTTAATCAGTGGTGCAAGGGGATCGGCCATCATACGAAAACGTTTAACGTCATCAAGATGCCCTTCTTTTTTATCTAATATTAACATGTTTTAAATCTTTATCATTAGTTTAAGAAAATAGGATCAAGCATGTTTTAAGAGACTAAAATTGTCAAAGGTTGAAATTATGCGAAAAGACAGGTCGTAATCTAAATATACGCAAATAATAAAAAATTATTTAATGTTTTATTATCGATGTTATTAATTAGAGAATCTATGTCAGTCGGACCAATGCAGAGTTCCAAAGTTTTTTTTTCTAACGCCAATGAAATCTCCAATTTCAATACAGTTATTGATTTAGTGATAAAAAAAAGGTTTTCAGATGCTTTGCAGTGGGCAAGGTGTTTAAAGTATAGTAGTGATGCTTTTGTCTTCATAGCGAGAAAATGTAAAGAGTTCGATCCCGTATCAGCAACTCTAGCTCAAAGTGAAGTCAAGACAGTCATAATTGGCAAAACTTTACTCGATAAACATTTCAAAATTCGTGCTAGCTCATTAATTAAGAATAACGAATATATGGTTGTGCGACCATTTATTAATGATCATGCAAAATTACAGAAAGAATATATAAAAAAATTAATCTCAGAAAAAAAGGAGTCAATTGCCTGGGGTTACTTTAAACTCAATTTATCTGAAAATAATGCGACAAATCAAAAATTATTTTCATTAATTATTGAATCCTATTTAGAAAACCGTGGTATTTGCTTAGCATGCGGCATTTATGCTCAATACAAAACCCCTGCCCCTTTTCCAAATTTAGGTGAAGATCATATTATCAGATGGTACCTTCAAAGACGCCGATTCACTGACGCTGATAAATTCTTAATTGGGTTACCAACATCTCATCATGCAGAAGCTTATTGGTTAATCGTTGAATATTGTGTTGAAAATGGATTTGATAAAGAAGGCGTTAATTTTCTAAAAAAAGTTGACTCTATGTTTATATTTTCTAAGTTAAAAGAAAAATACTTTCACGAAATGATTGAACTTGAAAAGATTAACAAGAAATTTTTTTTAAAAATAGCGCGCAATGCTATTGAGCAAGGAGATTTAAGTTATGTTGACCAAAGTGCGCGAGAGGGATATGGCAGTCTAAAATTATATAAATTAATTATAACGGCTTATTTGGATAGAGATAAAGTCGAGCTGGCTATCAGCATGCACAAATGGGGTCTACATTGTAGTAAACTATCTAAAGTACAACTGGAATATAATCAATTATGTGAAAATAAAATTGTTTCATATCTTCTAAAACACGATCACCTTGCACAGGCTTTGGATTTTGTTAATTCTTTAAAAACATTACCTTTTTTCCAACGAGTCTATTTACCAATCATTGCATACTGTTTAAACAAGTCAATGATCGATCAATCATTGGAAATAATAAAAAAAATTGACGATGTGAGTGTTTTGAAAACAATTCATTCGTCAGTTGAATTTATGAAATTTGTAGACGAACATTTTAGACAAGTATTGAGCAAACGGTTAGAATTAAACTAAAAAATGAGATGTCAATACCACTAAATGTTTAATTTAAAAAAAATAAAATTCTCTCTGATTTTTTCAACACTATGCACTACCCTATTTTCTTTATCCTACATTGAAGAATTTGAAGGTGTTGCCAAAAATTCTTTAGGAGAGATTGTGTACGTTGAAAAGCATGAACAGACTTTTATCGATGGCCGTATATCGAAGGGGGTCACGCGATTCATTGATCCATTTGGCAATGATATTGCTATTTTAACAAGTGATTTCAAATTGGCTGCTACACCTGATTATGAAATGAATAATTTCAGACGAGGAAAAATTGATCGTGTGCAAATCAAAAATGATCTTGTTGAAATTGGCATAAAGTCTTCTAAACATTCTGAATTTACCGTAAAAACTATACCATTAGAAAAAAACGCAGTGTTTGCCGATGGACTCATTTTTTACCTCTTTGATCATGTGCAAACTTTATTAAAAAAAAGAACTCTTCATGCAAGAGTACTATCTTCGGCTAGGGCTCGGTTTTTTGATGTTACAGCCAAATTTTCAAAACTTGAAAATGGTGTAATGTCGATTAATATTGTTGTGCCAAATATTTTTCTACGCATACTAGTACCGCGCACGCAGATTTATTTAGATGTAAACTCTAAGCGTATCTTAAAATACAGTGGATTGGCGCCTATACGTGATGAAAAAGCACACCTACAGCATGTTGTAATTGACTATCACTACAAATCCGACCTTGTCGATAATTAATTCTTAAATTATCATCTTTTCCTTTTAAGTTTAACTGAGGTAGTTTTATGTGCGTTATTGGAAGGAAAGAAATTGGTAGAGGATTTTCTAATGATACATTTGATAGTTTTGAAAATCTGCCACCACAAATTCCAATTGAAAATCCTCATCAAGTGATAGAAAAAGCATTTGTCAACAAGGATGCTTTATCTGATGTTTCACTGAAATATAGAGCGCGCGATTTGAGTGATGAATGTCAATCTGAGACTAAAGACACATCAGAAAAAAACTATTCTAAAGTGATTAATGAAGGCACTGTTTCTAAATCTGAAAAAGTAGCTTCTTCTTGTATCATAGTTTAATGACTGCATACCTTTCTTGAAAGTATCGCTATTATCGATACTTTCAAGGAATCAATCTTCTTGCCCATTATTGCTTTCAATTGATCTTGTAGATAAATAAATTTAAAACCATTATGGTTTTTTCTTTACACAGAGGAAATGATA
>JAEMRK010000070.1 GCA_016463375.1 Parachlamydiales bacterium | reverse complement strand
AAATGTAAGGCTATTTTTAATGATGTAGTTGATATCTATAACAATTTCATTTTCACAAACGAGCACGCAATCTACCTCTTCGGCAAGAAAAATATTTCCGTAATAGACTTTAACGTTTAAGAATCGAAGACTTTAGAAAACGCCTAATAATTAATATTCCTGCTAACTATGTTTCTTGAGCCTATTGCAAATAGGCTACGTTTTTATTTTTCTTAAAGGTATAACTTCCTGTCCCCATCACAAAGCAGTTTAAATTTATGAGTTCTATCAACGCATTTGAGATAATCAGCCAGTTACCCTTAGAGATGTCGTACAAAATAACCGATCACTTTGAAATGAAAAGCATCCTATCTTACAGATCTATCTCAAAGTTGTGGAAAGAGTACTTTACGAATTATTACTTAAATGTTGCAGGGCCGAAAGAATACACGTTTATTCGTGCCAGCGATCCATTAATAAATACTGACTTTTTTAGAGCCTATGTTCATGACTTGCATATTAAAAAAAACATCACAAACTTAGACTTTGTACAAAATGAGTTTTTCAATCCAGAGCGCCATCTCAACATTAAAATAAGCACTTTTTACACCGTGTGGAATAATAGTTTAGTTGTGGAAGCGATGTTGCTTGGTAAAAGATTTTATCTTCTCATTGACGACGATGAGAATACCTCACTTATCAATTACCATAGTTATTCGCCTATAACTTGTATGACAACCTTAGATAGTAAATTATATGCAGGAACGACAGATGGTGAAATCGTTATATTAGATTGTATGGCGGAGCCGAGTGTCATTTTCAATGGTGATACAAGATTGAAAAAGTCCAATATGACTTATGCCCCCGGAAAGATTGCTATCCTAAAAGCTTTTCAAGACAAATTATTGATGGTGATTCATCCAACATACAGCGATGAATACACCCCATCGAGGATCTCATTATTGTCATCCGATGGCACAGTTACTCGATCGAAAAATATGCATATCGATCTTGTCGAAACATGCAAAGACATGATTCTCATAACACAATGTACTGATATTAAGTTTTTAGATCAAAAATTGAAACTTAAAGCCACGTCTGGAATTTGTAAAATAATAATACGTAGCATAACGGTTTTAGATGACACTATCGCCGCATTAACTGATTTTAATTGCATGAAGTATGGAAAGTATCAAGACATTATGGAAAATCCACAATCTATAAAAAATTTAAAGTCGATATCATTCATGTCTTCTGAAATCAAAGTTTTAAACAAACGATTCATGGGCTTTGGATCAAAAAATAATCAATTTTCGGATATCAAATCACCGTCCCAACCATTTATTGGATCTGGAATACTAAAGAAATTAATTAAGACTGAAATTTTCACAATTGATACGAACAATATATGCATAGATAAAACAAAGTCTTGGGACTCAACCCATACTGTGCAGTCAACAATTTGTGTTAAAGAAGACAAAGTTTATATTTTTGGCCCTGATGAGATAATCAGGCTAAGGTTTGATCAATAAGCATGCTTTCCCCACTTAAAGAAAGACTAACATCTCCCCTCCCTCTAAATATTTAGCTTTACTACAGGAACATCTGATAATTAATATGTTGAAAAAACTTAAATGATATTAAAATTTCTGTAGAAAAAAGTTGTATAAACCAACTCTGATACCGGTTTCAGCTAGAAAATACAAAAAATGGATCTTTAGGAATTGCTCGTGAAAAAAGATGGACTCTTAGTTCATTATGAGATAATGGTGTAGCAGCATTAGATGAATACCAACTCAACTCAAGGGATAGTTAATGGCGTCCATAAACCACATAGCTCAAGCAAATTATATATCTGAGGATGTAGTAAATATTATTGCACAAGTTGTAAGCCGAAAAGACATTTTGACTTGTAGAAGAGTTTGTAAAACATGGAAAAAACTTTTTTCCAATAAAAGCCTTTGGTCGACACTTATTCCAAATGACTATTCCTATATTAAGCTTGCAAATCCAATGCAATACAGTGACCCCTTTAAGGCCTATCTCGATGATAAACGCATCATTTATAATATTCGCAATTTAAACTATGAATTCGAACCGTTTTTACCTCTAGAAGCCTTTGAAGAAAAAGTTAAATTTATCAAATTTATAAATGTTTGGGATAACAACTTAGTAGTCAAAACTCATGGAGTCTATGACGTAAGATATCCAAAAGTTAAATTCGATCACTGTTTTTTAATCAAAAATGACCGCTCAATAATTGAACTTGAAACGGGTAACTCTAAAATTATGTGTTTAAATGAAATAAACCATAAATTAATTGCAGGAACGAAAAATGGAGCACTCCTAGAAATTAAACTAGAAATTAAAAAGGATGCTAAGCCTTTAGAGATTTACTCAAATAGTGGTGAAAGTATTACTAATGTTATTCCTTTCAAAAATCAATACTTGATTACAACACGCAATTTTCCCAAGTCTAACTCTCAGAAGATAAGTCTATTAGATACGGACGGTAACTTAATCACATCAGTACAAATATACGCTGAGGTAATCCATTCGTTTAACGATAACATATTACAAGGCGCTCATCATGCATTTAGCTTCTTAAACGACAATTTAAACGTTGATTTGACAAGAGAAACCCTAGAAATCGATTACAAGTTTAAATGGGAGAGATGTGCAGCTAGTATATATCCTAAAGGATATAGCCGACTATTATCTCCACTTATTAAATTTATGTCATACAAAGACAAATTGATTGTTGCCGACGCCTTGCGTGCAAGACTATTTAAAGATGGTTCGTCAAAAGGTGAGCTACTTTCTAATAATACTTTAGGGACTTTCACATCTCAGATAATATCCCATTATTTAGTCTATTTTGAAGAAAAAACATTTATTGACAATGATGGTAAAGAGACTACCGACCTATTTTTAACCAGCTATGACTTTGAAAATCCTAACAGTAAAAAATCATCAAAGTTCAAGGGAACAGTAAGTGCTAATAAAAATGTCTCCCCCAAAGGCTCCCAACGCTTTATATATAATGGTACTTTGACAGGTACATCTGAAATGGTAGCTATTGGCCCACAAATTTTTTACAATGATGGTTTTGGGATAAGTGTTCTCAATTTTGATATTTGATATATACGAGTACTACCTCCCCTATCTTAATCTTTCAACTATTGCGCTGCAAACTAAGGTCTGATAATTTACTGCTTTTTTTTCGTTCAATCGTTACAAATTTTAATTCTGCAGAAAATCACGTACTTGAAAATGGTACAGAGGAAGTTCTAAATGAACATCTTAACTGTTCGCATAAATTAGAGCTGATCGCGGGTTCTATCATTTGTTTTGACGAAGACCACGCGCATACGACTAATATTTATGATCGACTATTGCAACTGTGTGAAATTGGTAATACAAGTTATATAAAAACTGCGCCATACCGCGGCTGTAATAATATGGCTATATGCGGTCACAAGATTTATACAGCGGATTATTTTGGCATTAACGTTCTAGATTTCGATATTTGATTGATATGATCTATACCTAGTCTAATCCCCCTCCCCTATATTCCTATCTAAACAAAATCGTCGTAACGTCTGATAATCAATCATCAGCCCATGTCAGATGTGCGGTACTTTTTTTTATCATTTTAATTCTTAACTGAAACTTTTCGTTAGATTTATGCTAAGGTTTGATTATCGCACAAACCTCAGACATAATTTTATGATCTCGATCCAAAATATTGATCGTATAGCACCTTTACCCAAAGATATAAGAAATGAAATATTTAAATATCTTCCTCTACGTGATACTTGCATGTGCGCAAGAGTTTGCAAGCTATGGAAAGTCATTTTCGAAGATAATGACTTTTGGACGGTACTTTTAAAAGACTACAAATTCATAAAAATTGAAGACCCCTTAATAACAAAAAGCCCTAAACAGGCTTATTTTAATGACCGGCGTATTAGACACAATGTCCACCACCTAAATTATAGACAAAGTTTCTTTCTTTCCTGTGAAGCATTCGATGAACTTCCTGAAATATGTGATATCATCACTTGGGGTAATGACTTAATTGTTAAAACTCATGGGTTTAGTGGTTTTAATCATTATCTTGTCAAAGATGATGCTACTTTTAAATTATTAGACTGTCCAAGTCATGCTTTAACATATTTAGCTGTCATACATAATAAATTGATTGCTGGGACTTATACAGGTACCCTAATGGAAATCTTTCATGACTCTGCTCCCAAACAAATACACTCTTTTTCAGCTGGAATACTCCATGTCGTGCCATTTCAAAGCCATATGCTTGTTGTCTCAAAAGAGTTGGGTTTTTTGGAAAAATCAAAAATGTCACTCATATCTCATGATGGAATGCTAATTAAAACGAAGAGTTTTTACATCGATGAAATCCACACTCATAATAACCAAATAATCCTGGGATATCGTAAACATCTTACTTTTTTAAACAGTGATTTTATGGCACTGCCCGAACTTACTAAAACATTTTCTTCAGGCATTACTCAAATACTGAGTTATGAAGATAAAATCATTGTAAACACTAAATTAACAGCTCCCATGATTAAATCTGGTCAATCTGATTGGGAGCCTTTAAATAAGCACTTAAATAGCGCAAGCAGTTTAAATATCATTGCCAAGCACATAGTCTGCTTTCATCAAGCTTGTTTAGTACAAGGAAGTCATATTTGCTCATCACATGTAAGCCATCAAAAATGGATCCGCATATGCGATTTAAACTCTCCAGATTATGATAAAAGCTTAAAGTACGAAGGAGATTTAAAGATGTGTGTTAAAGGCGAAAAGATCTTCACCGTTGATAAGAATGACTTCAAAGTTCTAACTTTTGATATTTAGAACTTCCCCGCTTCAAAGCTATTGAAGACATATGTCAGTAAAATCTTACGATCCACTGTCGTACTTCTCACATAAAGTTATAAACGCCTTAGCAATGAAGATTAGACGCAAAGTTATATTTGTTTGTATGAGCGTAACCAATTTTTAGTAACTAAGTTGGAATTTCAGTCTTTTCTTTGTTAAACATCTCAATAAAATTTAATCTCAGGTATAATTCTGCAACTATTTATCAAATTCTAAAGGATGTATATGACTTCCTCAATACAATCAAGAGCCCCCCTTGATCATATTTCAAAATTATCTATTCAAATTAAAAACAAAATAGCTGTTCAGTTAAAACCGTCTGAAGTTTTTAACTGCACCAAAGTTTGTAAAATGTGGAAACATCTTTTCTCAAGCAACCTTCTATGGAAAACGATTAACACTAATCACCCATTAATTCGAAAAAAAGACCCTTTAAATAATACCAATCCTTTTAAGGCATATCTTCAAAACGAGCGTATTAAACATAATATCGATGAGCTTAATTTTGAAACTCATAAAATTTTTCCGAGTAAATATTTAGGTTTTGATGTGAATGTAGTAAGTTTTTATACCTTTTGGAATAATGATCTTGTCATCCAAGCCAGGGCTCTAGGGCAAAATCACTACCTGATCATCAAAGACGACGGATCCGTTAAGCGTTTAAATGATGGAACTGGATCATTTGGAAATCCTATATTCGTGAGCAATAATTATATTTCAAACATCGTTGCGATACATGATAAACTTATAGCAAACACTCCTAATAGGATTTATGAGTTAAGCACAGATAAAAAACCTAATCTAATTAGTAATTTTAAAGACGAGATATCCTGCCTTATCGCTCTTCAGGACAACTTATTAGTTGGAACCTCAAATAGCAATAACGTTTTTTTAACTGATCATATAACTTTATTAAGTCCTCAAGGTCAAATTTTAAAGTCGTTCAATATTGAAGATTCACATGTTCTGTCTTTAGGTAATCTATTGTGCTTAAACAACAAAAATTCTTTTACAATACTTAATGAGAATTTAGAATTTATTAATCAAACAGCTAGTATCTATGACCTTGAAGTCTATGACCTTCTTGAAGCTGATTACTACGATCAGGAATTAACTACTTTTAATGAAAGTTTGATTATAAATTTAAAAAGGGAAGAAATTTTATCAATAACATCAAAAGATTTAATAAATAACAATCTGTCATTCAAATATTTATGCCATGATATTAGCCCATATTGTTGTTATAAACCTTTTAACGATAATTTAATATGCTTTCAAGAATCAGATCCGTCGCACCATATTGAACCTCATTTTCATATCTATAACTTTAAGGATGCATCATTATACAAAATCAAGGCCGTTTTAAATAATACAATCAATATCAGTGAAGATGATATTTATACCAACGAGGATAAAATATATATTTTTAGCGAGAAAAGTATTTCAGTTTTAGACTTTAATATATAAGTGATAAATTCAACAGTTTGATCCATCTATCCCCTAACGATATCTAATCGCAGTCTAAAGTCCATTCTTGTCTGAGAATTGTTATTGCTGAGCTTGTGCTAAATGCTCAGCAATCTTGTAAATTAGTCTTAAAATCTACTGGAAAAATGACTTAAACGCCCTCTGATACCACTCTCAGCGAGAAAACATTTTCCCCAAAACACTCCAAATATTCATGATAAATCCCAAGAGTAGGCAGCGAGTCTACGTATTAAATACACAACGCTTTTAAACTGCTTATTAATCGCTCAAAATTCATTTTAGAAATCCTCTGAATGAGGTTTCTTAAAAAAATCTGAGTAGTAATCATAAATACGTTTGTTATGACCCTCTTTATATCTATCGGGGACCACAGATCTTAGCCTAGTCAGTATTGTCCAAGCTTTATCAGC
>JAEMRK010000021.1 GCA_016463375.1 Parachlamydiales bacterium | reverse complement strand
CCTTTCAGTGTGAAGATACTATTATTTAATTTTAAACTCCAGATTTTAATTGTATTGTCCCTTGAACCTGATGCAATATCTCCATTTTTCAATTGAATCAATACATATATCTTACAACTATGTCCTTTTAAAGATATTTTATCATAAAAAGTATTTTAAATATATTAATATTAAAATATTAATGTTTATAAAATACGTAACTAATAAATATTAAATAGAATAAGAATAAATGAGAATTAAAGTATAATAATTGAAATTTTAAGAGAAAAGCCTGAACGGCTTTTCTCAGACTTTAGATATTTATAAATATCAAGTATTTACTAACTGTTTAACATTATCTAAATAATGATTCCAATTAGGATGAGTAAGTTCATCATTTTGATAGAGTGAGATGATTTGATTAAGGTCTTCTTTTGCATCGCGTTCAGGCGGCGTATCTGAAAAGTAAGTTTTTAACTCACCATTAAATATGAAAATATTACAGGGGCTTAAAGAAGGTGCGTCGGTGACATCGAGACTTTTAAGATGGTCTATCATCCATTCTTTACTTGGAAGAGATCCGTTAAATTTTAAAAATTGAGTAAAGCTTAAACCCTCTGGTCCTTTTGAAAAGGTGTTGGTATGAGGGTTATAAAGCCTGCGTTCCTCAAAGCTGTGGTCTGTAAAAACATTTAAAGAATCATCTTCTACAGCTTTAACTGGATGATGAGGAGTTTCTACTAAGTAAAAATCACGCATGATATAGCGATCGCGTTTTGTATCCATGCAATAAGGTGTACGGGCTAACATTTCATGACGATAACGCTCAAGATCAATTGGCTCTTTGGCTACTCGATCCCCTTGATATAAACCCTCATCTAATTGAGGTAATTCAAGCATTACATAAGAGCCTAGTTGCATCATACCCTCAACAACTTTTTGGAAAGGTTCGCTAAAGTGATGCACGACACTCAAACCTAAAACTAGATCAAAGGTAAAACTTTTGCTGATTTCTAAAATTTGTTTGAGATCGATAAATTGAGGAAGTGTTACAAGTCGGGCGTTGTCGTTTGAGATACAAATTTGCTTTAAATAACGATGCTCAAGTTCTCTTCCCTCAAACATAACAAAAGTACCTGGAAACTGTTCTGCTAAGCGAATTGAGTAGTAACCCATATTTGCACCAATATCTAAAACAGTAATGGGGCGATTAAAATGGGTACAAAATTCTCTGATAAATTCATATCGATAGGTGCAATCTCTTGAACCACTCATGAACTTGCGGCCTTTAATCCAAACGTCTTGGTAGGCTATTTTTTTCAAGATTAATTTATTCATTTCTTGAAGTCTACGAAGTGAATTTGTCATACGAATCCTAATTTTTGAAAAAATTATTGATAACAAAGCCACTAAATACCGGCAACGGTTTAGTTTAGCAAAAATTCCACGTCATCTAATTTTAGGTTAGAAGACTCTGCAAATATATCTTCTGCCATTTGAGACTTAGAGCTTTTTAAAACAGCAATCTTTTCTTCAATGGTACCTTTTGTGATGTAGCGTTTTGCGTACACCGTATTGGTTTGACCAATACGGTGTGCCCTGTCGATGGCTTGATTTTCCATCGCTTCATTCCACCAAGGGTCATACAATAAAACATAATCTGCTTGTGTTAGATTTAATCCAACACCTGCAGCTTTCATACTTAAGAAAAATAAATCGCAGTTACCTTGCTGAAAGCTTTCGACGACTTCTTGGCGATTTTTTGTTTGTCCGTCAAGATATAAATAAGGCCAATTTCTTTTTTCAGCTTCTTGCTTCATCAATTTTAAAACAGATGTGAATTGGCTAAAGACTAAAACTTTATGCCCTGCTTGTTTAAGCTCTTCTAAATCGTCGAATAGCATATCCCATTTACCACCACCTTCTTGACAATCTGATTTGACTAAACTTGAATGACAACAAATCTGTCTTAATCGTAAAAGCGCTTCTAATATCTCCATGCGATGTGATGAGACACCATCTTTTTGTATTTTTTTTAGTAAACCTTGTTTGAATGTATTCACAAAAGAATTGTAAAGCTCTGCTTGATCAATACTCATTTCGACTTCAACAGTTTGAAGGATTTTTTCAGGTAAATCTTTAGCCACTTCTTCTTTTTTTCGTCTTAAGAAAAAAGGTTTAATGCGTTTCTTAACGCCCTGTAAATAAAGCGGATCTTGGATCTTTTGATTGAATGTTGATTTAGTGCCCAATAAATTAGGCACTAAAAAATGGTAATGAGACCATAGCTCTTCTAATGAATTTTCAACAGGTGTTCCTGTCATGGATATGCGCATTGCAGCTTTTAAAGAAAGGGCTGCTTGAGCTGTTTGTGTACCGCTATTTTTAATAGCATTTGCTTCATCAAGCACAACGCATTGCCATGAGATTTGTTTGAGCAAGTCGATATCTTGTCTTAACAAACTATAAGATGTCACAACAGCGTTGTATTGGTTAAAAGAATCCAATGTTGAAAAACGCTCTACGCCGTGGTGACATAATATTTTCCAATCAGGAACAAAACGTTTAATTTCCGATTCCCAGTTAAACATCAGTGACGTCGGTACAATAATCAAATGAGGATTAGCTGTTTTAATAGTCGACAGGAAAGCTAATACCTGGACGGTTTTACCAAGCCCCATATCATCTGCAAGAAGGGCTCCATGCCCTTCATTAGCATGTTTATTTAACCACTCAACGCCTTGCTGTTGATAAGGTCTTAATTGCCCTTTAAACTGATTTAAAGAAAGCGTTTGTATTTTTTGGCTACAGACCTCTTTGGGCTCAAAGATATCTTCCAATAAGCCGTACTGCGTTTTTGGGATTTTTAAACCTGAAGATAAAAATTCATCGTGCAACAATGGCCCAAGTCTTGCTTGGATTTTGTCGTAATCAATTAATCCAACGGTTTGCGGTCCTAATGACAAAAAATTCTCTTTTCGTTTGTAAGCACCCATACATGATTCAATAGTTGATTCACCATCGCTGAAGTGGACCTGCCCTTTTACTTGCAAAATATCACCTTGTGGCTCTACTTGAAGTTGAATATCTTTTTGTAGCGTTACAGAGCGATTTAATGAATCCAATACCGTCCATCCCATTTCTAATAAAAATTGCAGTGTTTTATTCACGCGATCAATGGGGCAATAATATTGCGAATTGGCGTGTGCTTTTTTTATGTAGCCAGCTTCGATTAAATCTTTTTCCGATTCTTGAGTTTGTAAATTTGCAAATGCGCCCCTTGGATCGACAAGTTTCAACGTCGGGTTGCCCATCGTTTTAGCTTCAAGAGGTTTACTTTTTAATGTGTAGGGTGGCACTGAATCAGGATCGAGTTTTTTCATATCCTGAAAATAATTCCATTTTTTTTGATCCCATATTTCGCTATCCTTTGTGATCCAACAAACATCTAAAGCCTCATCAATGGGATAAAGCCATGCCCCTGAAACGACGAACGCTGGCGATTGCTTAAACAAAAAGTCTATGTCTTCTTTTGCTAAAATTTTATTATTACCAGTAAAAAAAGGCTCAACTGCAAATTGATGATTATCTATCTCTTCGATATCGAAATTAATTTTTAATGGTCTAAAACGATCATAAAGAAGTTTTTTACCTTTGCAGTAGAGTTTAGCTGTTGCAAAAAGCGCACTAAGCGCTTTTTGCGCAGAGCCTGCTGTAATGGGAATATGAAATGGTGGTATAGACACTTTAGGATGTAATCTGACAAATCGCTCTTTTTCCTTAACCAAAAATTGAGCCATACCTGGATCGGTGGCTTGGTTAGCCATGAGCGATGTCTTTTTGACATCATCTTGAACAATGACAAAGAAATAAGACGATTCTGAGGATTCAACTAAAGTGTAAATACTAGGCATTCTTTTCCATTGTGTAGTGTTAACTCAGATACTATACTTGAATTGAAGACTAAAGGAAATCATGTCCAATCGCCTGCGTATATTAAATAACCATAAAAAGTGGGATCAAGCAGAAGCTGCTTGGGATGAAGGCGTTGAAGCAGCTAAAAATCTAAAACAAATTAAAAGTTTAAAGTCTAATCCAAAAATGGTTGGTGTCACAAAAGACACCATGCGATTTATTCGTCTTAAAGGTCTTAAGTACATTGCGACTCATCCAGAAAGTGCTGGTATTCGTCGAGAAATTTTAAAAAGACCGTTTGTTTACACTTACAGATATATCAAGTCATTACTTCGGAAAAAACCATACGACAAACGCGAAGGTGACTTTTTTTATTTCGGATTAAATTCAGAAGAAGAGTTCAAAAATTATTTAAAAGATCCAGACGCTATTTTAGTTGTCGGATTTGGATATTGTCACAAGCCTTTTGAATGTCCTTCTGGCAGATTTACAACAGAATGCATCCATGATATAGAAAACCCTGTCTGCAGACAGTGTTTTATCGGTAAAAGTGTTCATTTGATGCCTGAAAACAACGTCATTCCCCTCTACCTCACTACATTGCATTACTTTGGCCATGAGATGCTAAAACTGCGTCATAAGTATCCAGATCGCAATATTTTATTTATGGTCACAACATGTGAAATGACATTTGAAATGACGGGTGACTTTTCAAACATGATTGATACAAAAGGAATTGGTGTCCGGTTAGATGGGCGCATTTGCAATACGATGTGCGCTTTTAAACTCTCTGAAAACGGAATTAAACCTGGATTGACTGTTGTCCTAGACGATACGCAAAAGCGTCTTTTAGACCTTTTGCGTTATCGTCACGAATCAACGAAATAATTACTTCTTTTTGTTCTCTTGTCTTAACAAGTGATATCGTCGAAACGGTTTGTGAGGCTCGTCTTTATGATAAGGTCTGACTCGAGGAGCACCTTTACATTTTTCACAACAACACCCTGTAAAATCGACTGTACAACTATCACAGCATGTAAAGAGTTCATTGCAATCCATATTGGCACAATTCAAGTAAGTATCGCACTCTTTTTGACAATGGTGGCAAATACTAATCGTTTCTTCTTCCTCTGACATCGGAACTGACAAACGATCATCAAACACGAAAAGCTTGCCTTTCCAGTGTTTATTACCATTTTCTTCGCCATACTTAATGATTCCACCTTCTAACTGAAAAACGTTTTCAAAACCTTTTTGTTTTAAAAGACTTGAATAAATTTCACAGCGAATCCCACCCGTGCAATACATTAAAACTTTGGTTTTTTTTGGATCATGAGATTCTTTAAGTTGATCAGCATAATCTGGAAAATCTCGAAATGTAGAACATGGTGGCAAGGTAGCTCCTTTAAAATGACCGATTTTCCACTCATAGTCATTGCGCACGTCTAATAAAAGATGATCTTGACCACTATCAAGATGTTCTTTCCACTCTTGAGGTGTCAAATAGTGACCTTTTAAAGATCTATCAACTTCAAAATCAATGGCCACTAGTTGCTTTCGGTATTTGACCGTTAATCTTGGGAAAACATGTTCATGGTAAAATTGAATTTTAAATTCCATGCCAGCAAAGCGTTCATCTTGGCGTACCCATTCCATAAAAGCTTCTGCCTGATCATGCCTGATCGACATTTGACCATTAATCCCCTCTTCAGAGATGTAAATACGGCTAGTGGCATCGCATTGGCCTAAATAGGCCAAGAATTTATCCACTTCCCCGTGAGGATCTAGACATTGAAAAAAATGGTAATAAGCTAAAACTACGTAATCTTTTTTTTGTGACATATCGGTTTTAAAGTTTAAGAAAATCTTTAGGATTTAATAAAATACACGGACTTGGCAACATGTGTCAATTAAAGAAGCTCGAAAGCAGAATTTCACTTGTTTTAAAACCAGCCAAGTCTCTATTATTTTGCTTTTGCCATTTACTCTTTCATTGAATTCAGGAGAACTCATGGCTCGTTATACCGGCCCTAAAAATCGTGTTGCACGCCGTTTTGGTGCGAATATCTTTGGCCGCACGCGCAATCCGCTTTTACACAAACCAAATCCACCAGGAATGCATGGATCTCGCCATAAAAAGAAATCTGATTATGGGGTTCAGCTGGAGGAAAAACAAAAGTTAAAGGCTGTTTACGGAATGGTTTCCGAAAAGCAGTTAATTAACTACTACCAAAAATCACTGCAACATAGCGGGGAAACTGCTGAAAATTTCCTAGCCATGCTTGAATGTCGTTTAGACAATATGGTTTACAGAATGAAATTTGCTAGAACTATCTTTATGGCCCAGCAGCTCGTCTCGCACGGCCATATTTATGTTAACGGCAAGAAAGTCGACCGTCGTTCATTCCAAGTTAAACCTGGCATGATCATTTCAGTTAAAGAAAAGTCTCGCAAAAATGAAGGTATTAAACTTTCTGCAGACCACGCTTTATCGTCTGTGCCAGAATATGTGTTGGTTGAAAAGGATAAATTTGAAGGTAAGTTACTAGCAGTTCCTGCTGTTGACCAAATCTCGTTTCCTTTGCCAATCAATATTTCGATGATTTGCGACTTCCTCGCTCACTCGCACTAAACGATATTTTTCAAGGTTACAGATCCTCTTAGGATCTGTAATCTAATGTTTTCTCTTCAAAATTCTCATCCATTGCAATAATGGTTCTGCTTTAATTACGTAAGCTGTCCCAAATAAAGCCGCTAGAAATATTAGCGATTGCATGCTCAGTTGTATTCCTCTTAAAATAAAACTATCAGATTCTATTGGATAAGATATTGCCTGTGTCATCCAAGCTAAAAAAGAGCACACCCCTATTTTGCTAAGGTCAATTACCAAAGATAGTTTTTTAATAAAATGATTCCGTAGAGCATACACAAGAAAAAAAACATTAAAAAAAGTACTTATAGTTGTTGCATAAGCAACACTATCTGCACCCTTATTAAAGCCAAAAATAAACACAGCATTGAGTACTGTATTAAGAACTAATGCGATGATTGCACTTCGTGTCGATGTGGCAAAGTTGCCGATACTGTAAAGAGCTGGGGCTAACAATAAAACTGCAGTCATTGGTGCTAATCCCAAAGAATAGGCCCATAAACAACGAGTTGTCTCTTCTACAGCAATTAAATCGAATTCACCATGACCAAATAGTAACGAAACAACAGGTCTTCCAAAGGCTAGCAAATAAAATGTCGCAGGTAGCATTAAACTCATAGATTTTGTTAACCCATAATGTAAAAGGTTTCGATACCGATCCCAATCCATTGCTTTGGCACTGCGAGACAGTGTGGGTAATAAAGCTCCTGCGATAGCAATGCCAAACAGTGCTAAAGGCAATTGTTGAATCCGCAGAGCATACCACAAATAAGCGGGTCCCCCAACATCAGCATACCTTGCAAATAAAGTATCCACAGCACTGTTGATTTGGGCTGCACCCACTCCTAGCATACCCAATGTAAGCGGCTTTATCATCTGCCTAACTTCTTTAGAAAAAAGTTTTGATGTGATTTTTTGAGATGCTAAAGATTTAAGTTGTTTATAGGTGCTTGGCATCGTAATTAACCATTGTGCAGCAAAAGCTATCACGATACAAACTGATAGGTAAGCCATGGCTGATTTTGACGGTATCGATCGAAGAAGCAGTGCACTTACAATCCAAATGCAATTCCAAATGACTGGGGCAATGCCTGGCAAAAAATATTTTTGCTGACATTGCAGTAAGGCGCTGTTTAATCCAAACAAGGATATAAAAAGAAGCGCTGGGAATTGCAGAGCTGTTAAAAAAACAATGTTTTTAGTTCCTGTGCCACCAGACCCAAACGATAACCACAGCGACAATACACTTTCTATTCCAACAATTGTAATGACGAGAACAAAAGACAACGATAATAGGAGATCTTTAAAGTATTGGGCTGCTAGTTGTGAATCTTTGACACGTAAAGCTTCAAAATGGGGAACAAATGTTGTTTGAAGGGCCCCTTCTCCAAAAAGTCTACGTAATAAATTTGCAAAACGGTAAGCGACCATAAAAGCCGCTACAGCCGGCTCGGCGCCAAAAGCCGCTGCCATAGTGACATCGCGAAAAAAACCCGCCAGGCGACTTACAAGTGTACCTGAAAAAAAACGGGTGGCGTGACGGTTGATAGAACGGGGTGTATCTTCTACAAGACCTTGTACATTGTCACTCTGAGCTTCCATGGACGACCTCTTCAGTACTATTTAGCTTACCAAAACGGAAGCAAAATAACGCTACCATGAGTCCAGTCAATGCTGCAATGAGAGAAATAAAGTTCACCCACCGGAACGCTTTTACATAGGATTCAGTATAAAATTCTTTAACATAGGTTTGTTGTGCCGGATCAAGTTCATTAAAAGCGACTTCAGCTTGAGGTATTTGATTTAACAGGCCTTCATAATTTGAAGCTTGTAATGTACTGGTTATGGGATTTTTATTGAGATTCATTTGAAAATCACTCATATGAATGTTCAAAAAAACAACGCCCATAACAGCCATTCCAAAAGTAGCTCCGATTTGACGAACAGTTGTTGTAATACCAGAGGCAACTCCCCTTTTTCGACTGTGCACCTCACTCATTGCCGTTACAAAAGAAGGGGTCATGACCATTGTCATACCGCAGCCGATTGGTAAAATAGTTGGTAATAGCATTGCAAAGGTTTGCGGCCTTGGCACGAAGAAAAACCAAGCCATTGAAAATGCAATCAAGCAAAACCCCGCAGCTACTGGAATTTTTGGTCCGAATCTATCGACAATATATCCGCTTAACGGGGCAAAGATAATCATGGGAAAGTTACACAGTAAAGCTGTGTAACCAGCATTTGCGGGATCGAATCCAAGAACGGTTTGGTAATAAATAGCCCAAAAAACTGTAACCATTATTAAGGACTGGCCTAAAACAATACACAATACTCCGCCGGTAAAAGCTCGATTACGGAATAGAGAAAAATGAATAAGTGGATCTTTCACACGTATTTCGACGAATACTAAAAGTATAAAAAATAAAATTCCTAAAATAATTAATGACAAAGTCAATGGTGATTCCCATCCCCAATCTTGCCCTTGCATTAAACCTAAAATAAATGAAGTGGCAGCAACGACTAATAGAAAAAAACCTAAGAAATCAAATTTTTCATTGGGATTACCAGGTTGTTTAGGAACAGACATTCTCGTTAATAGAGTACCGACTAAGCCTATAGGAAGATTCATCCAAAAAACGTAGCGCCAACTCAGGTATTGGGTAAAAACACCTCCGACTAAAGGACCAAGTATCAAAAAAATCGATCCAACACCTACATAAATACCCATAGCTCTTCCCCTTTCTTTAGCGGGGAAAGAATTGAGTAAAATAGCTGAGGAGTTAGGTAACAGTAAAGCGCCACCAATACCTTGAATGACACGAGCACTTATAAACCACCAACCATGATAGCTCATGCCACAAAGAGCAGAACCAATGGCAAAAACCGCTAGGCCCCACAAAAAGATTTTGCGGTGCCCTAAAATATCACCCATTCGGCCAGCAGCTAACACTAAAGACGCTAAAACTAATAAATAACTATTAACTATCCATTGGAGCCCGAGTTCAGTGACTTGGATCTCTCTGTGTACTGTCGGAAGAGTCACAGGGAGCACAGTTTGATCGACAAAGATCATCGAAATGGAGCAGGTCATAGCAGCTAAAATCCACCACTTATGGGGGTGCCCTGACATAAAACCTCTAAAATTAATTATCAATTTCTTTTATACAGAAATCTATATATTATTAAATATCTATACTATAGTGATTAACTAATGAAAAAAGCAGTACATTTTTTAAGAGATACCGTTCAATTTTTAAGAAAGACAATTTGGAAAGTTTCACTTGCAACATTGCCTAAAAGAAAAGCAGTTGCGATTAAGATATTACGTATTGTGATCTTAACATGTAGCGGTTTTGTCAATAGTCGGTTTGCTCAACAAGCTTCGGCTCTAACGTATTATTCTTTACTGTCGATTGCACCGATCATTGCTTTATCGATTGGAATTGCTAAAGGCTTTGGTTTTGAAGAAGTACTACACAGAGAATTGCTAGACTCGTTTCCTCAACAAACTGAAATTTTAGAGAAGTTTTTTACTTTCGCCCAAGGTTTTTTAAAACATACCCAAGAAGGAATTATCGCCGGTATTGGTGTGATTGTCTTACTGTGGACTTCGATCAACATTTTGCGGTCTATAGAAACTTCATTTAATGAGATTTGGGGTATTGAGAAACCGCGCAGCGCGCTTAGACAAGTTACGGATTACATTACAATTATTATCTTTGGCCCCATATTATTTTCATTATCCAATGGTATTAACGTTTTCTTAGGGACAGCTGTTCGATTAGCTGATTCTGGGCAGCTAGCAACAGCACTCATTGGGTCATTATCGTTTTATCTACTTAAAATATTCCCAGCATTTACTTTGTGTTTTCTTTTCTCTTTTGTTTATTACTTTATGCCCAATACAAAAGTGCGGGTACGCTGCGCGGTCGTTGCGGGAGTTGTTGCAACTATTTTATATTATATCGCTCAGTGGGCCTATTTGACATTTCAGTTCGCTGTCAGCAAATACGACATTATTTACGGTAGTTGGGCAGCATTACCACTGTTTTTAATATGGGTAAATATCAGTTGGACGATTGTGGTTATCGGCGCCAAATTGACATATGCCATTCAAAATGCCGCTGCCTACGAGTACGAAGAAGAGCGCACACACATATCCCCATCTTACAAGCAACTACTCAGTTTAAATATTGCAGAATATTGTATTCGTTGTTTTAAAAATGGAGAAACCCCACCTAGTGCGACAACACTAACCCAAAAACTCCAAATTCCTTTAAATCTCACTTTGCAAATCATTCAAGAATTAGAAGGTGCTCGCATTCTAATCGAAGCGAATAACCCAATGACTAACGAATCAGGCTATCAACCAGCAAAGAATGTCGATACCATTACGATTAAAAGCGTCCTAGACGCTTTAAATCATTACGGTAGTCATGCAATTCCCGTTGCGTCCACGCAACAATTAAAAAATATTCAAAAACATTTAAAAACTTTTGACAAACTTTTAGAAAATAGTCCTGCTAATATCCCTTTGAAAGATCTGAGTCCTTAGATATTAATTTTTGACGCTTAGCTTTGACAATCACTAATTCTTGTTTTACACTGCTATTAGAAAATTTGTGGACTAGGAGCCAAGAACATCAATGCAAAAATCCCCGAAAACAAGAAGCCGTAGAAAATCGCTGCTCTATATATTTATTGGTTTAATCTTATTTTGCTCTGTACTCACATGTTTTGCACCAATGCTGCTCTCCACGAATTGGGGCTCCCAATTTCTCATGAAACGAGTTAGTGGTGGAATTGATGGATATATTACAGCCGATCAAGTCAATTTAACTTGGACTAAGGGTCAAGAAATTGACAATTTAACTTGGTATTCTGATGACGGGCACAAACGCTTTACTGCGAAAAAAATAGTGACTCAAGCTTCTTTAGCATCCCTGCTAATCAAACGCTACGATCTGGGTGAAACATTTATTGATACTCCCCAACTTTGGATCGATCGAAGTATGGAAGTTAAAAAGCAGCCTCCTAAAAAAGAACATAAAAAAGAACCCGAAACAAAATGCCCAAACATAAAAAAAATTAAAAATAAATCAAATCTTTCATTGTTGCGCGGAGATATTACTGTTTCTAACGCAATGATCTCTATTTATCCGCAAGAGTCTGGTGCGATTACTTTTAATGATTTCCAACTCAGATTGAAATTACCTCATGATAAGGATGCCTTTTCAACTATAGATCTACGAAGTTCTTGTATGCAGAACAGTAAATCAGGATCTATTGTGCTCCAAGGTACAACACAAGCTATACGCGCAGAACGTGTAGAAAAACCTTTTAACGAGTTGGTTCAAATTTTGTCATTAAAAGGAAATGAAAAAATACTATTTAATCTGCAATTAGTTGATTTTCCAGTGGGTGCTATTGATGCCTTATGGGGATTTATGGAGTACAACTCAGGATTGGTTGTAGCAGTCTTAGGGCCTATCTGCAATTGCGACGCGCAGTTGAAGGCGGCATCACTGGGAATGAATTTAAATTTGAATCTTCAATCAGACAATGTTCAAGCAAATGTTAAAGGCACTAGCAACGAAAAGGCTTTTCTACTCGATCCTCAAAGCATGATTGAAACAAACATCACTCCTGATGTTTTAGAAAAATTATCTGATATGGGAAAACTTCCCGTGCCATTCCAATTAAAAAAAGCAGCACCAGTACAAGTACAAATTCAATCTTTTAATTTGCCTTTCAACGAGCCATTTTTAACCAGTGGGTCTTTTGCAGTGACAGTGATTGCAAAAGATGCACAACTTGCATCACCGTTGAAAGGTTTAGAAGAGATTAATTTGCAAAATGGAACAATTACAGCCTCGACATCGCCTAATAGCAACAGCATAATCTCCAATACTATATTAAGTTTATTAATCGATGGACGAGTTGCTAGTGTCGATTTAGCAGCTAAAACGGAGGGACTTCCGACATTCTCATCAATGGTTCCCATTAATTATTCGTTGCAAGCCAATCATTTATCGACTCCTTTAATTAATACATTCTTAGATACTCCAATACCATTTAAAGCTATCTTCGGGGACACTTTGAGTCTCAACAGTGAAGGTCGATATGATGAAAAAGGTTTAAACGGAAAAGCTACATTGCTAACTCCATACCTTGAAGTGACAAAAGCTCAATTCACAGTTAACGACGTTTTTTCTACAACAGCGCCTTTTCTTATTCATTGGAGATTGTCCCCTGAATTCATCGCATGGGTTCAAACTCAATCTGATATGACTCTGCAACAAGTCGCAGCAATTAATGGCCAAATTAAAGCCCTTTCATTTTCAACCGATAAATTTTCTTTATCGACTATGAAAATCAACGCGGATTTTACAACAGATTCTATTTTCGTAAAAAAAAACTCTGCACCCACTGTCTGGCAATTTAAAGATCCTCATTTAGAAATTACAGGTTCTCAGTTAGCTCGCTCTAAAATCGCACTTTCCACAATTGTAGCAGCTAAAAATTCACCAGAATTTTGGCAAGAAACAATCGGAGATGTTTTGGAATTGCATGCAACTGCTAATCCAAAATTTATTGGAGATAATTTTCATAAATCAGCTTTCACAGCTAATGCAAAAAGCCCTTTGTTAACCGCTGAAATTAAAGGTGAAATTGACGATCGTTTAGCACTAAACATTAAACACTCACCCTACCTCAAAGCTCAGTTCACTCAAGGTCTTTATAAAAAAATTTTTCCTGAAAGCCAATTTTCTATTGATCCCTTTACATATTCTCTTCACCTTGATCCCTTTACAGGTTCATTAAAGCCACTTATGATCGATGACATTGAAGGTGGGTTAAGATCTGATGGCATTACTTTTAAAAAGGGTAAAGATCGCATTGAATTAAAAAATGTAGCTCTGCAATTCCAAGCTTTACCTAGCAATGCTTGGTCTGAGCTGACTTTTTTATCGGGTAAAGATAAAAAGCCTTTTGCTGCAGAAATGATGCTTACTCATTACAGAGAAGATGGTCAGCTTAATTTAAAAAAAGGCCATTTTGCTTTCACAACGAAAAATTCGACTCTGCCAATTCAAGCGATTGAGGCCATTACAAACAACGATCATCTATCCATTTTAGTCGGTGATAATGTTTTATTAAATGCTGAAATGAATATGGATGGGTATCCCATGCGTCATGCAAGCGTTGATATCAAAGCAAAGGGTACTGATTGTCAATTTAATGGTTCATTTGATATTGATTCATTTATAACATTATATGATTCACCGGCAACTTTAGAATGGAAAATTACAAAAGAGCGCTTTGCTGCATTGCAAAAGATTTTTGATGCTCCTTCTATTGTAGTTCTTAAAGAGAATGGTAACCTCAAAGCAAACGTTAGAGCACTCAAATGGCCATTAGATAAATTAAAAAAAATCTCATTAAATGATCTCTCACTATCAATGGACTCATCGATAGATTCGATGACTCTGGCTGTTAAAAAAACAGATTCTAAAGCAACAATTAAAGATTGGACAATTGATCTCAATGCTGAAGATCTTTCTAAAGAGTCATTCATTAAGGGATCGGGTCAACTCATCTCAGATAGACAAACAGGTTCTTGGACTATCAATGGGAACATACAGCCTTTGACTAACAGTGATCATCCATTTGATCTAGATCAATCAAATTTATCACTAAATATTAATCTAGACAACATGTCGACGCCATGGCTTTTAGATTTTACATTAGCATCTGACGATCTTCGTAATAAATTTAGAGGCCTATTTGGTGAAACAATTAATGCAAAATTAGAAACCTCTCTGAATCAAATGCAAGGTCCTTTTAACTTAGCAATGAACTCTGGCAAAAGCCAACTGAATGTTAACGGACATGTTAAAGACAAAGTTTTAATGCTTGATGCTCCACTTCAAGCACAAATATTTGT
Organism: Parachlamydiales bacterium; assembly: GCA_016463375.1. GTDB lineage: Bacteria > Chlamydiota > Chlamydiia > Chlamydiales > JAEMRK01 > JAEMRK01. The sequence continues at coordinate 12,999 of JAEMRK010000021.1, read as the reverse complement.
CACTCAATCTTTATCCGAATCACTTTTAGAACAGATCAATCCGCTTTTTGCAACAGTTCGGGGCTCTAATAAACCCGTCACTTTAAATATTCCAAAAGAGAACTTTGCATTTCAATTAAAGCCGATAGATGTGTCTGCCATACATTTTGAAAATGCGATACTTAATCCAGGAATTTTAACGGCACGCACAGAAGGCACTTTAAAAACTCTTATAAATTTTTTAAGAGCCCCCGATCCAAAAGGTGAAACAACAATATGGTCGACACCTATTCAGTTTCATTTAAATAGTGGTAAAATGACTTATGACCGATTAGATGCATTGATCAATAATGAAATCCATATTGCTTCTTGGGGACAAGTTGACTTGGCACAAAAACGAGTTGATATGTTTTTAGGATTGCCCCCAGATACACTCAACCGCTTTTTAAGGATACCCTCTATACCATCTAGCTATATGATGGTTTTACCAATGAAAGGCCCTTACGGAAATGTTAAAGTCAATTGGTCAAAAGCTGGAACTCAAGTTGCAAGCTTGATTACTCAGCTTACTGGTGGAACAGGGTTACTAGTTGGTAAACTATTTGACATATTCTCACACCAGATGTCTAAAAACAAAATACCCCCACCCACTTTTACACCATTCCCATGGGAAAAAGAGATGGAGCAAACACAAAATTAAGGATAAAATCACTTCATATGAAAACACCACAAGAGCTTTTAATTGGCGCTCATATGTCAGCTGCCGGTGGCGTTTCTAACGCTCTAAAAGAAGGCTTTGCTATTGGTGCAACAACGATTCAGTTGTTCACCAATAATCAAAAACAATGGTTTAGTAAACCTATTGCTGATGAAGAAGTTGAACGATGGCATCAACTGTTAGAAGAGACTCAAATTAAAGAAGTCATGAGTCACGATAGCTATCTTATTAATCTTGGCTGCCCTAATCCAGAAAATCTTGAAAAAAGCCGTAAGGCATTTTCTGAAGAATTACAGCGCTGCCATGCATTAAAAATCTCGTATTTAAATTTCCATCCTGGTGCTGCTCTTAAAGAACCAAAAGAAAAATGTTTGGATTTAATTGTACAGAGTCTTTTGGATATTGAAAAACTCACACAGCAAGGATCTACAACGCTTTTATTAGAAGCGACAGCTGGTCAAGGATCGGTTGTTGGTTGTACGTTTGAAGAATTAGGCTATATCATCTCTAAAACACATAAACACATTCCTATTGGCGTTTGTATCGATACATGCCATATCTTTGCAGCAGGTTATGATATACGCACTAAGGAGTCGCTGGATAAAACACTTAAAGATTTTGATGAGAAAGTGGGATTAAAATACCTAAGAGCTTTTCATATGAACGATTCAATGAAAGGTCTTGGAACAAGGGTCGATCGTCATAGTCCCCTTGGTCAAGGCGAAATTGGAATTGAAGCGTTTAAACTGTTAATGCAAGATAAAAGAACTAGAGACTTACCTAAATACTTAGAAACACCCGACGGACCCCCTCTTTGGAAAGAGGAGATCCGTATGCTGCGAGAATTTGCAGAGGGAAATTAAGCGTAAGAAAGGTTTGGGCGACCTTTGTTTGATCTTTGTGCCGCTTTAGGCCCTCTTTGAAAACGTTGGTTGCCACCTTTTCTAAAAGGTTTACCAGCGCCCTCAGAACGACCACCACGGCCTCCGCCACCACCACCTGGTCTACGATGAGAAGAAGACGGTCCTCTTCTTGAATCAATGCTGGTTTTTGGCTCAAAGCCTGGCATTGTGTGCGGAGTCAATTGTAAACCAGTGTCTTTTTCCAAACGTGAGATAAAATGCATCTCTCTACCAGTAGCAAAAAGCAGAGCAATACCTGTGGCTCCCGCTCTTCCAGTTCTTCCGATACGGTGAACATAGTCTTCTGTACAGAATGGCAAATCAAAGTTAATGACGTGAGAAATAGCTTTGATGTCAATTCCACGAGCAGCAACGTCAGTTGCTACTAGAATTTTAATTTTGCCATCACGCATTTGAGCCATCGTTCTGTTACGTTGACGTTGATTCATTCCGCCATGTAGTGCTGCAGCGTCTAGACCTTGGTCGATTAAACGATCTGATATATTTTCAGCATCCATCTTTGTCGCTGTGAAAACAACAGCTTGTACAACGGATGGATCTTGTAAAACGTGTTCGAGTAAACGATTTTTGTGATGAATGTCATCAACATGGTACAACTTCTGCTCAATCTGAAATTGACTCATCTTAGGAGGAGCAATAATCACTTCTTGAGCGTCATTTTGTAACCGTTTGGATAAATGCATAACGCGTTTACCAAAAGTTGCTGAGAACATCAACGTTTGACGATCTTTTGGTGATTTGTCAGCAATGTATTCGATTGGTTCGATGAAGCCCATATCTAAAAGACGGTCGGCTTCGTCTAGAATCAATGTCTCTAGATTGTCTAAATTAATACGTTGACGATCGATATGGTCAATGAGACGACCAGGAGTTGCAATCAATATATCATAAGGTTTTGCTAACTGTTTGTTTTGGACGATATAAGATGAACCGCCAAAAATACAAACAGATCTAACTTGTTTTAAAGTACGGCTAAACTTGACAGCTTCAGCATGTACTTGAAGAGCAAGCTCTCTAGTTGGAACGATAACTAATATTCGTGGTCCACGATGTCTTTTAGTTGGCTCGTTATTAACTATACGAGTAATTAATGGCAAAATGTACGCCGCTGTTTTACCCGTTCCAGTTGGAGCAGATGCGCGTATATCTTGATTGTCCAATATCAGAGGAATCGCTTCCTGCTGAATGGCAGTTGGGTCTTCATAACCCATTTGTTCAATAATTTTTAAAAGCTCTGCATGCAGAGGTAAATTGCTAAATCCCACGTGATAATCTTTCTTTGTTATGATTGATAATTTTTTTTGTTTGGTTAGTCTCTTTTCGCAAATTGACCGTCTAACAATAAAAAGATCGGACTGGGGGATTGCATGCGGAAGAAAAGAGAAAGTGATGAAATGCTTATAATTTACTTTGTAGAATGATTTTATACCACAATATTCGGGTTTTTTAGAGATAAAAGCGCCTTATTATATAAAGTTTATTTAAATTTGATTGTACCTTAGTGTTAAAATAACACTTTTGCTAGCATTTGTGCCTTTAATCAACTACGACACTAATTAAAATTATGCGTTTAAAAATAGCTTCATTATTGAGTGACGAAGGTCAATCTCAAATCGGTCAAGAAGGCCATGTTTATGGCTGGGTTCGAACAGTCCGCGATCAAAAGGCTTTTGCATTCATCGAAGTCAATGACGGGTCATCTCTTGCTAGCCTTCAACTTGTATTTGCAAATACAAGCGATCAGTACGCAACAATTTTACAAGAAATTTCAACGGGTTGTTCAATCAAAGCTCACGGCACTTTTGTGACAAGCCAAGGTAAGAATCAAAAGATTGAAATGCAGGTCACTCAAATTGAAGTCATTGGCACATGTGACGCTGAAACCTATCCTCTACAAAAAAAACGACACTCTTTTGAATTTTTAAGAACGATTGCGCACCTGCGGCCACGCACCAATAGCTTGGGTGCTGTGACACGCGTACGCAATGCCTTATCCTTTGCCACACATTGCTTTTTTCAAGAACGAGGATTTTTCTATATACAGACTCCTATCATCACAGCATCTGATGCTGAAGGTGCTGGAAAAATGTTTAGAGTGACAACACTCGATGAAAAAAAGCCTCAGGACAAAACTGACTTTTTTGGCAAACCGACTTTTCTAACAGTATCAGGTCAACTCAATGGTGAAGCTTATGCGTGTGCTATGAGCGATATTTACACCTTTGGTCCTACATTTCGTGCTGAAAATTCAAACACATCTCGGCATCTTGCAGAATTTTGGATGATCGAACCTGAAATGGCTTTTGCAGACCTCTTAGACAACCAAGAATGTGCCGAGCAATATTTAAAATATGTGGTCAAGTATGTTTTAGACCATTGTCCAGAAGACATGCGCTTTTTTGATCAATTTATCGAAAAAGGAATCATTGAAAGATTACAGCTTGTTGTAGACACACCTTTTGAACGAGTCACTTATACAGAAGCTATAAAATGGCTTGAAAAATCCAACAAGAAATTTGAATTTCCCCACCACTGGGGTGTCGATCTTCAATCAGAACATGAGCGCTACTTAAGTGAAGAGCTTTTCAAAAAACCTGTTATACTTACTGACTATCCAAAAGATATCAAAGCTTTTTACATGAGAGCTAATGATGATGGTAAAACTGTTGCAGCAATGGATGTTTTAGTTCCAAAAATTGGTGAGCTTCTTGGTGGTAGCCAAAGAGAGGAAAGACTGTCTGTTTTAGAAGATAAAATTAGTTTAATGGGACTTGATAAAGAAAGTTATTGGTGGTACCTACAACTAAGACAATATGGCTCAGTGCCTCATAGTGGATTTGGTGTTGGATTTGAAAGACTCGTTCAATTTACAACAGGTATGGAAAATATTAGAGATGTCATTCCCTTCCCTAGATATCCCGGCAACGCAGACTTCTAGCCACAAAATAGTGCAGCACGCTCCGTTTTTTGCATAAAAATCTGTGCGTGCTTCAATGCATTTAAACGCACTTTTTGACCCAAAGCTTCCTTTTCTTCTTTTTTTACCATATGACAATGACTTGCGATTTCTGTAATTGAATCCATGTCTAGCAATTCAATACCCATCATTGCACCAAGTTGTGGATCGATGTTTCGCGGAACGCTTAAATCGATCAATAGCTGAGTATGATAAGAATATTGTATGTCACTTAAGAGAATAACGGGACTTAAAGCTTTAGTAGCCACGATGACAACGTCGTAATTAACCCATGTTTTGACATCTTGCCACAAAACTAAATCACAACTACTTTCAAGACTTTTAATCTTATCATTGTTGCGATTAGTAATAGCTAATTCACCAACTGATTTCATACGGAAGTAATTAAGTATCTTGATATTAATTTCAGAAGCACCAATGAATAATATCTTAGCGTTAAACCAATTACACAATGTGTCCTTAATCTGCTGTAAAAGCAGAGTCTCGACAGAAAACGTCTGATGATATAGGTTTGATGACGATCTAAGCTCTTTACTAATTTTTAAGCCTTTTTGAAAAGCATAATGAAGATGATGAGATAGTCGATGGGCTTGCGCAGCTAATTCGTAAGCTTTGCGAACCTGTCCTTGAATTTCTGTTTCTCCTATTAATGCACTATCGAGTCCTAAACTGACTTGGCATAAGTGGATGAAACAAGCCTCTTCTTGATAAGAATAGATAAACGGCATAAGTGCAGGTTCAACGATATACTGAGTCATTTGAGTTAAGCTAATTTCATTGAGACAAAAATAAACTTCAGTGCGATTGCATGTTGATAAAACAACCACAGGGAACCTTGCTTGATTAAGAAGGCATTTTGTGCAGTTCTTTTGAAATATCTCTCTGACGTGTAAGGGAGCTGTCTTATGATTGACGCCCACTACCCCTATTTGCAGCATCGGCGGGCCTGTTTTAAGCACTGATCGTTCGTAATGCGTATTATAAAATTTTAATTTCACTTTTTGGTGAGCCTAATCAAAGTTCTTATTAAATACAAATATTTGAAAAAAGGGTGACCCCCTCTTCATTTCCGAACTTGACATTTGTTATTTAGCCCAATATGGTCACTGAAGAAATCACGGAGTGCTATGGCCAAAGAATACGACGAAAGTAGCGTACAAACTTTAAATGCTTTAACACATATTCGCCTGCGATCTGGCATGTATATTGGTCGTTTAGGTGACGGATCCCATCCTGATGATGGCATTTACATTTTGATTAAAGAAATTATCGACAACAGCGTTGATGAATTCATTATGAAGCATGGAAGTCATATCGACGTGCACGTCGACTTTGAGACCAATCGGGTATCGGTACGCGATTTTGGTCGCGGCATCCCACTTGGCAAAGTGATTGATTGCGTCAGTCAAATTAATACAGGTGCCAAATACAACGACGATGTATTTCAATTTTCCGTCGGTTTAAATGGTGTTGGTACTAAAGCTGTTAATGCATTGTCTCAAGAATTTACTGTTAAAAGCTTCAGAGAAGGCAAAGCTACAGAAGCCCATTTCGAAAAAGGTATTTTAAAAGATTCTAAAAATAGCAAAACGAAAGAAGATAACGGTACATTCGTATCTTTTGTTCCCGATACAGAAATATTTAAAAAATATACCTACCAACCTCAATTCATTGAAAAAAGACTGTGGCATTATGCCTATTTAAACCGCGGTTTACAGATTCATTACAATGGACAAGTCATTGAGTCTGAAAATGGTATTTTAGATTTACTTAATGCTGAAGTTAGCGATGATCGTTTATACGAGCCGCTTTACTACAGTGGTAAAATGTTAGAGTTTGCCTTTTTACATACCCAAAGTTATGGCGAAACTTACTTCTCGTTTGTTAATGGTCAATACACTGCCGATGGTGGTACCCACTTATCAGCATTTAGAGAAGGTATTTTAAAAGGAGTTAATGAGTTTGCTAAAAAGAACTTCCAAGGTGTCGATTTAAGAGAAGGTGTTGTTGGAGCCATTCTTGTCAAAGTCAAAGACCCTGTCTTTGAATCACAAACTAAGAATAAACTCAGCAATACTGAACTTCGCGGACCAGTTGTTCAAGAAGTAAAAGAAGCAGTCGTTAAACTCCTTTATCAATATCCTGATATCGCTAAAAAATTAGTAGAGCGCATTGTTTTTAATGAGAAGCTTCGCAAGGAACTTGCTTCTGTCAAAAAAGAAGCGAGTGAAAAACAAAAGAAAATCTCCTTTAAAATTCCAAAATTGCGTGATTGTAAATTTCATTACACAGACAAAAGTTTGAAAAGTGAAGAAACAATGATATTCATCACCGAAGGTGATTCTGCAAGCGCGTCAATTGTTGCTTCCCGTGATCCATTAACGCAAGCTGTGTTTTCTTTACGTGGTAAACCGATGAACGTTTTTGGAATGGCGCTCGATCAACTCTACAAAAACGAAGAGATGTACAATTTGATGAGCGCTTTGAATGTCGAAGATGATCTATCAAATTTAAGGTACAACAAAGTCGTTTTGGCAACAGATGCCGACATCGATGGTATGCACATCCGTAATTTGATGATCACCTTTTTCCTTACCTATTTTGAAGGATTGGTTTTCAACGGACATCTACATGTTTTAGAAACTCCCCTTTTCAAAGTTCGCAATAAAGAAAAAACAATTTATTGCTACAACGATGAAGAGAAAGAAAGCGCTATGAAGCAACTGGGTCATAAAGAAATTGAGATCACCCGTTTCAAAGGTCTTGGAGAAATTTCACCGAACGAGTTCGGTCAATTTATTGGAAAAAAAATCCGCTTAGTACCGGTTAATATTCACACCTATTCGGATGTTAAGCCGACGCTTGAATTTTACATGGGTAAAAATACCCCACAACGTCGAGCTTTTATTATGTCAAATCTTATCAATGAAGACGCATTACCCGCTTAAAAAATAACTATGGACGATCTTAAACAACAGATGCAGGAGAATTTTCTCCGCTATGCCTCTTATGTCATTTTAGACCGGGCTATCCCTCATGTAATTGATGGCTTGAAACCAGTGCAAAGGCGTATACTTTATACGCTACACCGAATGGACGATGGTAAGCTTCACAAAGTAGCTAACGTCGTGGGCCAAACAATGGCCTTTCATCCACACGGTGATGGACCCATTCAAGATGCCCTAGTCAATCTGGCGAATAAAAATTATCTGCTCGATAAGCAAGGTAACTTTGGAAATCTTTATACAGGAGATCCTAGTTCTGCTGCCCGTTACATTGAAACGAGATTATCAAAGCTTGCTCGTGAAACAACTTTTAATTCCGATCTTACCGAATTCATACCATCTTACGATGGCAGAAATAACGAACCAGTCACTTTACCAGTAAAGATACCGTTACTCTTAATGCAAGGAGCAGAGGGTATCGCTGTTGGTATGGCGACAAAAATTTTGCCACATAATTTTAACGAACTCATTGAAGCATCGATTGCTATTTTAGAAGGCAAAGAGTTTGAAGTTTTACCCGATTTTCCAACAGGTGGCATCATGGATGCCTCATTGTATGATGGTGGCAACGGTAAAATTAAACTCAGAGCAAAAATTTCTATCCCTGATGACAAAACACTTGTCATCAACGATATTTGTTTTGGGACAACGACTGAATCACTGATTCAATCGATTGATGATGCTGCTAAAAAAGGCAAAATCAAGATTGAGTCGATTCATGACTTCACAGCTGAACGTGTTGAAATTCAAATTAAGTTACCTCGTGGTCAACATGCCAATCAATTTTTAGATACCCTTTACGCCTTTACTGAATGCGAAGTTGCTTTGCATTCACAAATTCTTGTCATTAAAGATAATCTTCCTTGGGAAACAGATGTCATTCAAATCTTGCACCTCTATGTCGAAAACCTACAGGGCTATCTGCGCCAAGAACTTGAGATTGAGCGCAACAAGCTTTTGGAGAAGGTCTTTCAAAAGACGTTGGAACAGATCTTTATTGAAGAGCGGATGTATAAAAAAATCGAAGAGGTCGCAGCTTATAAAGAGATTCACACCGTTGTTGCCAAACAAATCGAACCATTTCATGCAAAACTACCGCGTATCCCTACTCACGAAGACCGTGAAAAACTTCTCAATATCCCCATACGTCGTATCTCGCGCTTTGACATCAACAAGCATAAACTGGAACTCGAAGAGATTGCCAAACAGATTGCGCATATCGAGAAAGAGTTAAAACAAATCAAGAAAGTCACCATCCGCTACCTAGATGGTTTGCTCACTAAATACGGAAAGGACTTTCCCCGCAAAACAGAAATTCAACGCATCGCAGAAATTGATAAACGTGCAATAACGACTAAAAAAGTAAAAATTGGCATCGATAATGCCAATGGTTTTTACGGATTAAAAGTGACAGGTGATGATTTCTTAGAAGCGACTAATTTTGATAAAATTCTAGTTTTCTTCAAAGATGGAACTTATAAAGTCACCAATACGCCAGACAAGGAATTTTTTCACAAAGGAAGCTTAATTTATCTCGGCATTGCCGATAAAAAAACTGTTTTAACAGTTGTCTTCCGCGATAAGAAAAAAATTGCTTATGCTAAACGCTTTGTTGTTAGCAAATTTATTCTTGATAAAGTCTATTCATGCTTTGATGATAGCTTCCATTTAGACTATTTCACCCAAGACCACCCTCAAGAACTTTCTTTAGAGTTCAAACCTGGTAAAAAAGGGGAAGCTCCTAAGAAAAAGATTAAACTAGTAGATATTCCTATAAAAGCCGCTAGCACTAAAGGAATAAAACTAGCTAATCAAGAAGTTAAAAAGGTGAATGTTTTAAAATAATGCAAATAGAACTATAATAAAGAACTCATAAGCAGGAATACTATGGATTCTATTTACTCTCCGGAGTTTAACGCTAATAATTCAAAAGAACCAACTCCTAACCCTTCGGCGCCGCAAGGTCCTCAAGGGACGCCTCCTGCTTTTAATCCATATGATCCATCAGGTTCAACTAATCAATCAGCTGGCGCTCAAGCTGGGGGTGCCGGAGATTCACCAACTCCAACAACACCAAGTGGCCCAGTTTGGCCAGATGGAAGACCAAATACAGCTTATTGGTTTCACTTTTTCAAAGGTGATAAACAATGTTCGCCTCCACAGGGCGCACCTCCTGATGTCAACTGGAAACCAGCAAATGCTGCTGCAGGTACAGTAAATACAATGGCCCCACCAGAACCGGGTGGTTGGACGACTCGTGTCATCCAAATTCCTTGTGATCCAGCTACACAGGGTCCGTGGGCTAAATACTACAAATGGGTTTACATGTACGCCACCAAAGGTGGAGAACAATCTAATAATTGGGAGTATTGCGGGTCTGGTCCTGAAGTTGACTTTTCAAAATTACCACCAAATCTTGGCTTCATGCAAAAGAACTTTCCCCATGAATATTGGAAACTTGTTATGTGGCCGATGGAACAACAAACCATTCGTTCTATGCAGTCATTCCAACAGCAATCACAAGCGCGCATGAAACAATACCAAGCAGAAGCTGACAGCTAATGCTCGAAACGGATACTTTTCTTATATCTGAAGAAACACAGGGCCAGCGAATCGATAAGCTGCTCGCATTGCAATACCCTGATAAAGCACGTCATTATTTTCAAAGCTTGTTAGAACAAGGACTTGTTCTTGTTAATGGTAATAGCGTTAAAAAACGTGAAAAGCCAAAATGTGGTGATGAAGTCGAAGTGCAGTTTGCACTCACACCCGAAATGGGTGTGACTCCAGAGAATATCCCGTTAGATATTCTTTATGAAGACGATTACATCATAGCTGTTAATAAACCCGCTAGCATGGTTGTCCATCCAGCACCAGGCAATTGGAACAAAACTTTTGCAAATGCCTTATTATATCATTGCAAGAACCTCTATACTGAAAATCCATTGAGACCAGGTATTGTCCACCGCCTTGATAAAGATACAACGGGCGTACTCATTGCTGCTAAAACGGAAATTGCTCACAAAAACTTAGTTAAAGCTTTTTCCAGTCGTGAAATTCATAAAGAGTATCTAGCGCTGTGTTCTGGTAAAGTATTAAATAAAACTATTAACAATCAAATCGGTAGACATCCTGTAATTCGCACTAAAATGGCAGTTGTAGAAAATGGTAAAGAAGCTATATCTCACATGACATTAGTTGCCTATCAAGACCATTTTTCTTTAGTTAGTGTTCAAATAGAAACGGGTCGCACTCACCAAATTAGGGTACATCTTCAACATGCGAATCATCCAGTTCTAGGCGATGATCTGTATGGATCTGTTCCATTAAATCGCCGCTATAATTTGAATCGACAAATGTTACATGCCTATAAAACAACTCTTATTCATCCGATAACACATCAACAACTCGTTATAAAAGCTGCACTTCCTGAAGATTTTAGTTCATTTATTAACGCCAACTTTTCGCAAAATGCTGGCTTGATTATTGAAAAGATCAACCGTTAACAATTTTCCATTGCTCTCTTAGCTGATATTTCCACAAAATAAATCTTTGTTATACAAAATTTAAATGAAGGTTTAATCATGCAAGCATTGCATTCATTTTCCAACTTTACCTCAAATACTGTAGTTAAAGATGTTTCAGAAAAACAATCAAAACCCGAAAGTGTTTTCCTAAGCACAAATACAATAGTTTCATCAAATCCAGCTCATACAAAAAGTCTCTGTGATAAAAAATTCGCAAAGTTAGATACTAGACAAGAGATTACTAACTATGATTCATGGAGTAAATTTATAGAAGCTATAGGATTAACAACTCCGTCATCAGAACAAACTCCTAAAGTAGTTGAGCATCCCTTTAAAACACATTTTAATGACCTCATGCAGCTATTCATGAAGTTAGCTGCATGGGGATATTGTGATGAACCTTTACATAATGCGACATGGACTCAACTTGTTAGCGCTTTAAAACGCACCTCTTTCAAAATCATTTATTTGGTCGGTAATAACCCCAAAATAACTAGCTTAAAATTAAAAATGATGTCCCTTAGCGAATTAAATGGTTATTATGATTATCAAACACCTTTATTTATTGCTGGAGCTAAAAGAGATTGGGAGTTGTATAAAGAATTGAAGAAAGAGGGAGCGAAATTCGATTCATTTTTAATGCCTCGAAATTCATTAAATGTTTATGACTACCTAAACGAACAAGAAATCAACTCGATTGATGATAAGATGTGTCATGGCCCCATGATTTGCTCCATACCGTCTTGTTACATTAAATCAGCCGAAAGAACCGTTATTGATAGTTTCATTCATTTTTTCTCAGCCAATTTACCACTCAAAGAATTTCATACATTTAAAGGGCAGAATTTAATTCATTGTCTTTTAGTAGCCAATCCCCCTCTACTTGATATGAAATTAATAATCGAAATTTTGACAATACATGGTATCAATATTAATGAAAGAGATGACTTTGGTTTAACGCCAATACATACCGCTTGTCTTCTTGGTAGTAGTATAGAAGTTATTCAGCTGCTTTTAGAGCATGGAGCAGACATTAAACAACTCAATAACGAAAAAAGTGTTATAAGCTATGCTATAGAAGCTCATCGTACTGAAGCATCCAAGTACTCAATTAATCCAAAGAAAATTTTTTCTCTCAATTTTGACCAGTCAGGATTAATTAATTTTCTAGTTTCTAAAAATGCTCCAATTAGCAAATTAGATGTAGAAGAAGGTAAGCGAAAAAAATTCAAGGATTCTTAAATATAAAAATTATACTCTAACCTTTTAATGCACCAATCAGAAATTGGTGCATTCCATAATCACAATTAATCAATTAAAATTATCTAATATTTCAAACAACTTGTTTTTAAAACCAAACTACCTGATAATTCCTCCTTTTTGATTTAAGTTTGTAATATTTCAAGAGGAAATTCAATTGAGAGTTGTCATACAACGAGTAACAGAAGCGTCTGTTTGGATTAATAAACAATTACATTCACAAATTAATGAAGGCCTACTTATTTTATTAGGTATTCATAAAGATGATAAAGAAGAACAAGTAATTTGGATGGCAAAAAAGTGCGCTAATTTGCGTATTTTTAGTGATTTAAACGATAAAATGAACTTAAACTTGATCGATCTTCAAAAAGATGCATTAGTTGTTAGTCAATTTACTTTATATGGCGATACAACAACATCAAGAAGACCTGATTTTTTTTCTGCAGCTCCTCCTTTAATTGCAGAGACCCTTTATAATTTATTTATTAATGAACTATCTAAATTATTAAATAGAGACATTAAAAAAGGTGTATTTGGAGCGAAAATGGAAGTTAAACTAATAAATGACGGTCCTGTGACTATCTTTATTGAAAAATAGTATAAATTAAAG
>JAEMRK010000020.1 GCA_016463375.1 Parachlamydiales bacterium | reverse complement strand
TCCGAAAACTTTTAGATGAGAAGTCGTCTCCGCCCCCACCGACATTAGGTCAACTCTACTCCAACCAACTTTAATCTATTTTTAACTTGCTATCGCGAATTACTTATCATCATAATTTAATACTGTAACAGAGTGATTAAATCTTGAACAAGATTTTAAAGAATCTTCAATACTTTATAAATTATTACGAATTTAAATTTTAAAAAAGATCTATTAATTACTGCACGTCTATTTGGTCTTGAACAAGGTTTTTACGGGCGTATGTCAAATAAACTTTTTGATTGATAAAAACATCAAATAAATCAGGGTCTAAGTGCCCCTCTTTTTTAAGAGTCTCCATGATAGCCAGTGCTTTAGACAAAGGCATAGGTTTTTTATAAGGTCTGTCAGGAGCTGTCAGAGCTTCGAAAATATCAGCAATAGCTAATATGCGAGCCCTTAATGACATTTGAAATCTTGTAAGCCCTGCAGGATATCCTTTTCCATCAATTCGCTCATGATGACATGAAGCGATTTCGGGAACATCTTTAAGATTCTTAGGATAAGGTATTTGATCTAACATTCTTTTAGTCATCACAACATGATTTTGTATAATTTTGCGTTCTTCAGCTGTTAAAGTCCCTTTTTCAATCAAAAGATTTGTCACCTCATCTTCTGATAAAAAAGGCACATTTTGACCGTTGACTTGCCATGGATATGAAGAAATTTCTTTAATTCTATCTTTCCATGAAGATTCACTTGATTCATGCCCTTGATTACATTCCTTCAAAAAAGCAATATCTTGATCATACTTATTAATAATTATTTGAGTATCTGCATCTATTTTTTGAAACTCAATGGTATGATCATTTAGTTGCTTTTGCAATAAAGCCAATTTAGCTTCCGATGCTTTTAAAAGAGCATCTTTTTTAAGCACCATAATTCTTGTTTCCAAATCAAGAATCCGATCATAAATGGCTTCTAATTTGGTGGCTTTTTCAACAACATTTACTGGTGTGACAACCTTGCCGCAATCATGTAATAAAGCTGCAATTTCAAGTTCATAGAGTTGATCTAATGTAAACCTTGCCTCTTTTAAAGGACCCTCTTGCATTTGATTAACTGCTTGAGCAAGCAGCATAGCAATAACTGGAACTCTTTGACAATGCCTTCCTGTAACGGGAGATTTTTGATCGATCGCATCTGCTAATACTTTAATGAATGATTCAAATAACTCTTTAAGACCTTGAATTAAAGCTTGGTTTGTCATAGCTACAGCTGCTTGAGATGCTAAAGATTCGACAAGACTTTGGTCTGTTTCACTAAATGGAACAATTTTTTGATCATTTTGCGCATTGATTAATTGTAAAACGCCAATGATTTCGCCATCGTGATTTTTCATAGGAACAGTTAGCATAGATGTACAATGATACCCTGTTTTTTGATCAAACTTTCTAGTGCCACTAAAATCAAATTTATAGGCTGAATAAGCATCTGCAATATTAACTGTTTTATCTTGATTAACACAGTAAACAACAACCATATGGTCATTAGGTTTCATATCTTCATTATATAAAGGGATGTCATCGGTTGGAAATAGTGCTGTAGCACCGCTTCGTTTCCAAAAAAAAGATAGTTGATCGTTGATTATAAACTCAAAACGCAATTTTTTATCGGGCTGAACAGTATATAATGTACCTGCGTTGGCGTTAGTTAACTTTTTTGCAGCTTTTAAAATCATTTCAAGAAGTGTTGTATGATCTTTTTCGGCAGAAAGGGCTCGCCCAATAATGTTGAGTTGGTCAATACGAGATAAAAGTGCTTGATTTTCCACCGTTAATTACTCCCCTTCTTAAAATTCTTTCTCTTGCTTATATCCTTATAAAAAATTATAAAAAATATTTATATTATTTGACCTCTATATTGGAGTGCATTTTACTATGCGTCGTTTTTTACTTGCTGGCTCGTTATTTTGTTTGGCAAATTTCTCATTGTTAGCTGAAGATGCCAACATAACTGATTCAACAAAATTGCCATCAGGACCACTAACACTTAAAGATGCAGAAGCTTTAGCGATTGCTAATAATCGAGATATAGGCGCTGCTCGATTAAACTTAACACAAGCTCGAGAAGAATATTTAGCTCAAATTGGCGGGTGGCTTCCCTCTGTTTCAGGACTTGCTTATTCTGCAAGAACACAAAAAGATCAAGGTATCTCACATTTTTGGAATGCAAGCGCATTAACAATGACTCAACAACTTGTTAGCGTGCCTCTTTATGAACAGGTTAAACTTGCAAAACTCAGCTACGATACATCTAAATACGCTTTGGCAGGTCTAATTAACGACGTTTTATTAAAAGTTAGACAAAGCTATTACCAAGTTATTTTAGACCTCATGCAAATCAAAGTGCAAAAAGCTCATATTGAACTATTTGGAGCATTAGTTAAAGAACAACAAAACCGATTAAAATTGGGTACATCTAGTGACTATGATGTTAAACAAACACAAGTCGCTCTTGCTAATACCCTGCCTGCTTATTACACCTATATCCAACAATGGCGTGTTGATCAAAATGCTTTTGCTCAATTATTAAATGTCAGCAGTGATGAAGCTCAAAATATCGTGCTTGCAGACCAGGAAATACCCGTTTTAAGTATTCCCCTTTTAGTCCAAAAAATTGATATGGTGGCCTCATGTCATCGTGATTCATTAAAAGACCCAGACTTATCAGAAGAAATAGTGTTTCAAGATTGCAGATTGAATCAAGCATTTACAGCTCCCGTTTTTAGTACAGATGAACTCAAAGAATGGAACGATATTGCCATGCAATATCGACCAGCCCTTTTACAAGCTGCTAATAACATCGATATTGCTCAAAATGGTGTACAAACAGCAAAAAGCACTTATTATCCAACCGTACAAGCAGTTGCCAACTATGGATCGAGTAACTTAATCTATACGCTTTGGTCCAGCCACGCCTTTGCCCAAACATACGAATGGGAAGGCCATGTTCAACTATCTTGGAACTTATTTAATGGTTTTACAAGAGAGCACGAAGTGCGCAAAGCAAGAGCTGGTAGACAAGGGGCAAGATTGCTATATGAACAACAATATCTTGCAACAACATCTGATATACGCGATAAATTATTCAACATTCAACAAAGCATTTTTGCTTTTTTATCAGCAAATAGTAGTGTGGAGATATCTAGAGATTCTATTGAAGATGCAAAAAATCGCTTAAATTTAGGAGTGATTCGTATTTTAGATTATAGAACAGTTGTAGACGACTTTTCTAAAGCGGCGACAACTTTGAATTTATCGCGCTATTATTTGATATCGGCCTACTATGAATTGCGTCATGCAATTGGTATAGATATTAACTATAATGAAATAACACCGTCATCGTGCTACTAACGTTTTTTCTTTTTGATTAAACGTAATTTAGCGTCGACCATTTTACGCTCTCTTGGACTAAAACGATCGATCATTAACACACCGTTAATATGATCGTTTTCGTGCATACAACATCGAGCTTGAATGCCTGTATAACGTTCCTTAAATCGATTGCCGTTTAAATCTGTGGCTTCGACAGTCACTTCAGCTGGTCTTAAAACCATGCCGCGTATCCCTGGCAAAGACAAACACCCCTCTTCCATCGCAATCATTTCTGGACTTGGATCAGTTAGCACCGGATTAATAAAAACTAAGGGAGTTCCCAAATTTACAGTTCCATCGCGATTCCACGTGTCAATTCGCGAAATGAACAACCGCATATCGCGATGGACTTGCACTGCTGCAAGTCCAGCGCCATCGTTTTTATCCATAGTTTCAAACATATCTTCAACAAATTTGCGCAACTCGTCATCGACAGCTTCAACTGGTTTGGCTTTTTTACGTAAAATAGTGTCGCCGAAATAAGCTATTGGTAGTTCCATATTAACTCTCGACAGTTTGCTCTGTCAAAATGTCAGCCACTTTAGCTTGATGGCGACCAAGTGCGGTTGTCCACAAAGATAATACAACACAACCAACCATAAAAATTACAGCTAGCCAAGATGTTGTTTTTTTGACTACATCAGCAGTAGATGTTCCAAATACAGAACTGCCAGCATCCCCCGCACCAAACGAAGCGCCAAGGCCCATGCTTTTACTTTCTTGCATCAAGATGATGATGCATAAAAATAAGCAAGAAGTCATAAATAGAGTCAGAAAGAAATAGTAAAGAAAACCCATAAAAGTTCCAAAGTTTAGTCTAATCTATGAAATTAACGGCTTAACAAAGCGCGCGCATGTTCGTCGGATAGAATTTTTTTCAAATAATTCAATTGAATGTCAGCTATCGAACAGTCAAAATTTTTGACTTGTTCATCGCAGACATTGTAACGCAAGCCTGTGAAATTAGTAAATTCTTTTAACCGTAACTTTTTTTCTACGGCAACAAGATGATTTTGCTTATCATCTAAAAAAATTACTTTAGATGGGAGATACCCAGTTAATTTAAAGAATTGTAATAATAATTCACCTTTATCATTACATCCGGAAAATAAAATCCCTTTTAAATAGTAAGCAGGCTCGTTGTAAGCCTTAAATACCTGTAATTGATCTAGTGGAACCCAAAAATCGTGGACATGTGGAGCTGTTTTTGTGAATTCAATCCCGACAGATTTTAACTGATCGATTGTTCGGTATGCCATAGGTATACTTCTAGACGTTAGACCAATTGTATGGATACCCTTTCTTTGAAGTTCTTCAACGACAAAAGTCGTTGATGTTTCGCAGGTTTTTACCTCGGTAACTTGTTGAATCTGCATCCACAAAGGGATGATTTCTTTAAGAGCTGATTCATATGCCTGGCCATTATTTTGTCTGTTCTGAAGCATATAATTGAACCATTGATCGCTACCAAGAACTTGAGTTGGTTCAATTAAAGTATTGTCAATATCGAATATAACAAGCGTCTCGCTGTCAGCTAAAGTCAAAACTTCAGCAACATCGTTACACTCACGAATTTCAGCCCCTAAAAATACTGAACAAGATAAAATCAAATTAAATAACATCCTTAATTTCAAACAACACTTCCTCGTTGCTTAGCCGATTCAACGATTTGATAAAATTTATCAGCTTGTAATGAAGCACCACCAACTAACGCCCCATCAATATCCCCTTTTTGGAATAGTCCGTTGCAATTAGATGAATTTACAGATCCGCCGTAGATGATGCGTACATTTTGCGCAATATCTTCATTAAAGTTTTGACGTAACCAGTCACGGCAAAAACGATGGGCATCATCAGCCATTTCAGGAGTGGCTACTTGACCTGTTCCAATAGCCCAAACAGGTTCATATGCAATTGTTAAATTATTATTAATTGCATCAACGGATGCACCTTTTAAACATTCAGATAACTGTTCTTGCAAAACTGAATGCGTTTGTTCATCATTCCGTTCTTCTAGTGTTTCACCAATGCACAAAATGGGATGCAGTTTTAATTCAAGTGCTCTTTGAACTTTTTTATGAATAAACGCATTAGTTTCTTTAAAAATATTTCGTCGTTCAGAATGTCCTAAAATAACAAATTTAGCACCTGCATCTAACAACATACTTCCGGCAACTTCACCAGTAAATGCACCCTCTGTTGCATCGTGCATATTTTGAGCACCGATGACAATTGAAGAGCCTTTAGCAGATTCACTACAGGGCTTAATGAGTGTAAAAGGGACAGCTAAATAAATAGCCACATCATCATCTTTACCAACGAGCTTTGCCAGTTCATCAATAAAGGCCACTGCTTCTGTTGTCGTTTTGTACATTTTCCAATTTCCTGCTACAATCGGCCGTCGGCTCATGTGATATTCCTTTGAATTAAACGAAATGCGTCTCAACTTAACAAATAAGTCGATTTTTTAACACCTGCTTTAAACAAAATGAAACGTGTAGCTAAATACAACCACTTCAATTAAAATTGGCTATTTTAGTTTGAAACCAAAATTGACATGACTTCTTTTCCTACTCTTGAAATACCTGTGTTAACTGTTTCTCAGCTGACATCCTCAATCAAGCAATTATTAGAAACTAAATTTCAATCGCTCCTTCTTCAAGGAGAGATTAGTAACTTTAAGCACCAGTCTTCTGGCCATTTATATTTTTCTTTAAAGGATGAACGAGCTCAAATTTCTTGTGTTATGTTTAGAATGAATGCTCAAAATATTCGTCCTATTCCAAAAGAAGGCGATCAAGTCATTGTCAAAGGTGAAATTAGTGTTTACGAGCCTCGAGGTAACTACCAACTCATTGTCAGGGAGTTATACTACGTAGGTGTAGGTGCTCTTCTTTTAAAATTAGAACAGTTAAAACAAAAACTCTCAGCTATGGGATTTTTTGCTCAAGAGCACAAAAAGCCCCTCCCCAAAAATCCAAAGAAAATTGGTGTCATTACAAGTCCTTCGGGAGCTGTGATTCAAGATATTTTAAACGTTTTGACAAGAAGACACTCTGGATTCCATCTGATACTCAATCCCGTCAAGGTTCAAGGTGATGGAGCCGCAAAAGAAATTGCTCAGGCTATTGAACAATTTAATCAGTTTAACCTTGTCGACGTCATGATCGTTGGACGAGGCGGTGGAAGTATTGAAGACTTATTTGCGTTTAATGAAGAAGTCGTAGCTCATGCTATTTACAAAAGCCGCATACCCGTTATTTCAGCTGTTGGTCATGAGACCGATTTTTCAATCAGTGATTTAGTTGCCGACGTGCGTGCACCAACCCCTTCGGCAGCAGCAGAAATAGTCATTGGTGAAAAAGCACAGCAACTTGATTTTTTAAATAACGCTAAAAAAAGAATTAACCATGCTTTATCCCATTTAATTAGACATCATAAAATCCGCATTCAAAGCATTACAAGACATCCTTATTTTGCCACTCCCTACACGTTTTTGGGCAAATATATCCAACAAATTGACGATTTTAAAACTCAATTGCAACAAGTAATACAAAACGATTTTGCAAAAAAAAGACTTTATCTTTCTGCTTTATCTAGGCAAATGCAAAGCCAAAATCCTTTAATTCAATTACAACAGATGAGATTGCGTTTAAAAAGGATTGAAAAAAATATTGATGCTTTAATGCTTAACAAGCTGAAAGTTAAGAAAGACCGCTTTTCAACACTTAGTTTTAAACAAATTCTTGATAATCGATATAAACAGTTACTAAACGCTAAATCGCAACGACTCGGTTACCTAGTAGATCATCTCAGAGCAATTGACCCCAAAGCGTTACTTAATAAGGGATATAGCATTCTCTTTTCTGAAAAGGATGGTTCGCTTATCATTTCAACTTCTAACCTGCAACCCAATGAAACTTTGCGAGCCCATTTATCTGATGGAGAAGCAAGACTTCAAGTGAAAGAGGTATTAAAAAGTGAAAAAAACTAATGAACACGAGACTCCAGAGACAAAAACTTTTGAATCGGCCTTTGAACGCTTAGAAACTATTTTAGAAATGATGAATTCTGGCACTTTAAGCCTTGATCAATCTCTTAAATTTTACGAAGAAGCAGATCAATTAATTGCTCTGTGTAGTAATAGACTTAACCAAGCTGAACAAAAAGTAGAAGTTCTGCTAAAAGCACGCAATGGCGAACTCGCTTTGAATAGCGATAATCAACCTGAAACCAACGACTTTTCCCCTACTAAAAGCTCAGCTTGTTAATCATACTCTAAGGACTGCAATGCCTCGCGCGCTCTTATCGCAAATCAACTCTCCCGTTGATCTCAAAAATTTAAATGTCTCAGATCTTAAGCCGCTTGCTGAAGAAATGCGCAAACGCATTATTGACGTTATGTCAGTCAATGGCGGGCATCTAGCATCAAGTCTTGGTTCCGTTGAACTATTAATTGCTATGCACCGTGTTTTCAACGCGCCGCAAGACAAATTTATTTTCGACGTCGGCCACCAATCATACCCCCATAAACTGCTTACAGGCCGTAATGAAAGTTTTGATTTAGTGCGTAAATACCGTGGTCTTTGCGGATTTACACATCCAAAAGAATCGGAATATGACCATTTCCATGCAGGCCACGCTGGTACTGCTTTATCATTAGGACTTGGCGTTGCCACATCACGTGATTTAAGAGGCGGTGATGATTATGTATTGCCAGTAATTGGTGATGCAACACTGACATGTGGACTTGCCCTCGAAGCTATGAATAATATTCATCGAGGTTTAAAAAAGTTCATTGTCGTGCTAAATGACAACGCGATGTCTATTTCTAAAAACGTTGGAGCCATCACAAATATTCTTAGTCGCTTACTCAATAGTCCAATGACTAACCGATTCACCCAGGATTTAGAACAACTTGTTTCTAAGATACCGACTTATGGTAATGTTTTAGCAAAGCAAGGGCATAAACTGGCAGAATCTATAAAAAATTTGGTTAGCCCCGCTCCGTTCTTTGATGAATTTGGGTTAGCTTATATTGGACCCGTTGATGGTCATGACATTAAACAACTCATTAATGTTTTTGAAGCTTTGAAAGATTTTGATAGGCCTGTCTTGTTACACGTGCTGACTAAAAAAGGTCAGGGTATGCCAGAAGCCATGCAAAACCCTATCACTTATCATGGCGCTAGACCATTTAGCGTAGAAACTGGCAAGTTTCTACCGTCTAAATCGACAAAACTTACATTTCCTAAAATTTTTGGTCGGGAAATTTTAGCTTTAGCAGATGAAGATCCAGATGTAGTTGCAGTTACCCCTGCCATGTCTTGTGGTTCTTGCTTGGATGCCCTAATGCAAAAACACCCCAACCGTTGTATTGATGTAGGTATTGCAGAAGGTCACTGCGTAACTTTTTCAGGCGGTCTTGCTTACCAAAATAAAAAAAAGGTTGTGTGCTCGATCTATGCAACGTTTTTACAACGTGCGTTAGATAATCTTTTTCACGATGTGTGCTTACAAGAAATTCCAGTCGTTTTTGCAATTGATAGAGCAGGGATTTCTGGACCAGACGGATCCACTCATCACGGTATTTACGATATCTCATTCATGAATGCCATGCCTAATATGGTCATTAGCCAACCTCGTAATGGACAGCTCTTGGCGGAATTGTTTAGATCCAGTTTCACTTACAATCGACCAACAGCTATCCGATACCCAAATATGGAAACGGACGATGTCACATCAGACATCAAGTATAGACCAGTTGGTAAAGGTGAAATACTAGCTCTGGGTCAAGAGTATTTAATTATTGCTTTAGGACATATGTTCCAAACAGCTTTAAATGTTCGAGCCTTTTTAGAACAAAAAGGAATTTCTGCAACAGTTGTTGATCCTATTTTTGTGAAACCGTTGGATGAAGAGTTATTTAAAGAGTTACTAAAAACACACCACTATGTCATTACAATCGAAGAACACAGTGTAACAAGTGGGCTTGGTTCAGTGGTTAATAACTTTATTGTTAAAAATGGATACCAAGATATTCAAGTATTAAACTGCGGCATACCCGAAATGTTTATTAACCATGGTAGCTATGCTGAACTAACCGAAGAAATTGGTTTAACTCCCGCTAAAATTACTACAAAGATTTTAGAAAAGTTTCCTCCAAAAGTTTTGAATTCTAGTTCCATAGGGTAATATGACAACAATTGCTATCTTTCCAAATCTTCTTAAAAAAAATGCAATGTCAGTGGCTAAAGATATTACCAAATATCTTAAGCAAAAAGCAGTACGCGTTGTCGCGCCACAAGATGTTGCTGCATCTGTTGACGCTGATTCCTTAGAAGACATCGATGGCAATTCTGTTAATTATTTAATATCGATTGGTGGAGATGGGACAATTTTAAGACTTGTTCATTCTTATCCTCATCTAAAAGCCCCCATTCTTGGTATTAATATGGGAAGCCTGGGCTTTTTGGCTGATGTACCAAATACTGACGTTAATCAAAGCTTAGATGATTTATTAAGTAAAAAATATAAAGTCTTAAAAAGAATGATCATCGAAGGCCAAACTCAAAGTGGTCAAACTTTTTTTGCAGTCAATGATATCGTACTCCATCGCGCTAAAAACCCTAGTTTAATTGACCTTCGTATTGAAGTTGATGGTCGTTATTTAAATACTTTTTCTGCTGATGGCTTAATCATCTCCACACCTAGTGGGTCTACAGCCTATTCATTATCTGCTGGTGGTCCAATTGTTACACCCGATTTAAAAGCAGTAGTCATTACTCCAATTTGTCCACACGCGATTTCTAATCGGCCAATAGTTTTAATGCCATCAACTAATATTGTTATTAAATTAATTAGTGATCATGAACCTATAGAAATTTCTTACGATGGCATTTCGGGTGTTTCATTAGCAATGAATGAAGAACTCGTTCTGAAAGCAAGCTCAAACACTTTTTGTTTATTAACGCTTGATAGAAATGAATATTATTCTACTTTGCGCTCTAAACTTGGTTGGACAGGAAAGCTCAAACATAACTGAGCCCAACCGTTCCTTTTAAAACTCTTGCACTTAAAGTTTAAAACACTAATAATAGTACACCTTACTTAAGATATATTCTTATGAAATTGAAACTACTACCGAAAGGTGCAAGTATGAATAAACTAAATAAATTGTTAACTACAGTTTTGTTCTCGCTGCCAGCTTTAGGAATGGCAACGCACTATGAACCTTGGATCCCTAATCGTGGAGAAGTACAAGGTCAAGCTGATTACTCATACCAAGATTACCGTAAAATCAAATCTGGTTCTCAATCATACCAACAACACGCTGAAAATAGTTACGTACACGTTGGTGCTATGTCAACTCTTCTTGATCGTGTTTGCGGTGAAGCTGAATACGCTGCTTTCACAAGCTCATATGTTGATACAGATCTCGTTTCTGACTACTTTAAATTGACAGGCCGCTATCAGTGGTTTGATAATTTGTGTGGAGATTGCTTTAGCATGACTTCAGGTCTAAGCTTAGCTTTCCCAACAGAACATGCTCTATCTAATCCTGGTGAATTCCATCACGGTGACGTAGATATTTCTGCTCACGTTGCGTTTGGTAAAATTATCCCAGCTTTTGAATCAGAAAATCCAGATCCTAATGCTTGTCCACCAGTTGTAAAATGCCGTGGAGAAGAAAACTATTGGGCTATGCTTGAACTAGGCCATGGTAGCTACGGCAACCTATGGATGGACATTCAAGCAGCTGGTGAAAAACAATTCCTTGGTCGTCATTTCCTACGCTTGTTAGGTGATTACAATCACGGTTTTGGTCATCAAAAGTATGATCCTGACTTCAGCGGTAATAACCATGGTCGTTTCCAAGGTTATGCAAACATGCATTATGATGCAGTGGACGTTAAAGGTCGCTACACTTTCTTGATCAATCAAGACAACTCTGTAAGTGCCGAATACGGACATCGCTTATTTGCAAGAAATTGCCCTGGTGCGATGAACATTGTTACAATCGCTTACAACGTAGCTTTCTAAACTTAAAAAGCTAAATCGTAATGATTTTTAGGCCCCTATTTTATAGGGGCTTTTTTTTGCCAAAAAAAAGCGTCTTTATTTTAATTAAGTTCTTTGAAATGTATGAAGGTGGGTCTTGAATCACAAGGAAGGCAAATCTCGATGTTTTCGCCCTGGGAAAGATCTCTATGTTGAATATATAATCGCCTTAATCGATGCTGATCATCGAATTGTAGAAAAAAAGCTAGCCAACCTTTACAGAAGTAATAAGAAAAAAGAGACGTTTTTTTAAACGTCTCTTTCCTTAGCGCTGATTGAAATGCCATTTCGGCTAAATGACGAGGCATAAACTTTGTCAACCTCGTGGGCTTGCCTTCTGGACTTTGCAGTAGTTGCACAAACTCTTCAAAAGATAAATGATTAGGCGCTTGTATGCCTAATGCACAAGCAACATCTTCTGGAAGAGATACTGGGTAATGGAACCGGCAGTAGACCTTTTTTAAATTATCTAATAGTCCCATAAAATACTCCTTTATCAGCTACTTCAAAGGCCTTATTTAAGTTATATATCATATCAGACTCGTTATAATGCTACAACACTTGCCAAACTTATCCATACCCTACAAAGAGTTGTCATTTTTGTACAAACTTATAATGTATAAATATTTTTACAAATACGACTAAGATTCTGTACATTAAACTGATATTCAATAACTTAACTTTTAAATTTCACGACTATAGCAATATTTAAAAATAGTGGCTATAACAAATGGTGGTAGATTCTTCATCTTTTCAAACCATGTTATTGTATGATTAAGTATTCTCCCACTAGGCTTTAAATCATATGAAATACTAAGAATTTTATCATTAACAAGTTCTTCACCATCAATACAAGTCTTACCAGCTTTTTGAAATCCAATTAAACCATTAGAACGCCTAAGATTGGCCACAGCTTCATTAAAAAATTTTATACAAATTTTATATTCTAACCACTCCAGTTCGCTCAAATGAGTTAAATAATTAAATTCTTTGACCAAATCTGACGACGATTTGTTAGACATAAATTTATTAACAATCACCTTTTTCTCATTCAAAACCCTTTCTCGACTAGCAAAAAGAAAATTAATAAAGTTACATTTCAGGACAAATTCTTGGTTTTTTTCGAGTCCATATCTCTCGTAATATTTATTAGCCACATAATTAAACTTTTTTTGAGCCTCATGCAAATCTGCTAAACTCAAATTAAGTGATTGATATATGTCATTCAATTTATCAACTGATTTAAAATTATAATTTGGCTTATGAATTAACCAGTCTTTTGTCTCATGCTTGTATTTTGAGTTTACAGATATGGAATTAGACATTTTAAAATTCCTTTGATTGAAGCAATATTTGAAAATGGCGTGCTAGGACGGCACAATTTTTCTAATCTAATGATTGCTTTAGGTCCACCTATAGTCGCTCTATGTAATTCTTTCCAATTTCTTAAAAACACAACCCATAATAATGCTTAGTTTCATAATGCAACGAGCAAAATTTAGTAATGAAGTGAATATGAAGAAAATTGAATTAAATAGTTACATATAATAAAAACTATACATCTTTTGAAATGGTAAACGTTAGAGCGTATTTTCAACTTGTGTTGAAAATACGCTCTTCAATTAGTAGATAAAATGCGCGCAAAGACCAACCAAGAAAGCTGCTGTTACAGGCATCTTTACAGGTTTAAAGTTTTGCATTTTATAGAAAATGTTTAATATCGTCAGCAAAATCAATGCTGGATAACAAATTTGCAATAAAGGCACCATGAAAGCAAGTAGCTTTCCAAATCCCACATGACATATAACTCCAGCAATAACCAAAGTGAAGCCAAGTGACGCTTTATAAGAGATTCGATTAATAAATATTTTCTCTTTTAAGTAGTCCGCAAATACGGCGCTTAAAGTGATAGCTGTTGTTAAGCAAGCTAAGGCAACTGTAAGTATAGCAACAAGTCCACCAACTGGCCCAAGTAATGCCATTGATAATCGTGGCAATAACTCTTCGGGCGGGACATTGATTAATAAGGGCGCATGTTTTGCAGCCACAAAACTTAATCCCGTATAGACAATTCCGAGTAGAGCTGCACCGATGATTGCCGCTACAACACCTTGTTTTTTTGATTGCTCACCGCTGATGATATAACGAGAAAAGAAGAAGGCTGCTAGTAAATCAAGTGTTTGATAACCCACAACAAATCCGTGCTTAAAAAGTGAGCCAGCGCTCTGAGCTGTGTGACTAATTTGTGCAGGCACTGTAAGACCTTGATAAATAAAGACGGTAATAGACAGCAGAAGTAAAGGAGTTAGTATAGAACCTAAGACGGCAAGCAATCTTTTTTGAGATATTGTGAGAACATAAAGAACTAATCCTCCAACAACAACATAAGCGGTTAATGGTATAACACCAAACGAATGTTCTAAAGCTGTATATGTTAATAACATGCAACGAGGTATTGCGTAAAACGGGCCAATTAGTCCCATAATTGCAGTTATAACTAAAAAAGCGGGATATTTACCTAAACGGTTAAAAAAAGAATCAACATTTCCACGAAAAAGCATCATCGCAGCCACTCCTAAGAAGGGCACCCCGACAGCTGTAATAATCAGACCAGCCATAGCAAAGATATTTTTATCTAATCCAACCTGGCCAATTGACAATGGAAATAATAGGTTTCCGGCGCCAAAAAACATGGCAAATAACGCGAAACCCATAGAAATTGTTTTAACAATAGTATTCACTAATATTATGCTCCTCGGTGCAAGATGCCAGCGTCAATCGCAGACTAGTTCAAATAATTAAAAATTGAAGGAAGAGGAGATTTTGCGCCTTTTGGGCGCACGACTTCGTTGACAACTAATTGATTACAAACGGATTTTACCCGACAAGGGCTAGTAATAACCAGCTTAAAAGGGATGAATCGTTGCTTTCTTTTCATTGCGTTATTTCTTGATTAGAGTGGTTACTAGTATATCTAGAAAGCCTTTTTATTACAATATAAAAAATTATTTAAAACCTATTTTAAATATTAATTTATTATAAATTTCAAGAAAATCAATAGCTCATTTTGCCGATTTTAACCTTACCTTTAAAAACCCTGTACAACAAAAATCCATAACCAATTACTAAAGGTATCCCTACACATACAACTATGGCTAAAACAATTAGTGTCATCTCCGATGCACCGGCATTGGTTATATTGACACTATTAGTTTCAGGTAGGATTGACGATCTCACGAGATTGGGATATGTTCCTAATGCAAATAATATAATTAATAAGGCAATCGACAGACATGAGAATGCGAATGCTCTACCGTCATATTGTTTATGAAGCATACGTGGTACGTTTAATATACAAGCAAGTGACATAAGTGGTAAAAGAAATAGATAGGGTTCTTCATGCATTCTTTGGACCATATGAGGAAAAAGAACCAATGTCATGACGGTTGTTAAAAAATATAAACACACAAAAATTAAAATTGTCGGTTTTGCCCAATTTCTAATTTTGTCGTGTAATTCCCCTTCTGTTTTCATGATTAAATAAATGCAACCATGCATTGTGAAACAAGCAACTGTTGTTAATCCAATCAATAAGGCATAGGGATGAAAAAATACCCAGAAATCACCTACAAAATCACCTTCATGATTCAAAGGAATGCCAGACACGAGATTTCCAATTAAAACGCCTGCTCCAAATGCAATAATTAAACTACCGATTGTAAATAGAGTATCCCAAATTGCGCGCCATACTTTACTTTCTTGCTTACTGCGAAACTCTATCGAAACGGCGCGACAAATTAAACCAGCAATAAGAATTGTTGTTGGCATGTAAAATGATGATAAAAGTGTGGCATAGGCTCCAGGGAATCCAGCAAACAGTGAACCTACTAATACAACTAGCCAAACTTCATTCCCATCCCATACTGGACCTATGGCATTTAAAAAAACTCGTCTTTCAGTATCGCCTTTTGCAAACCAATGAAGCACACCGACACCTAAATCAAACCCATCAAGCACGCTATAACCGATGACAGAAACAATGATGACCATAAACCAAAATATTTGCAGTCCTTCTAAATCTGACATTAGCGGCCTCCTTTAAAGATAAAATCCGAATAGACTGGTTCTTCATTGGCTGCATCAGAAGGACCTGCATGAATTTTGTGATTGAGTAAGTAGATAAAAAGGGAGAAAATCAAAATATAAATAAATACAAACATAGTTATTGATCCAATAACTTGCGCAGAGCTTAAGTTACGAGACACACCCTCACTAGTTCGCATTACGCCATAAACAATCCATGGTTGCCTGCCCATTTCCGCTGTAAACCAACCGGCCTGATTTGCAATTTGTGGAAATGCAACTGATCCCACTAAAAAGCGTAAAACCCATTTGTTATGAGCTAATTTTTTTCTTTTCCACAAAAAAAACCCAACAGCTACTGCTAAACACATTAAACCGTACATCGCTATCATCAAATGATAAAACTGAAAAACGGGCTGAATCATTGGCCAATCTTCTTTTGGAAATTCATTCAAACCACGGACTGGTGTTTCAAAATTACGATAAGTCAAAAAACTCAATAATCCAGGAATTTGTAATCCTTCTACCTTGCCAGTTTTAGTGTCTACCCATCCAAAAACGTTCATTGGAGTGTAAGGATTTGTATCATAAACACCTTCCATGGCTGCAAGCTTTATCGGTTGATTAACCGATACGCCTCTTGCTGTAGAATCAGCTGATATGAGCTGCAATATAACTGCAGCTAAAGCCATCCACAGCCCAACTTTCATTGACACTTGTGCATGAGCCATATGCCTTTTTTTTAACATGTAAAAGGCACTGACACTAATCACTAAAAAAGCACCTGCTAGCCAGCAGCCAATAATTGTATGGCACAAACGATCAACTGATGAAGGATTAAAAACCATCGCCCAGAAATCAGTGATAACAGCGTGGGCCATCTCACCCTCACCCTCTATTTTATATCCTGCGGGTGTTTGCATCCATGAGTTGGCAACGATGATCCATACAGCACTAAAATGCGCACCAATACATACACAAATCGTGGCAAAATAATGCAATCCTTTATGGATACGATCCCATCCAAACAACATTATACCTAAAAAACCAGACTCCATAAAAAAGGCAAATACACCTTCTGCACCAAGAGCACTTCCGAATACATCTCCCACAAATCTAGAGTAGCGCGCCCAATTTGTGCCAAAGCCAAAGACTTGAACAAGCCCTGTTGCAACGCCCATAGCAAAGATAAGTGCGAAAATCTTTGTCCAGAATTTTGCTAGTTCTTCGTACAACTTTTTGCCCGTCTTAACATACATCCCTTCCATAATCACAAGAGCTATGCCAAGACCTATACTTAAAGGTGGGTAGATGTAGTGAAAGGAAATATTCAGTGCAAATTGAATACGTGAAAGAATTTCTGCAGTCATATTGAGTCCTCAATAGAAATCGTTTGGGAGCATATTTAATATTTTTTTTAATGACAAGCAAAGCTCTCAAATGTTTTTTTGATTTCAATACTCACCACGACAAAAAACCTTTCGACGAGTATTATCTTTATCCATGACAACCAAAACAAAGCTGATGGCGATCATTAATGTGACGCCAGATTCATTTTTTGAACAAAGCCGAGTCTCTTCAATAGATGATGCAGTCAGCAAAGCGCTAATTTTCCAAGAGCAAGGCGCTGATCTTTTAGATATTGGAGCTGCATCAACTAGACCTTTTGCCGATCCAGTATCTCCTGAAGAAGAACTTAAAAGACTCGAACCCATCATCAAAGAATTAAAAAATCAGACGTCTCTGCCCATATCCATCGACACTTTTCATCCATTTGTTGCCAAAAAAGCCTTAGAGCTAGGCGCTAATATAATAAATGATATTAGCGGATGCTCTCATCTTGAAATGCAAGCAATTGTTAAGGATTTTAATGTCCCTATAATTGTCATGCATATGCAAGGCACACCACAAACGATGCAAATCAAGCCGTTTTATAAAAACGGTGTAGTTAACGAAGTCATGACATTTTTTAAAAGACGTGTTGATGAATTATTAAAGGTTGGGATCAAAAAACAAAATATTATTTTAGATCCAGGCATTGGTTTTGGTAAGACCGTGGATGATTGTTGTAGACTAACTATGCATTTACAAGACTTTAAGGCTTTAGGGTTTCCTATTTTGTATGGTGCATCTCGTAAGAGTTTTTTACAAAAAATAATAAACAAGCCTGTAAGCGAACAGTTGTCAACAACTCTTAGCGTCAATACAATAGCATTAATGGCTAAAGTGGATTATATCCGCGTCCACGATATTTGCCCACATCGCGATATAATCGATTTAATCGACTACCTGTCTGCGGTAGATAACGACGGTTAGCATGCTATTAGTAGAATAGAAAATGGATCTTTCCCAATATTTTGTACCTTTTGTAGAGATAGTTATCATCGCTGTGATGATTCACTACTTTCTCTCGTTCTTCTGGAATACCAGAGCTATGGACTCTGTTTTCGGATTTTTAGCTTTCTTGCTTATTTTCTTATTAGCAGGATGGTTGCACTTACCAGTGCTCGAAAAAATCATGTATCACGTAGTCAATGTTGCCGTATTAGCCGTATTGATTATTTTCCAGCCCGAATTGCGCATCGCTTTGTCAAAATTAAGTTTGAAAGGTAAACAATACAGAGAAATTACTGCACTGGACAAGTTTGTTGATAATCTCTCATCTTCAGTTTACCGCCTATCAATCAAACGTATTGGCGCTCTCATTGTTTTAGAAAACAAAGACTCTTTAGAAGAATATGCTCAAAAAGCAGTTCTATTAAACGCTCAGTTTTCTTCTGAATTACTCGAAACGATATTTGATACGTCAACTCCTTTACACGACGGTGGCGTTATTATTCGGGGAACGTCGATTGTTTCAGCTGCTACAATTCTACCATTAGCAGACGAGAGCTCTCAATTAACGCGCTCCATGGGAACACGCCATAGGGCAGGACTTGGTACATCGCAATTAACGGATGCATTAGTGATAGTCGTATCTGAAGAATCGGGTAATGTATCCATTGCTCGTGAAGGGATAATGACGCGCGGCGTTAAAATCGACCGTTTTAAAGGTGTAGTTCGAAGTATTTTTAATCCCCCTCAAAAAAAATCCCATTTCCGATTATTGGATTGGATCAAAGAGTAGACATGCGAAGTTTATTTAAAAGAATATTTGTCCATAACTGGCAACGAAAATGCATCGCGATATTTGTAGCGGCTATTATTTGGTTGCTCGTTAATCATTCCATCACAATCACCCATACGTTTAACAATATACCCGTAAAAATTGTTAACTTGCCTCAAGGCAAAACAATTGAGGGTTTATTGCCCAATGGATTTTTAGAAAATCGTATTAGTTTAACTTTGACAGGTAAAAAGCAAACTATTGAAGAGCTTCAGCCAGGTGACATTGAAGTTATTATCGACGCTGCTAATAAAGGAAATGAATGGATTGTTAAAATTAACAAACAAATGCTACACAGCACCAATCCTGAAATCGATCTTCCGCACAACATCACTGAGATTAGTCATGGAGAATTTGTTTTAAAGCTATCAAGACTTATCATCGATAAGATACCCATTTCAATCACCAGGCCAGTGGGCGAACCTCCAATGGGATATCAATTCTTAGATGTTTGGCCCCAAACTCTTTATCAAACAGTAAGTGGACCGGAAGAGCAAATTAACTCACTGAGAAACAGTGGCCTTGAACTCACATTAGATTTGAGCGACATCACGAAACAAGAATTAGACAATTTATTTACCGTGAACGCAGCTGGACAAAGAGACGAAGTCAGCTTCTTAGTTCCTAAAAATTGGAAAAAAGTAGGGATCTCTTTTGAGGGTAATACTTTCCAAGAAATCAATGATCCAGCTGCCGAGCAGTTGCGTATAGATTTCTTAAGAAAAGAATTACTAGCAATTGATGCTCCGATACCAGTAACTGTATTTTTCCCTCTCCGCTATAGTCCCGTTTTAAATCCAGCTAATTACACCTTAGAAGAAAACGACATTTTACAAGTTAAAAATGGAATTTCATTACTCGTATTGCCCGTTTATGTACGCAACGTCTCACGTTTATTCTTAGATGTTGTTAGGGATCATTTAGAAGTGACTATCATTGCGTCACCCACGAGTGAAAGAGAAGAGATGGAGTGGAGCGTTCAATTCATCGATCCTCAAGAATTAGAAAATGCCTATGTTGCTGTGACGAAAACCGATCTTTTTGACAAACAGCTTAAAGAGCAAGATAGCAGTTTGCGCGAAAATTATTTGCGGTCGCGCTTTAGATCTTATATGCGCAAAATGGAACTTTACACTGCCGACGATAAAAAGCTGCAACTGGAGATCCAGATCGCAGGACACAAAATCGTTGTAAAAAATGTGAGTCATTAAAATTGCCTATGCACGTTGTCATGCTTAAAAGTCAGTTAGGAAACCGTGGTGGTTTGGAAAAATACACTCTGCGTTTAGGCGGTGCTTTTGCCAAACGTGGTTGCAAAGTGACTATTTTAACTTCTAATTATGAAGGAAGTCAGGAAATAACTCCTGGAGTTAAGTGTATCAATGTCATTGAACACCAACCTTTAAGTGTTCTTAATGTATTGAGTTTTGATGCAGCTTGCCAAAAATGGATTAATTCTCACTCTTACGATGTTATTTTTGGTATGGATAGAAATCGACACCAAACACATTATAGAGCTGGAAATGGTGTGCATGCAGCTTATCTTAAAAGAAGAAGGGAGGCCGAATCTTGGTACAAAAGCTTATCGTTTGCTATCAATCCGCTCCATAAAGCCCTGCTTTATTTAGAAAAAAAAACCTACGAAGATCCCAACTTAAAAATACTTTTTGCTAATTCTGAAATGGTTCGACAAGAAATTCTTGAACTGTACAAAACACCGCCAGAAAAAATTAAAGTTGTACATAACGGCGTAGAGTGGGAAGAAATGCAATCTGCATTTGATCAATGGCCGTCAACCCAAATGGAAATTAGAAGAGCACTTAACCGTAATCCCGATTCATTCCAATTACTTTTTGCCGGACACGGATTTCGCAGAAAAGGATTACCTTACTTATTAGAAGGTATAAAGGCGCTCGGGAACAAAAATATTCAATTATCTGTCGTTGGAAAAGATCGAGATACAAGACGCTGGCGGCAAAAAGCTGACCGCATGGGACTCTCAGATCAGGTTGCTTTTTTTGGCCCCCAGCCCACATTAAAACCCTTTTATCAGATGGCAGACGCCATAGCTGTCCCTTCGTTATACGACCCATTTGCCAATGTCACTATTGAAGGATTGGCCATGGGTTTATTTGTCATCTCATCAAAAGCTAACGGTGGCCATGAATTGTTAACTCCTAAAACTGGAGTGACAATTGATGACTTATTCAACCCTCAATCTGTTGCTAATGCATTAAGTGTTGCTTTAGACCATAAAAAAACAATTGAAAGTGCCAATGCTATCCGCGCTAGCGTGCAATCTTACGATTTTTCTTCTCAATTAGAAAAAATTGTCAGCGCAACGCTGGATCCAGTGCAATGAATAAAGACTTCTTCGTTTATATTTTAGTCAGAACATTGTGCGCACCTTTAGCATTTTTTCCGTTGTCGTGGATCCATGTATTAGGCAATGGTCTTGGCTCACTTATTTTTACATTCGATCGCAAACGTCGTAAAAGGGCTCTTAATAATCTTTTCATTACAATACCGTTTAACTCATTTTCTTATAAAGAAAAATGCCGCATCGCAAAAGGCGGCTTTCAAAATTTAGCTATAACTTGCTTAGAATTTTTTAGATTAAAACGCAGTCGTGGAAAGTTTGAAGAGATCTTAACGTTCGATAATTTAGATGTGGCGCTAAAGGCATACGAGCAAAAAAAAGGCGTTATTCTTTTTGCGGGCCACCAAGCTAATTGGGAAGCCTCTTTTATAGCTATTACAACACATATCAAAGGTGTTGCTATTGGAAAGCGATTAAAAAATCGCTACTTTCATAAATGGATTTTTGGTTTAAGAGAAATGCATGGCGGTAAACTCATTTTACCACACGAAGCAATGAAAGTCGGTTTGCAAGCTCTTAAAGATGGACAATGTCTTGGGTTTGTTGGAGATCAAGCATTGCCCAATAGTTCTTACTCCTATCCGCTATTTGGTGTCAGAGCATGGACATCTCCCGCTCCTGCACTGCTAGCATACCGATCAGGCAGCGCTATTTTACCATCCATGATTGTTCGCGATAATGGCAAATACCGTGTGCATTTTGAACAACCTATTTGGCCCGATTTATCTAAGCCTTTAAAAGATGAAGTCGTACGCATGATGAATCAAGCGATGGCTTTGCAAGAATCTAATATATTAAAACATCCAGAACAATGGATGTGGCAACACAATCGTTGGAAACAAATGCCTGTCAACCATCTTAAAAAATGGTTTCGCCACGACTTTGTTTCAATTATTTTACCAAAAGTTAATTTTGATCATTTTGCAGCGCAATGCCACGCCTTGCGATGCATTTTTGAAAGAAGCTTTATTACAGTTTTTATTCCAGAAGGCAAAACTCTTAATTTCCCAGAAGCTGATAGCCTATTTACATACGCCAAAGAAGATGACTTATTTATTGATGATTACAAAACTCAACTACTCATCGATTTTGCCTCAGTTCCAAAACTTTCAAGACATTACAAAAAACTCTGTTGCTTCGAAACAATAGATATCAAAGGTATTCACAAAGAATCTCACAAGTATAAACACCTTCATAATAACGACATTAGTACAGAGCTTGTGTACGCTTTTTGCAAAAATACCGATTTCAATAAAGTGTTTAAGGTTATCAATGCCAGCTGAACGTTACTATTACCCTCACTTGTTTTCTAAAACATCTATTGTATTGGACGAAAATGAAAGTCGACATCTTTTAAAAGTGATGCGCACAGATATCGGAGATACTGTTGAAGTTGTTAACGGACTGGGTCAGTTAGCTATCGCGACTTTAACAAAGTCCGATAAAAAAAATGCTATTTTAGAAGTAGAAGACATTCTTTCAAAAGAAACTCCGCATGATTTAATCCTTGCTCAAGGCATGCCAAAAATTTCTCATCTCGACTTTATTATGGAAAAAGGGACTGAACTTGGTATGACTAAACTCATCCTTTTTCCAGCTGATCGAAGCGAAAAAGAGGGATTATCACCAAATCAACAAGAACGTCTTGAGAAACTATCCATTGCCGCTTTAAAACAGTGTGGAACTTTATATAAACCAACAGTCAAGTTGATGCCCAAACTTAAAGATTGGGAGTCTATCTCACAAAAAGCTTTCTTTGGATCACTCAAACACGGTTCTACACCCTTAAATCATTACTGGAATGACAAAGCACCATCAAATGGTTTGATGATCTTTGTGGGCCCTGAAAAAGGTTTTTCTGAAAAAGAAGAAGAGTGTTTATTGAAACTCGGAGCAGATCCTGTCAGCCTTAACAAAAATATATTGCGCGCAGAGACTGCAGCCCTTGCCAGCATTGCATTGTTGCATCACTGGCAGGCTATGTCTTAAAATTATTCTGGAATGTTACCTTTGTAGACTAAAGCTCGGTGTGGATCTAAAGTAACTATCTGATTTTCTTTCAGTACAGCCCAGGCGCCATCACCTCTAATCACAGCTGGAATATCAAGCGCTTTAGAAACAAGCATAATGTATTTTTCTGATTCAAAATCATCGACATGATTTTGCAAAATAATACCTTTAGCTTGTTTAATTAATGGTAGATAAGAGTCGTCGGCTTTGGCGACGACTAATATGCGATCTTTAATATCGTAATTTTTCTTTGGATCAATAGACATAACCATAGCAACTGGACCGCTCACTCGTCTTCCATACCCACTGTGAGCTCTCACTAAAACATCACCTATATTTTCTACGATCATCATATTTGTTGTTCCAGCGACACCAAATGGAGACCCAGCTGTTGCTACTACTAAATCACCATAAGATACACAGCCATGCTCTAAACCCCAAATGCTTGCTTCTGCAAAGCCTTTAGAAAACGAATCATGAGGTTTACATAAAACGGGAATGGCTCCCCAATTAAAAGCTAACTGATGATATTTTTTTTCATGAGGTGTCAAACCAATGATGGGCATTTCGGGTCGAAGTCTTGATAACAAGCGCACTGTTAACCCACTCGATGTAAATGCAAATATTGCTTTTGCATTGGCACTATAAGCTGTTTTGACACTGGCAAGTGTTACAGATGACGGAACGTCATGATAAACTCTTTGTGAATCGTGATGGAAAAAACTTCTATAATTAAAATTAGTCTCGGCTTCTTGTACAATACTGCGCATAACTCTAACGGTTTCTACGGGGTAACGGCCAACAGCTGTTTCTCCTGATAACATGACAGATGATGTGCTATCGTATATTGCATTTGCTACATCTGATACCTCAGCGCGTGTAGGCCTTGGATTTGTGATCATCGATTCTAACATCTGCGTTGCAGTCACAGACGGCTTACCTGCAAGGTAAGCTTTACGGATCATCATCTTTTGCAAATGGGGCACTTTACTTAGAGGAAGTTCAACGCCCAAATCCCCTCTAGCAATCATGATACCATCGGCAACCTGAACGATGCTATCATAGTTCTCTACACCTTGAAAATTTTCAATTTTAGCAACGACGAGTATGTCAGACTTATTTTCTTTAGCGAGTAATCGTTTGATTGCAAGAACATGATCTGCTGATCTAACAAATGAAGCAGCAATTAAATCAATATCGTTTTTACATCCAAAATGAATGTCTTCAATGTCTTTATCAGTGACTGCTGGTAAATCAACAACTCGATTAGGGATATTTACGCCTTTAAAGGACTTCAAGACCCCTGGATTTTCAATACGAACGATAACGCCTTTATCAGTTTGAGAAACTACATGAGATATAATGTATCCATTATCAAATAAGACAGTCGCTCCTGGAATCAATGCCTCAAAGATTAAGGCAGGAGTGACAGTAACACCATCTTTAGTACCCTCGACTTGCTCTTTAACCAGCAACAACTCCTGCTCGGCTTCTAAAACAAGTTCATTGCCTTTAACAGTTCCAACTCTAACTTCTGGTCCCTTAGTGTCAAGCATGATAGCTAATGGTTTATCAGCTATTTTTCTGGCCTCTTTAAGACGATCGATAACGATTTGATGTTCTTCATGTGTGCCATGACTAAAATTAAGTCTAGCAACATTCATGCCAGCATCAATCAACTCCAGCATTTTTTCTACTGTGTTGCAGGCCGGCCCGATAGTACAGATGATTTTCGTCCTGGTAAACATGGAAATCCCTCATTATCAAAGGCCTTATTTTACATGAATTTTCTTTAAAAAGCGAGAACTGAGACGAAAACCCCTCTAATTTAAAATAATTTATATATTATTTATCAAGCTTTGGAGTGTTTGAAAGACTTGATCTGGAGTAATGGATTTCATACATTGAACATCAGGACAATCAAAGAAATTTTTACCATCATAGCAAGGTCGACATGGTAAATGCTCCCCTCCCCATAAAACTTTAAGTCTTGATGTTGGTCTTGCAAACTCATGAGGATTTGTAGGACCAAAAAGAGCTACGGTCTTCGCTTTGACAAGCTTGGCAATATGTAAAGGGCCACTGTCATGTGTCACCACGGCTAAGCTATTTTTAAAATGTCCCACAAGTTCAAGTAAACTCAGTTGTCCCACAAAATTTTGAACAAGCGTTAGATTAAAATAAGGTATAACCCATTCATCTGATTTTGCACCTACAATTGATACAGTCAACCCTTGATCAACCAACATACCAGCTAATTTTACATAGTACTCAATAGGCCATCGCCTTTGTTGAGTATCGGCTAACATATTTTTTGCCCCTCCAGGGCACAAAAAAATGTTAGAAGTACTTGAGGTAATAGTCGGTAAATTAATTTCAGGAAAATCTGTCCACGAACTATAAGGACCATCTTCATTAGAAATCAAACGACAATATTCTTGTTCATGATATCGACTCGGCACAGGAATTTTACGATGAGCCGTTGTACCAAATGAGCGCCGATCTTTTGCTCTGCATAGACTGCTAAGAAATTGGTATCGTTTATCATGATAAGGAGTAATAACTAAATCAAAGCACTGATTGAAAATCTGAAAGTTAGCTTTGAGTACTTCCGATATTTGCGAAAATTTCGATCCTTTTAATAACTTTTCCTCATCGATACAAATGATACGATCAATACCTTTAATCGATTGAAGGAGTGGCAATACAGTCTTGCCGCACATCCATGTCACTTTAGAACCCGGTTTATGTTTTTGGATCCATGTCAACATGGTTGTTGCCATAATGACATCACCAATTGCGCCAATTTTTACGATTAGTATGTTCGATGTCATCGAATTGGACCATATTTTTGGATTCTAGAGAGTTTGATTGCTCTTTCTAGTGCATTAATGACGTCTTCAGACTGAATAGATTTCATACACATATTCTTTGCACATATTTTTTCGAAACCCATACTTATGCACGGTTTATACTTGATACGAGGAGTTACAAAAACTACTGAATTTCCTATTGCTCCCCAACGCTCAGGTGACGTTGGTCCATGAATAGCTACCACGGCACAATTTAGAGCTGCTGCTAAATGCACAATACCTGTATCCACAGAGATAACTGCTTCAGCAGCATTTAAGAGCTGAGCTGTATCTTTTAATGATAATTTTCCTGCTTGATTCAGAAGTTTATCTTTTCTTTGACACAAGTCGAGAACTGATTGGCATTCATAGTAATCTTTTTGAGATCCTGTAAAATGGACAACGTTTCCATTTAAAGTTATTGAATCAATAACTTCAGCCCACTTTTTAGGATCCCAATGTTTCATTATCGCTTGTGATCCCCCTGCAAACAAATGCACAACTATGGGCTCAGAATGAGTTTGATTTTTGGAGTTTTCTTCCCTGATTTTAAACTGTGGAATGTGTAAAGCTGGAACCGTAATGCAACGGATCAGATTACGAAAATTTTCTAATTCGTGCACATTTTCAAGATGTTTTACAGATTGATCGTAAAGATAGTGTCGATATTGATTATTAGTTTCAAATCCGATAGTGAATTTGGATTTTGAAAAAAAACTAATTAAAGCATTGATACGAGGCCATTGTCCACAATCAATCCACAGATCAAATGAACATTTTCTAACCAAGATAAATGTCTTCAAAATTTGTGTAATGGGCAACTTGACACATCTAACATTTTCACAAAGCGATGCTGCTTGAAAATTATCTGGGCCTGAAAAAAATGTA
Source organism: Parachlamydiales bacterium (assembly GCA_016463375.1). Lineage (GTDB taxonomy): Bacteria > Chlamydiota > Chlamydiia > Chlamydiales > JAEMRK01 > JAEMRK01. Next base: position 812 of record JAEMRK010000020.1, on the reverse strand, counting down.
ATGTATGCTTCAGGATAATGTGCTTTAAGGTCTTTTATGATAGCACTTATGAGTATCGTATCACCAATTGCTGCGGTGTTAAGAACAGCAATTTTTTTTACGTCTTTAAGAATTCTTTTTTTCTTGAAAATTCCAAGAAAAAAAACTAAAGGTACCCCAATATTTCGATCAAAAAAGTGAAGTAAAACACCTGCTCGTTTTTTCATGGTCTTAATACTATCGCGAAGTGATACGCAACGATATGTTCGATGGAAAAAAACAGCAAGATTTTTAAGAAATCAGTAGATCATTAATTTGCTTAAGTCGGTTTTTCTCAATTTTTTTTGTCTTAATTTTAACGAAGGGTCTTACAAAAATCCTCAAGACTTTCGTTAAAAAGTTCTGAAACCATATGGGAAAGCGATCTGCTACAATTAGCTTCCATTGTCTGCCATAATATCTTTGAACGTGTGTCTTATACTCTTCCCAATCCTCAAAGGAGGAATTTTGTTTAATCCTTACATAATCATTATGTTTAAATAATGCATCTAAAGAATGCTCTTCAGTAATTACATTTAATAGAGCAGAATAGGCTTCTGGCCAATCTTTGAACAAATTATCAGCAACTTTAAAATATCCTCTAAAATCAAGGTTAATTCTGGCTGCGCGACTTGATGTCACAAAACTATCATTTCCGCATCGACATAAAACCAAATAATCATCTAAGGCTTTAAGTGACCCACCTAACTTTAATATTTTTAACAATGGATGTATATGTAGATAAGCTGATCCTACATACGATTTATCAACACCCATCTTATTCCATGTATCTT
>JAEMRK010000121.1 GCA_016463375.1 Parachlamydiales bacterium | reverse complement strand
ACATTGGAAGCGGTGGATTTTTTTGCGAAGAAGTCGATGCCATCGTAGATGGACCTGTACCTTTGGTCATTCGTCGTTTCTATAACTCGTTACAAGAAAATGATCATCCCGTTTATGGACACTGGATTTTCCTTCCAGATAGTCATCTAGATCAAAATACAAAAGATCGAACAGCCAGTGTGAGTGACTCATGTGGCATGACTCTACACTATGGTTGTGGACATGAAGGAAAATATTATGTAGATGCAAAAGATCGAAATTATATCTACAACGACTCTTCGGGAATTTTATCAGCTAAAACGTTCCCAATTAATAATTTCATGGAGCCCCATCCGGAGCTCAATGAAATGCATGTTTTTACATGTGACGGAATAAAAAAAATCTATAAGTTGAATTCCTCTCATAAAAAAGAGAGCCACTATCTTTTATCTGAGTCAATATTGACTAATGGGTACCGCGTTTTTTACACGTATGATAGCGAAAATAGAGTTTCTCAAATTTCTAATGCTTATCCCTCTTCAAAAATCTTTTCTTGGGCAAAATTTACGTACGCAGAAGACAAGCTAAATTATTGGATTGATTTAAGCGACGGCAGGCATCTTACGTATTATAACCAAACAGCTGATGAACCAAATCAATATCTTCTAAAACATGTTGATAGAACTGAGGGTCCAATTGTCAATTATGAATACATGCCAAAAAATCCAAATGGGAAACCTAACATCCAGGAGCAGTCTTATAATTTTTATGTTCACAAACGTCTTAAAAAAATTGCCTATCCTGATGGTAGAAGTCTGTACAATGATTACTACACACGTTCCGATTTTAAAGAACGAACTGTTGAACATCCTTGTAGCGGTAAAATAAGAAGTCAACAAAAGCCTTTAAATTCAGACGGATCTTTAGTTCCTGTTATAAGTTACGAATACAAACACAACCATTCTAAAAAAAATTATTACGATATTGAAAATATGCAAGTCCTTACAAAGGACTCAAATGGATTAAGTACGACCTATCATTTATATAAAACTCATAAACCTTTAGCTGTTGAACTTTTTGATGACCATAGAAAAATCTGTCGAACTGAACATATAATTTATCAAGAAGGACATTGTTCAGGTAATTGTACAATCGGCCGCTTTATTAATGATTCTAAAAATACACCTATTGCGTCAAAACGATGGGTCAGCGATCCTAAAGGTAATGTTCTTCAAGAAAGAAATTATGGAAACATAACAGGAACCTGTGCTTATGAAAAAATAAGCAATGAGTATTCACCACCATCATCATTTGTACCTCCTTGGCAAAAAGAGCCACTTACTTTAAGAAATTTTTCCTCTCTATTAAAACAATATGTAGGTGCTATTAGATTTGAATCTCAAACAATCACCGGAGGTGATTGTTCGATTCGCAATTTCTCTTACTCAAATGATCGATTTAACAATTTACTGTCTGAGACCGACGAAAAGGGTTTAACGACTCATTACACCTATATTCCAGATACCATTCTCATTAAAAGTATAGTCGTAGAAGCATGCAATGTTACTTATTCTAAAACTGTTAACGACTATGATGAAGAAAATCGACTAATCAGCACTTTAATCACTGACGGAACAGACAACAGCCCCCAATCTCTTATTACAAAATATGAGTATGCTAATGATCGATTAATAACTATTGCAGAAGGTTACTTAGACACTAATAAATCCTATTGCCAGCTAAAACGCATATCTCATGAATATGACCAATATGGCC
>JAEMRK010000069.1:235-6951 GCA_016463375.1 Parachlamydiales bacterium | reverse complement strand
GATGAATGGGAAGCCAAATCTGAACAAATTAATTATTCTTCTACACAAAATGTACAATTCCGTATTTTAAAAAATCTATTCGACAATAATAATTTGAAAATTAATAACCTTCTTGAAGATGTCAAAATATTAGATGATCCATATAGTTCACAATTAAATATTTACAAAAAACTGAGAATTAATATAAAAAAATCTTTATTGCTTATACTTAAATCAGCGGTTGTATTTAAGAAAAAGTGGTACGACTAAATTAACTACATTGTTATGGCTTTTCATGATAAAATATAAATTCCTGTTTATATTTTTAGAGCGTTAAAAATGCCCCTTTCTAGAGATCCCTCCAGTCATTTACTCAATATTGTATCATCTCCCATCCAGCCGTTTTTTTTACCTAATAGTATTGCTGTTGTGGGGGCTAAAGATGACCTAAATTCAGTTGGTCGCACTTTAATGATGAATCTAAATGCGCATTTTAAAGGAAAAATTTATCCTATTAATCCAAAAAGATCAGATGTTTTGGGTCACACTTGTTATCCTGATTTAGCCTCAGTTAATGCTCCTATCGATTTAGTATTAATTGCAACGCCTGCAAAATCTGTACCTGCTTTGATGCAACAATGTAATGATTTAAGAATTCCTGCAGCTATTGTAATATCAGCTGGTTTTAAAGAGTTGGGACCAGAAGGATTAAAACTTGAACAAGATTTATTAGCAAAAAAAGGGGCAACCAAACTTATTGGCCCTAATTGTTTAGGTGTCATGAATCCGATTCATGGTCTAAACGCTACTTTTGCATCTAAAATGGCACTTCCTGGAAACATCGCATTTATTAGCCAATCGGGTGCCATGTGTACAGCTGTTCTTGATTGGAGTCTCCAGGAAAAAATAGGATTTAGTGCATTTGTATCTGTAGGATCAATGGCAGATGTCCAATGGGGCGATCTTATAGATTATTTAGGACGCGACCCTAATACTGAAAGCATATTGATCTACATGGAAACAATTGGTAATGCTAGAGCGTTTCTATCAGCTGCTAAAGAAGTCGCCTTAACAAAACCCATTATCGTCATTAAACCCGGTCGTACAGCTCAAGCTGCGCAAGCTGCAGCATCGCATACTGGCTCGCTAGCTGGTAGCGATGAGGTGTTTGATGCAGCCATGCAAAGAGTTGGTGTTTTAAGAGTTGATTCTATAGCAGAGCTATTTCATATGGCTCAGGTGTTAGCAAAACAGCCAAAACCACAAGGGCCAAAACTTGCCATCATCACAAATGCTGGTGGCCCTGCAGTGCTTGCAACAGACGCTGCCATAAGACAGGGTGCTGAAATGGCCTCCTTAGAAAATGATACAATAGATCGCTTGAACCGTGAGTTGCCCGCGGCTTGGAGCCATGCTAATCCTGTTGATATACTAGGTGATGCTCCAGCCTATCGCTATGCTATCGCTTGCCAAGAGATGTTGAATGCTAAAGACGTTGATGGTGTATTAGTCATATTAACACCCCAAGACATGACTGACCCTACCGAAACGGCTAAATCACTTTTAAATTTGAAGCACACGTTAGAAAAACCTATAATTACTAGTTGGATGGGCGGCGATAGTGTCATTGACGGAGCCACGCTTCTAAGTCAATCTGGTATCCCTGTTTTTGCCTATCCAGATGACGCCGCTGCAAGTTTTGCAAAGATGTGGCAGTATTCTAAACAATTAAAAGCCCTTTATGAAACACCTCCGACGTTTAGCGAAAACGAGAGTCAAGAATATGCCTCGATTCGCAGACTTCAAGCTCAAGAATTATTTAACACTGTCCTTAGTGAAAACCGCACTTTATTAACAGAATCTGAGTCAAAGCAGTTGCTACAACTTTATCGCATACCAACAGTTGTTACTAAAGTTGGTAAAACTTTAGATGAAGCTTTAAGTATTGCAAAAGAGATTGGATATCCCCTTGTTCTTAAATTACATTCATTAACTATCACCCATAAAAGTGATATTGGTGGTGTTAAACTCAATTTAAAGAATGAAAAGGATGTTCAAGACGCTTATCAAGCGATTCAACAAGCAGCTAATGAACATTTCAATGGTGTGACAGTTCAAAAAATGGTTCAATTTAACGGAGCTTATGAACTCATCATAGGCTGTAGTGAAGATCCTCAGTTTGGACCTGTTTTGCTTTTTGGTGCGGGTGGTAAACTTGTCGAAGTTTTAAAAGATAGTGCATTAGCACTCCCCCCCATAAATGGTATTCAAGCAAGATCATTAATTGCCAAAACTAATATTTCCCACGCCTTAAATGGAGTGAGGGGTGAAAAGCCGATCGACTCCCAGGCTTTAGAAAGCTTACTTGTCACTTTTTCACAAATGATTGCTGAGCTTCCCCGCATAAAAGAATGCGATATAAACCCCCTTTTAGCATCATCAGAAGGCTTGATTGCACTTGATGCACGTGTTGTGTTGCATGAATATTCGATTAAAGATAATGAACTACCAAAAACTGCATTAAGGCCTTACAGCGTTGAGTATATTAAACAGTTTAAATTAGAAAATCAGCAACTGATCATGAGACCAATCAGGTCTGAAGATGAACCATTAATGAGAGAATTTCATCAATCTCTGTCTGAAAAAACAGTTCAGTCGCGTTATTTAAAACCGTTTGCTTTACAAGATCGCGTTACTCATGACTATCTTTTACGTCTATGCTTTAGCGATTTTGATCGTGAAATTAGCTTAGTCATTCAAAATTTTAAAAAACAAATCATTGGATTTGGAAGACTTGCCATCATTCCTGGAACAAAAAATTCTGAATTAACCATGATTGTAATTGATTCTCAACAGAATCAAGGTATTGGAACTTTATTAATAGAACATTTATTGTTTATTGCAAAAAAAGAAGGTCTTATACAAATTAGTGCTCATATTGGTGTACAAAACACTCATATGATTAATCTTTGTAAAAAGATGGGATTTGAAATTACTGAAACATCTGAACAAATTACAACTGCTGAATTGGTGCTTTAAATAGTAAATGAATGCATTCTGCTTCACCTGAAATCAGGTGAAGCTCTAAAGCTTTTTCAAGTGTCACCCATATAAATTCTAAATGCTCTTGGGGGCTCAAAATTATATTATTCGGGCGCACTTCAAGAACTGTCTGATACAAATGATAGATGAAATCAAAAGTTGGATACCTAATAAAAAACGATCTTAGAAATTGAGTATTATTCTCTTTAAGAATTATACCAGTTTCTTCAAATATTTCTCTAACAACACCATCGAGAGGCGTTTCACCACTTTCAATTTTCCCTCCTGGAAGTCCCCAAGTATAGCCGGAATAGGTATCTGGATGGCGTTTTAAAAAAAGATACTCTTGGTCACTTTGACAAAAGCATGCTGACACTTCTACAATTGAATTAAAATCATCAGGTTTTTCAGTGTAAACATTTCCAAGGCGCATGTTTAATCATTTCCATATATCACAAAAACTTAATCAAGTTTTGCTATATCATTTGTCGGTTTATTCTCATTTTCTTTAGGGACCAAAACACCTGCTGTGACTACAAAACGCATTGCTTCTTCAAAACTCATATCGATTTTTTGAACTTTATCATGAGGAACCATCACTGTAAATCCCCCAATTTGATAGCTCATAGGAATAAACACTGCAACGTCATTACTTGTACCAATGCCTTGTGGCAAGTCATCAAAGCTGTGTCTTGTTACAAGACCTAAAAATCGGAAATGTGATATTTCAATCATCACAACCTGATCTTGTTTTTGCTTTTCTTGCGATCTAAAGAAATTCATAAAATCGCATATAGAACTATATAGCGTTTTAATTAACGGAATACGGCTGAAAATTTTATCGACGACGCGATAAATCTTTTGCATCAACCAGAAGTTAAGAATTGCTCCCAGTATATAAATAAGAATGAGTGCAACGATAATACCAAGTCCTGGAAAGTAATATTCTGGACCAATGAGTGCTTTGATGGGCCATCCAAAGATGCGCTCTAGAAATGTAAACAACCAAATAATAATTGCAATTGTTAAAGCAATAGGAATGACGGCCATCATGCCACGTATAAAAATCTTCTTAAACATCATGACCTCCTTCTTTGAATTTAAAACTTAGTTGTAAACAAAAAGAGCCAATTAAAGCAGCAAAATTGCTGCTTTAATTGGATGGCTTTAAGTTAATTTTTTTCCAAGTGTTTCTTTTCCACCAATATATGGTCTAAGCTTTTCTGGAATTGCAATACGTCCATCTTCTAACTGATGATTTTCCAAGAAAGGAACTAAAATGCGAGGAGTTGCTACTGCTGTATTATTCAGAGTGTGACAAAACTTAACAGCGCCTTGCTTTTCTCTGTAACGAACGTTAGTTCGACGAGCCTGCCAATCATGCAACGAAGAACAACTATGGGTCTCACGATACTTTTCTTCACTAGGGACCCAACACTCCACGTCGTACATACGCACTTTACCAGTACCCATATCTCCCGTACAGCAATCAACAATGCGGTAAGGTAAATCTAAAGCTTGAACAATCTCTTCTGATGTTTCTAAAAGCTTTTGGTGCCATTTTAAAGATTCTTCAGGATCATTCTTACAAATAATGTACTGCTCGACTTTATAAAATTGATGGACTCGAATTAAACCACGTACATCACGGCCTGCACTTCCGGCTTCCCTTCGAAAACAAGGTGAAAACCCAGCATATAAAATAGGCAAATCCGCTTCATTAATCATTTCTTTTGCGTGAAGGCTATTTAGTGGAACTTCAGCAGTACCAGATAAGTACAGATCGTCATTAGGTAAATAATAAACTTGGTCACGGCCAGTTGGAAAATGGCCCGTACCATACAACGCGTGTTCTCTAACCAATGCAGGAACTGTCAGCAAAGTAAAGCCCTTACTTTGCAAAAGATCAAAAGCCATTTGAAATAGTGCCATCTCTAATGTGACCATTTCATTCTTTAAAGAATAAGTGCGGCTACCAGAAACATTAGCGATCCTTTCCAAATCTGCCCAGTTTTGATTTTGCAAAATTTGGACGTGGTCCAAAGGCTTAAATGAAAATTTAGGTGGTTCTTTCCATCTTTTAATCTCAACATTATCAGCTTCGCTTTTACCAAGTGGCGCTTGAGGGTCTGGAATATTTGGAACTAGCCACATGAGATTTTGTAAACTATCTTCGAGCTCTTGTAGCTTAGGTTTTAGTTGATCAACTTTAGATCCAATCTCTCTACCCTGTTCAATCAATTGAGAACGTTCATCTTTAGCGGCACTTGCAACTTTTTTAGCATGCGCATTTTTTTCTTCTAAAAGCTCTTGAACCTTTTTTTTAAGTTCTAAAACAGAGCTGTCAATTTCAAAAAGCTCATTTAAATTTAAGTTTACGCCTTTATCTTTAATGGCTTTTTGCATGGCATCGCGATTTTCGCGCATCCATTTGATATCTAACATGAGAAGGTCCAACTGATAAAAAAACACATGATACAATCCCTTAACAATATTTTAAAGGACGTTTAAATCGAAGGTATCGTTGAAAATTTCATATGAGAAGCTAAAAAATAATCACATCACTAAAAGTGATGTGATATAAAATGAAACTTGAAAACTAACTATGGAGTAACATGGTAGTATTTTATTATGTTTTTTAAATAAGTTAGATGTGTTGGATTCGTATTTTTAACTAATTCATTTAAATCTTTATATATTTTTCCAGTATGCTTTTTGCAAAAATGAAAGTTTAGGGAATCATTTTTATAAAGTCGAAATTCATTATAAACTTTTATCCAGCAATATTTTAAAGTTTTATCTGAAATTGTTATGTCTTTAGTGGCAAGCCGTTTGACGATATCCATATATGATAGTTTGTTATTGTAAGCCTCAGTGAGGATCTTGACTACAATTGGAATTTTTTCTTTAGGTAGATGACTATACTGAACATTTTGAATATTTTTAACTTTTTTCTCTTTCGGAGGCTTTGTAGCTATAAACTTAACACCATCTTCTTTGATATCTAGTTTAGTTAAAGGGGTTTGACATGGCAAGTTTGTAGGAAGTCCATTGATGTGAGATTTAACAAAATCACCAAATGTATTGATCTTAGAAGCAGGTACTACTAAATTTGGATTAGAGTGATTCTGATATAAATCACATTTTTGCCTATTTTCATTTAATGAAAGTGATTGCGAATCCTCATTATGAGTACTATTAAGATAATTGTAATAATATGATAACGGCATATCAATTGCAGGACTGTGAGGCGTATTATCGCTAAAAATATTAAAGTTATTAGATAAGTAATTCATATCAATACCTGGTTAAGCATTCAATTACGGGTAATTTTCTATTATTTTTTCTAGATATCCCCATTCCTTTGCAATTATGCCATTACGAAAATCTGTTAAATTATTAAAATTTTTACGAGTTCGCGCGCGAAAATCTATATTAATTTTATCTGGCATATACAATCTAAATTCAGCATATAACTTTATCCAAGTATACTTAAGAAGTTTATCGGCAACAATAATATTTTTTTCTGCAAGAATCGAGCTAATAGCTTTAAATGATTCATCTTTATTTAAGTTTTGGTTGTAAACTTCAGTAAGAGTTTTCACAATAACAGGTGCTTTCTCATTGAATGTTGATAAGCGTACTTTATCTAAATTAATAATTCGCGAAGGATTTATTGAATCCAAATAAATAGT
>JAEMRK010000069.1:0-225 GCA_016463375.1 Parachlamydiales bacterium | reverse complement strand
TATTAGAATTAATATGATCATCCGGACTCAATGGCATTACTGATAATTGAATATTTGGATTACAGTTTTCTGCATTTAAAGAAACTTGACTCAATTCCGAATTACCAATCTCCAAAATACTATTTTCAAAATTTACAAAATTATATTGAGATATGTTGTCATTCATATTTATATGACTTGAAGTTGTTTGAAAACTTTCTTCAAAAGCATCAATAGAATCTATAG
>JAEMRK010000068.1 GCA_016463375.1 Parachlamydiales bacterium | reverse complement strand
CTATTCACAAGTAACATTTTTGATGCCATGGGCATCGAAATATATTGAGCCAGTTGATTCATCAAGATGTCTTTTGGAAGTTTTGATAAATCACAAGGAGTTTGATCGTGAAAGGTCTTGAAAAGTCTAGTGGCTTGGTAATGGCCCAGGCATTTTTGACGGTTAAATGTATCTTTTATATTGGTGTTAATACTTGTCATGATTAGATCCTTAAGAAGAAAGTATTAGGATGTCTTTGAGTAAGTTAACAGCTTTCAAAATTAAGGGATCATATCGTATATCATGGAATGAGGGATTTAATCTTTGATATAAAGCCTTTGAAAACCCCACCGATAGCATTTAAAGAAGGTGATACGATGTATTGTATTGAGTTGAGCTCAATATGAGGCGGCTTACCTGTTAAATTCATCAAAGTTACAGAGTCTTCGTTATTTCTATTTAATAGTATCTGCGTTCCTTTGACTGCCAAATTTGATATCTGCTTAGCATCTGTATCAATTTCAAAACTTGACCCATTAGGATGCCAAATCCTTATAGTTAGGTCTTGACTTGCTGATAAGAGGTAATCACCTATCGTTTCCAAATGTGTTACTTTTGCGGTATGACCCTTAAGAAGTCTTGTTTGAGATCCTTCTTTATTGAATACCATAATATATGGTTCACTACCTGCAACTATAAGTTCATTATTCCAAACCAATAAAGAATTAATAGCAAATCCCTTCAAGGGGATCTTAAATTTTATATCCAAATCTTGATCATAGAAATGCAAATGGTCAGTTTCAAATTGTACAACTAAACAATTATTAAAGATGACCATATTAGGTCGATTTATTGAAACGTCTATCTCTTTATTCACTTTATTAGGGTCATTATAAAACGATCTAATGGTTTTATCTGCCCTTACATAAAAACCAGACTCAGCAACAACAAAATCAAATATAAACTTGTATTCCATGGAATGGCATGCATCGAATATCTCGTTAAACGAGCCTTCTTTAAATTCATATAACCCAGTATCTATTGCTAGGTATGTGCGATTTTGAAATTTGCAGGTTTTATGAAATCTTACTCCCGGGGTATTCAATCTTTTGAATTTTAATGAGTTGTCTAGACTATGCGTAAATTTATAATCAGATTCATAATTAATAGTGCTCGCTAAAATGTACTTTTCATTATTTGCAGTTGATTTGTATTCGGTTTTTCGAAATTGAGTGATGAATTTATCTTCCAATATACCAATATAGTCACATTTCGTTTCAGTTTCATAGCGACTTGAAGTATTAATCGGGCTAAGTTTTTTTACAAAAAAACTGTTTTCCCCCAAACTGTGGCTCAAAATGCAGTTTTTGATTTGAGCTTCTCTTACACATGCCTTAAATGGATTAACTTGTATCAATTCTTCTCTGCAGAATAATGGGTTATTTTTAAGGAAGCCCTCAAAGATACTTGAGTTCGTAAAAAATTGTCTCCAATTTTTACAGACTAAAGACGCATTGAGAATGTCCACCACATCTATCTGATTAGTTATATTCATCATTATTTTTCTCGGTTCAAATACCGTGTGAATTTGAGCAGTAGTGTTAATACTTGTCATGAATAAATCCTTTAGAAGAAAGTATTAAGATGTCTTTGAGTAAGTTAACAAGGTATGCTCATAAATCCTCATGAAGCTTTCAAAATTAAGGGATCATATCGTATATCATGGAATGAGAGATTTAATCTTTGATATAAAGCCTTTGAAAACCCCACCGATAGCATTTAAAGAAGGTGATACGATGTATTGTATTGAGTTGAGCTCAATATGAGGCGGCTTACCTGTTAAATTCATCAAAGTTACAGAGTCTTCGTTATTTCTATTTAATAGTATCTGCGTTCCTTTGACTGCCAAATTTGATATCTGCTTAGCATCTGTATCAATTTCAAAACTTGACCCATTAGGATGCCAAATCCTTATAGTTAGGTCTTGACTTGCTGATAAGAGGTAATCACCTATCGTTTCCAAATGTGTTACTTTTGCGGTATGACCCTTAAGAAGTCTTGTTTGAGATCCTTCTTTATTGAATACCATAATATATGGTTCACTACCTGCAACTATAAGTTCATTATTCCAAACCAATAAAGAATTAATAGCAAATCCCTTCAAGGGGATCTTAAATTTTATATCCAAATCTTGATCATAGAAATGCAAATGGTCAGTTTCAAATTGTACAACTAAACAATTATTAAAGATGACCATATTAGGTCGATTTATTGAAACGTCTATCTCTTTATTCACTTTATTAGGGTCATTATAAAACGATCTAATGGTTTTATCTGCCCTTACATAAAAACCAGACTCAGCAACAACAAAATCAAATATAAACTTGTATTCCATGGAATGGCATGCATCGAATATCTCGTTAAACGAGCCTTCTTTAAATTCATATAACCCAGTATCTATTGCTAGGTATGTGCGATTTTGAAATTTGCAGGTTTTATGAAATCTTACTCCCGGGGTATTCAATCTTTTGAATTTTAATGAGTTGTCTAGACTATGCGTAAATTTATAATCAGATTCATAATTAATAGTGCTCGCTAAAATGTACTTTTCATTATTTGCAGTTGATTTGTATTCGGTTTTTCGAAATTGAGTGATGAATTTATCTTCCAATATACCAATATAGTCACATTTCGTTTCAGTTTCATAGCGACTTGAAGTATTAATCGGGCTAAGTTTTTTTACAAAAAAACTGTTTTCCCCCAAACTGTGGCTCAAAATGCAGTTTTTGATTTGAGCTTCTCTTACACATGCCTTAAATGGATTAAGTTTTGTCAGATCATCTCTACACAATAATGGGTTATTTTTAACAAAGTCCGTGAAAATAGTATAGTCCGTAAAAAGCTGTCTCCAATTTTTACAGACTAAAGACGCATTCAGAATGTCCACCGCATCTAGATGATTACTTATATTCAACATTATTTCTTTCGGTATAAATGCAGTATGATATTGAGGAGTTGGACAAATGCTTGACATGGTTAAATCTCTTAAAGGTTTAAGATTACATTTCAGTGTGGATTAAACTAATACCACGACAGAATATCTTCAAGGCTTATAAAGGATTCTGGTTGTGACAAATACTCTTAAAAGTTGGTTAGGGGAGTTCTGAGTTTTTTTTGCTCATACTTCTACTGATAAAAATGAGCGCAATCTATTTCATTTGACTTCATAGACGATCCTCAACAACCAACTTAAGAACAAAAGATATTATATCGTCCAGAATTGTATGTGAGGGCATTTTAATGCTTTATTCAGCCCTCAGTGTAAGACAAAGTGTTTCAAGATGTTTTTCAACCAGATTTGGTATCGATTATGGCACCAGTGGCATTTTCAAAAGAATGAGTGTGTATCTGAAACTCATCAGCAACCGCGATGATTTTGTCCTCAAAAACAATCATGTCCATATAATAAACTGGTGGGGCTTTGGGATATTTAATAAGGGTTGACGTTTTATTTTTATTCCAAATATTTATAGTTTTTCCAAGTGATACGATCTGGTTATCAAGAATCCCTAATTTACAAACAGTCGTCTCATCGCTAATATGAGCACATGTTCCATCTAATGACCACTTTGTAATGCACTGATTAACACCTGCACTGACAAGATAGTCATCAAAGGGTAATAAAGAGCTTATGCAGGACTCTTTAACTTCAAATCGATATAACTCTTGTTCCTTCAAGGTTTTCACAAAGTTTAACTTTTCGTCATATAACGCTATTTCGCACATCATAGTTCCAATGACAATATAATCTTGCCATATACACAGTGCTGACAAGCCCTCGATATATTTTGATATTTTATTGCCATACTCATCAACGACATGAATAAAATCAGTCGAGCCTGAACCGCATACGTATTTTTTGTTTAATATGTATATCTGATATGAATTATGGAATTCGGGTAAGTCGGCATGTGTATGAGTACCGTCATCAAGTACCGCCACGTTGTCATGTAACTTTACACGAAATCCATTAAAATCTTGTTTGTAGAGCTCAAATTTACGGGTCAGAAAAATTACTGATTGACCAATCGATGTAAAAGCCTCAATTTGATGGTAAACATCAATAAAAGACTTTGTAATAGGCGATGTTGGACAAAATTTGTAACGATTAAGATTAAATTCTAATAAAGAATCATATCGCATCTCTAAAAAAGAATCTCCATAAGCTTCAATTTTTTTGATTATGACATTGGAATAAATCGAAGAAAATAGTGTATCATACTTTCCTTGAGCGATATTGGATCTAATTTTTTGATTTAAAAAATAGGATTTCTTAGGATCAGTTAATGCGAGGTCCGTATGTTCTTTTTTTAGGTATTTACAATTCTGAGTCAACTGCTTCCATAATCCAATATCACTCAAAACACTTTGCCATAATTTAGATACTCGAAGAGTTTGAATATTGTTGATAATAAAAAGTGGAGCGAGATGGTCGTAAACGATTTCAAGTCTTAAATAGTCTAAGGGATCTAATTGGGTCGAATTTACAGACATTATATTCTCAGGTTTCTTTGGTTTTAAGTTTGAGTTATTCGATGGCAATTTCACTAATTTTTCTAAGAGTTTAGGAAAATATTATGATGTAATCAAGTTAGATTATTTCTGGAGCGAAATCCCATAACTCAATACGGCCTCTTTTTATGTCTCTGAATAGACATCCTGATTGTGCCACTGCTAAAAGTTTACTATTCTTTGCAAAAATTTGCGTAAAGTACCTAGGAGGATTAAATCTTCCCAGTAGTTTTTCACCGTCCCAAATTCTTATCATTTCATAAGAACTGCTTATCATTTCATGAGAACATAATGTCACAAGGAAACGATTCATAATTGTTAAAGATTTTATAGTGTATTCACCTTTTGATTTGATGTAATCTGAATCGATAAGATTTTTAAAATTCCCTTCATGATCCCAAAGTTTTACGTTTCCGCTGTAATTCCAAGTTACAATATTAACAACGTAACCTTCAAGGAAGTGATATGGACCATCAGCTTTATCAAAAAGAGTCCTTATCTCAGTGAGGTTTTCATCATAGAACTTTAATTTTCCGCTATAATCAAGAAATACGATTTGATCATTTACCACTTTTAAGTCTGTTATTTGGTTAACTGTTATGGAAATGCAGTCTGCGCTTATATCAATTGAAGACAAGGTTGATCTGCCTGATTCAATGATGTATCGATCCTTAAGAATTGTTAAAAATCCACACCACATCAAATTAGACTTGATGATTTTTTTTACACCATGAAACTCTTGCACGAACAGATCACCAGACCTTGTGATGGCAGATAAAGTCGTACCGTTAATTGTGTATGCAGCAATTTTTCCATCTCGAGCGTTATGAAGCAGCTTAAATACTCCTCGCTCATCGAATAGTAGTATATTTGAGTCACATATCATTGAAAAGCCGTTACCGCATTGTCTGATAGAGCTTATGTCCCACTTATAATCTGGCTTATTATCTACAAGCTTATTAGCGCTGATAGGATATTCTGCACATGACCCATTTATAATATTCTTAATCGTTTTTTTATCTCGAACATAAGCTTGCTTTGCATCAGTGTTTATCATTGGGTCTAACTTATTGATGAAAGGATAGTCTTTAAGCACATTTGACCAAAACACATGACTGCTTAATGTTCTATTCCATAATTTACTAACCAATATCATCGATGTTGCTGTTTTAGAGTCAATAATTTGGCTAAGGTGATATTCAATGAGGTTCTGAGGTAAAATCTCAACTAAATCTGTTACGGCTGAAGATGGCGATGACATATAACCTATATTACTTTTTTAGACGCCAACAGTATTAGCATAAATTTGCTTAGCATTATTAGCATAAATTTGCTTAGCATTATCAGGAATATTTCCAATGTAAACAATGAATAGTGTGCTTAAGGATGTACTTAATGGGTATCTAGTGTTTTAAGTTAATGAGTGTTTGAGTAGAGTAAACAACACTTTTTTCAAAGGATACATTTTATGAATATTGATCCAACTATTAGCCATCTGCAAAATACCTTTTATTCCAATTATTCCGAAATCTGGGCACGTTTCGGTAAAAGTCAGATTGACCGTACGGCTACATGGATGAATAAACCATTATTAGAAAAATCAGCCTTCAAAAAGATACTGGTGATTGAGTTTGGGCACACTCGTATTAAGGCAGCAGCTATATCAACTGATGTCACAGCAGCACAGCTGTGTGACATCAAGGTGATTGCTGATAGAAGTAGTGATTGGCATGGCAAAGACAAAAATAACGAGTATAAATTAGCTCAGCTATTTAATAAAAATCACCCAAGCCCCATTAGCCAATTGCTCAATGAGCCATATGATGCCATTTCCTTATCGTTTTACGGGCCTCTATTAGACAGAAGTATTGAGACGCACCATGAGATGTGGCAGATCCCTCAAAACGTCAAAGAATGCATTGAAAGCGCAACTCATAGCAAAGTTGTTGCAGATACAGACTCTGTAACGTGGGCTTTGGGTGCTGCGAGCTTTTTAGAGCTTCAAAACGAAGAAATAGCCTATCCATGCATGGCAATGACTTTAGGCACGCATATTGGCGCTGCCCTTATCGAAAAATCAGAAGATAATAGTTTTAAAGCCACTGCTGTCGAAGTATGGATTAAGGACTGGGTTCAAGAGCGTACAAGGCATTTTGTTCAGCCTGATGACAAGGTATCAGCTCCTATTGAGCTTTTAGAATTAGACTATCTATCAAGAATTAGTGGGGGAGAGTCAAATATTGATGACCACATGAAAACTTATAGATCTACTTTTGAAACTCATTTTAGAGCTTTCGTCCAAGATGCCAAGTTTGCGATGGAAGAGTGGCTTAATCTCAAAGACAAGATATCGTCAGTTATTGTCGGTGGTGGCAATAGTCGATTTATCACAGATGGTAC
>JAEMRK010000067.1 GCA_016463375.1 Parachlamydiales bacterium | reverse complement strand
TTTAAAGTTCATAAAAAAACCCATCATTAATTTATTCGATTAATGATGGGTTTTTGTTGCGAAAGGGGGGATTCGAACCCCCACGAAGTTTCCCCCACTACCACCTCAAGGTAGCGCGTATGCCAATTCCGCCACTTTCGCAAATCAAGATATTTTTAAGCGCACAGTCTAGCAATCCGTTCGAAAGATGACAAGTTAAATTCTTCCTTTTATTGTGTGGGGCTGTTAAAATGAAATTAATTATAGATTTAACCCCCCTTTTTGCTATGCGCTGTACGGCTTATTGCACTGCGGCCTCTTATCCTGTCCCCCTACTACTACAGTTTCTTGAGAACCGTATCAAACCAACACTTTATCGTGATGTGATTCATAGTAGTCACACTCAAGCCGAAGAAGTCTTTGGTGACGTTTTCTATTTCCCATATGGCGTTATTGTATGCTGGGGATTAACTGAAGAAAGCGAAAGACAGGTTTTAGCTGAGGTTAGCCGCTTCGAACAAGAACCTCTTCCAAAAGCTGAGTTTGACAATTTTACATTTTCTTATGGAAGCCCATCCAAAATTTATCAAGACGAAATCATTTTACAAACACCGTCTGTGATGACCAAGCTTGCCGTATCTTACGGCTTAGCCCAATCTGTTAAACTCACAGTGTTTGAAAATGCGATTCGTAAAACAATTGAAAATACGAAGCAGTTACCACAAGAGCTTGTCAAAAAAGGTAAGATACCACTTTCTCGCAAAGAAATTTCTAGAAAAATCGGTGAACTCTTTTTAGAAAGAAATTCTATCAATTTACATACAGATATTTTGGATACACCTGAATTTTTCTGGGAATATTCAGAACTTGAGCCTTTTTATCGATCAACTGCCAACTATCTTGATATTTCCACTCGTGTCGACGTTTTAAACAAACGTTTAAACATAGTACGTGAGTTGTTAGAAATGCTTGGTAATGAACTCAACCATCAACACTCATCTGCTCTTGAGTGGACAATTATTTGGTTAATTGTCATTGAAGTGGTCATTGCAACATTGAAAGATATCTTTCACTTCATTTAATGCGCTATTTATTAATAGCTATGACCTATATTTACCGGATGACAATTAGTCCACTAATAGGAAATTGTTGCCGCTTTTATCCCAGCTGCTCTGAATATGCAATGGGCGCCTGGAAGAAATGGGGAGTTTTTAAAGGATCATTTTTAGTTTTAAAAAGATTGGTTAAATGTCATCCTTGGCATCCAGGTGGAGTGGATGAAGTCCCTTAATTAACTTTATCTTGGGGTATCTTCAAGATCTGCCCTACTTTAAGTTGATCATTTTTTAAATGGTTGTAAGATCTTAGAGTATCAATGCCCGTGCTGTATTTATGGGCTATTTTCCACAAATTATCCCCATCTTGGACAATGTATACCCTTTCTATACGACGCATCGGAGCGGGTTTAGATATCATTGGCTTAACAGGTTCTTTTGTTTCAATAATTGGTTGCTTTACGACGACTTGTGGTGGTGTTATTTTTTGAAGTTCTGGCTCTTCCTTAGGCAGATTTACTGACGCTATCTTTTCTTGCAATATTGCCTTTGGTACAAAACGAACCATTGCAGCTCTATGATCATAAGGCTCTGGCAGAGCTTCTTGATGAAAAGCGTATAATCTCGACGCAGCTTTTTTCCAGACGGCATCGCTACGAGGACTTGCTAAAAGTTCAATAGCAAACTGTTCAACTTCTGGCGTCTGTTCTTCAAACAAATCTAATAAAGTAAGAATTTGTTCATCATTAGCTCTTTTAACAATACTTGAACTATCTGTTTGCAGCAGAAGATATGCCGCTGCGCGACTTTTCTTAGCTGCATATTCTAATAAAAACTCTTGTCTTTTCTCGGCAGAAAAATCCTGACATTGCTTTTGGCTTTCCGTAAATGCAGATAAAGTCGAGAAGCTACCCTCTCTTAACAGGGCCACTAGGCGATGACGATTCAATGCAACACCGGCATGACTCATCAAAGTTTCGACAGCTAAAAATTCAGGTGTTAAAAAAAAGGCTTCTAAAAGAGATTTTTGTTGCAGGATGTCAGCTCGTTTTAACTGAACGAATAAACCTTTACTTGTCAGTGGCCAACGCTCAGTTGTTGCAAAATGAACAATCTGTCTAAAATTTTCTTCACTTAATCCGGGGAAAATAGTGACCTCAGATAACTGCCCACTTTCTTTTTTCCAAGATAAGACACGCTGCTGTAAAGGTTGGCCACCAAGCGCTTTTTCTAAATTAAATTGATAACGATGAACCATACAAGCAAGACTTAAATCTCTTATAGTATAACCATCTTCAACAGCTTGAGTGTGGTCTAAACGTCCAAGTAGTTGATCAAATGATAATCCTTCTAACTGACTTAAAACTTTTGCATTGCTGTGGTTTTCATCAAGTGAAATAACTTTTTGAACAGCTTTAGGTTTATGTAAAAAATCATCAGCAGAGGGATTCTGACGTAAAAGTAGATAGAAAAATGTAGCCAGAAGCCCTATGTTAAAGGCTCCGCTAATAATTAATGCTTGAGTTAACCAGCGTACTTGACGCATGGTCCTTCCAGAACTAGCTTCCATCATCTTCTATAGTCTCCCCTTACAGGGTCTACCTGAAATCGACGTTTGGTGAAAGGGAAATTTGTATTTGATCATTCAATACTTTTTGATATACTGAGGCTTTTTCACATTTCTATAAAATAGTACAATGAAAATCCCTTTAAGTTGGCTCAAAGAACATATTCCAATCTCCCTAGCCCCGGCTGATATCGCCAAAATTTTAACAATGGCAGGTATCGAAGTCGAAAAAGTAGAGCGACTCCCTTTAAAATTTGAAGGGGTGGTCGTTGGCAAGATTACCGATACAAAAAAACATCCTAACGCTGAAAAATTGACAATTGCGACCGTTACTGATGGACGCGAATATTTTCAAGTGGTTTGTGGAGCTCCTAATTGCCGTAGAGGGCTTAAAACAGCTTTTGCTAAAATTGGCGCTACAATTACAGACGACAATAAAGTTTTTAAAATTAAACGCTCTAAACTTCGTGGTGAAGAGTCTTGCGGTATGTTATGTTCAGCTCAAGAACTTGGTCTGAGTAACGATGGCGACAAGATCATGGAATTTTCAGATAATACACCAGAAGGCAAAGACCTAATGGATCTTTATTCTGATGCCATTTTAGAAATTGGGTTAACACCTAATCTTAATCATTGCGCTAGTGTCATAGGGATCGCAAGGGAACTTGCAGCATTGACGGCTCATCCACTTCGTTACCCAACGACTTCTTTAAAAGAGACTTCAGAGTTAATTTCAACTGCTGTAAATGTTCACAATCTCGATCTTGAAGCATGCCCTCGCTATACTTGTCGTGTGGTTAAAAATGTTAAAGTAGGTCCATCCCCTGCATGGCTTCAAGAAAAATTAGCAGCCTGCGGTCTTCGCAGTATTAACAACGTTGTGGATATCACTAATTTTGTTTTATTAGAATCTGGTCAACCACTTCATGCATTTGACTATGATCAAATTAATTTGCATACTTTGATCATACGTTCAGCGACTGATGATGAAAAACTTGTTACCCTAGACGGAAACGAAAGGCAATTAAAAGCTGGTGACTTAATCATTGCAGATCCAGATAAACCATTGGCTATCGCCGGTGTTATGGGTGGACAAAATTCTGAAGTGACAGAAAAAACAACGACGATTTTACTTGAATCTGCTTATTTCGAGTCAAGTTCTGTTCGTCGAACAAGTAAACGTTTAGGTATTACAACCGATGCGTCGAAACGGTTTGAGCGAAAAGCAGATCCACAGCAAGCAATCATTTCATTAAATAGAGCAGCTGGATTGATTGCTGAGTTAACTGGCGGCGATGTTTTAAAAGATGCAATCGACATTAAAGCGCAATCTTTTACACCTAAAGTCATTAACTGTAGTGTAAGTTACATCAATAACATTTTAGGTACACAACTTGGTCTCAGTGAAATTGAAACTATTTTTCAGAGACTCCAGTTTCGTTTAACCTATGAAGGCCAAGATCAACTAGAAGTTGAAGTACCGACCTATCGTAATGATTTGACAGCATCTATTGATCTTGTAGAAGAAGTAGCTCGTATTTACGGCTACAACCATATACCAAAGCCTGCTACCCGTTATGGGCACAGCACAATGCCTCATTCGCCTATCTATTTATTTGAGCGTAAAGTTAAAACCGCACTGATTGCTGAGGGCTTGCAAGAATTTTTGACATGTGATTTGATTAGCCCAACTCAAGTTGAGAGCGTGACTGATAGCTTGATGCCGAAAGAATCAATTGTTTCTTTACTCAATGCCAATTCACAAGAGCAATCTGTTTTACGTCCTTCATTACTACCCGGCTTACTTCATGTTGTTAAACACAATTTGGATTTCCAAAATTCTCAAATATGGGGATTTGAAACAGGTCGAATTCATTATAAAGCTGGCGATCAGTTCAAAGAACAAACTGTAGCTGCCATTATTTTGTCGGGTAATAACTGCCCAGCTAGCTGGGCTGCAAAATCATCACCTGTCGATTTTTATGATCTTAAAGGTATTGTAGAAAACGTATTGGCAAGCTTTGGATTAAAAGCAAATTTCAAAAATCAAAAATTAGCTCCGTTTCATCCAGGAAGGCAAGCTGCAATTATCATAGATAATCTGACTGTTGGGAGCATGGGTGAAATTCATCCAACCTTGCTCAAGAGTTTCGGTATCTCTCAAAGAGTTTATTTTGCAGAGATTAATCTACATGATTTAATGCCTTATTTGAAACCTACAGTTCAAATGAAAGAGCTTTTACAGTACCCTTCGTCTTCAAGGGATTGGACGATTACTTTGAAAGAAGAAGCCTCTATGGATGGTGTATTTAATGCCATTTCATCGATGCGGTCATCCTTGCTTGAAAAATTTGCATTGGTCGCAATTTATCGCAGCGAAAAATTAGGTCATGATAAAAAAAATGCCACCTTTAATTTTGTATACCGCGATCCAAATAAAACACTATCGATTGAAGAAATTGAAAATGAACATCGCCGTCTAACACAGGGCGTAAATGATAAATTAACTACTCAACAACTACTTGCAACTACTTGAAAATACAGAGGTAAAGCGTGAACCGTTTCTTATTATCTGCTGCTGCTGCCTTAATGGTATTAACAGCTACAGGCTGTAACTGTACATCCTGTCAAAATCCAGATGTCGTACGTGAAACTTACACACACAAATATGGTGTGACAGTTTCTAAAAATGATTGGAATTCTAGAGGCGCCAACGGTAAAGTGACTACCACTTATCGCGATGGCATCACAATATGCCGTACTTTTGAAAAAGGACAGCTGCATGGTTTAACTACATATACCTATCCCCATAGCAGCGTTGTTCAAAAAACTGAAAATTACAGTAACGGAAATTTGGTTTCTAAAATCAATCATTTCCCATCTGGTTTACATCGTAAAGAAACAGCTTTTATCGAACCTAATCATATCAAAAAAACTTATTGGTATGAAGATGGTACTCCCCAACGCCAAGAAGAAGTCATCGATAGCAAAATCGTTTTAGGTGAATACTTCACACCAGCTCACGAACTTGAATCTCGCATCCAAGATGGTGAAGGGACACGCGCTTTGCGCGATCCATTCGGTCATCTTTTATCACATGATAAAATTGCAAATGGTGCATTACTCGAACAAACGACCTATTTTCCAGAAGGTGATATCGAATCAATGACTACATTTAAAGATGGCTTGCCAGAAGGCGAACGCAAAACGTTTGCACCAGGCGGTGAACCTAAAACTGTAGAGCAATGGTGGAATGGCCAACAACACGGAACAACGATTGTATTTCAAAATGGAATCAAACGTTCTGAATCAAACTACCTTCATGGCAAAAAACAAGGTATTGAAAAGCTATTTGATGATTTAGGACAAGTGGCCCAAGAAGTCACATGGGTTGATGGTCATAGACATGGACCAACTCGTCTTTATGTTGATGGAACAGTGAAAACAGACTGGTACTACCGTGATAACATGGTTAGCAAGCTCCAGTATGAAAATCCTCACCACGTTCGTTAATCTTTTTTTCTTGCCGTCGACATTCGTTGGCGGCAAGATGTGCAAATCGCGTTGGTTCTGGCAACCGATATCCCTTTAAAGCTTTCAAAACAATGTCTACAGCACTTTTTAAAGAGATACGATGTCCTGGTGATACAATTAAAGGCTTACATCTTTTTTTTGTTCGCACAAGAGCACCTATTGTTTGATTTTTCCAATTTAATGCCACAAAGTCCCCGATCTCCGATCCTAAATCAGATTCAGGCTCTCCCACCAATATATTTTTTGCCACGCCAATTGTTGGCACATCAATGAGAACTCCTAAGTGGCTTGCTATGCCAAGACCTCTTGGATGAGCAATACCATGACCATCAACAAAAATGAGGTCCGGTAATAGTTCAGCAGACTGAATCAGCTGAACAAGAGAAGGAACTTCTCTAAATCCTAAAAAACCTGGTAAGTAAGGCAAAGTTTGTGTCATTGCCAAACTATTATCAGTAACCTTATTCCAATTAGAGTCTAGCATAACCAATGCCGAATAAATGCGCTTCAATGGATCGAAACGATTATTGCTCACATCCATACCACCCAAACACTTCAAGTCAGAAAAACGGTCTTCACAAATAACACGCTCACTCAATAAGCGCTGAATCTTTGTCATCTCCTGCCAAGATTCTGGAAATAGCCATTCTTTGGGTATGTTCAAATGCATAATGACTCACCTAAAAAGGGTAGCATTATACTAAAAGTCTATAATGGGGTCTACAGAACAATTTATGGAATTTAGAAATAATTTTTAAATGACAAAAGAAGAATCAGTTGGATTCTTCTTATTTAATAATAGAATATATTAATTAATT
>JAEMRK010000066.1 GCA_016463375.1 Parachlamydiales bacterium | reverse complement strand
TTTATAAAGATCATTTTAAAAAATTTAAAAAACTCGAATTAGATTTTAAAGCAGCGAATGACAAAACTGAAGAAGTGAAACAAGTAATAGCTTACAGTACAAAGAAAAACCGATTTATAACCAGTACACCTTCTCTGTACACTCATTTAAATTATAAAGATCTTGCTATGCTTGAAACTCTGAGACGCAAGGGCGAAGTTAACGAACATTTTAAAAAGTTGTTACTTGCGACAGGTGATGCTGATATATTTGAAGATGCTGGCTCCAATGACTGCTATTGGGGTACTGGTTCTTTACCAGATAAACTGGGTCAAAACAGACTTGGATTGATGCTTAAAATTTACCGCTATGAATTGAAAAATCAACGAGACAAAACTGGAATTGAACCAGTCAAAACCGGTTATGAAAATATTCGTTAGTTTAATTTGGAGTGATTGAGCTTTTGCGAAATCACTCCATCCTAACTTATTTCTTCTGTGAAGAAAATATCTGTAATAAATACCAAAATATCATAATGACATTAACGTACATCTGAAAAGCCATCATCAGAGCCATTTTATAGGCTATCACTGAGTTGCCATCAACTTTTTGCGCCATCTGACGAATCTGTTGAGCTTGAAAAGCAGATAGACCAACAAATATGGCAAGACCTAAGTAACTGATCATGATTTGCATTTTAGTGAGCGTCATGAAAAATGATAGGGCAAATTGTAAAAGCGTGAGCCCTATAAGTCCTATGACTGCAAACCAAAGTATTTTGCCCATTGATGTTAGATCTGATTTTGTACACGTTCCGTAAAGAACGGCTGCACCGTAGATGACGGCAGCTGTTGCAAAAGCAGTCCAAACAACTTGTCCACCTGCCATACTAATGAACATCGGAAGAACTGTTCCGAAGAAGACACCCTGCGCTACAGCATAGAGACTAAATAGTAATGAAAGCGTTGGAAAAGATAGCTTATTAACTAACATGTTAATTGACATGCCGATAATAAAAGCAGCACCTGTTGCTACCCACCAAAATGGGAGTATGTACATGAACAGTTTTGTTGAGACGATTAAATAAGCAACAACTGCTGTTATTCCAAGTCCAAACGTCAACCATCCATAAACTTTTGTGGCAAAAGTACTCACTTGTTTTTCATAAACACGTGAATCAACTTGATTGCGATAGTAATCCATAAGTAAACCTCATGTTGTATGACTTATCATCATACGGGGAAAATCTTTAAAAATCTACTCGACTGTCACAGATTTTGCAAGGTTACGAGGCTGATCGATTTCAGTGCCGCGTAGTTTTGCAATTTCGTAAGAAAATAGCTGTGTTGCAACTGTGGATAAAACAGGTGCTAAGCAGTCTAATGTATTGGGTAGATAAAATACGTCATCAGCAACTTTTTCAATATCAATGCTGCCTTCTGGTGCGATGGCTAATATTAAACCATTGCGTGACTTCACTTCCATTAAGTTGCTGAGCATTTTATCATAGGTATGTGCATTGGCACATAGTGCAACTGTGGGACAATCTTCGTTTATAAGGGCGATTGGGCCGTGTTTCATCTCGCCGGCAGGATAACCGCTTGCGTGAATATATGAGATCTCTTTGAGCTTTAGAGCGCCTTCTAAACATGTTGGAAACATGTAATTACGACCAAGGAAAATGAATTGCTCGAAATGAGCATACTTTTTAGCGAGATCTTGCAATTGAGAGCGATGCTGTAAAACGTTTTCGATTTGTTGAGGCAATCTCTTGAGAGCGTATAAAAATTCTGCTGATGTTTCCAAACCGACTGTTTCTTTTATTTGTGCTAACTTTAAAGCCAAAAGATATAAGACAGATAACATGCCTGTATAGGCCTTGGTTGATGCAACACCAACTTCTAAACCAACTTTTAATAATAAGCAGCTATCTGATTCTCTTGCTATCGTCGATGTCGAATTGTTACTTAATGAGACGATATGATAGCCCTGTGTTTTGAGCTCTCTTAAAGCTGCTAATGTATCAGCAGTTTCACCAGATTGACTCAGGGCAATGACAAGTGTTTTTTTGGGTAAAACGAGTTTTTGATAGCGTAATTCAGATGCAATATCACACCGTGATGACACGTTGGCTAATTCTTGAAATAGGTTAGATCCGATGCAACCAGCGTGCCAAGATGAGCCACATCCAACAATTTGGACGTGATCGATATCTTTTAAAATTTCATTAGATAATGTGAGATCTTCTAAAACAACTGTGTTGTTATCAATATCAACGCGACCAAGCAAAGAATTACGCATCGCAGATGGCTGCTCATAGATTTCCTTTAGCATAAAATGGTCGTATTCACCGCGATCAATTTCTGTTTCATCAGCATCGATCGTTTGAATGACTTTTTCCATAGCGGTGCCATTGGCGCTAAAAATTGTGACAGCATCATCAGTGATGCGTGCAATTTCACCGTTTTCTAAATAAATCAGTTTTTTTGTATGACTTAAGAATGCATGAGGATCAGATCCAAAGAAAAATTCATTTTCTCCATAACCAATAGATAAAGGATTTTCAACAGAAACGACTGCGATTTCGCCAGGATGTGCTTTATGAACAACAGCTAGTGCAAAAGCACCTTTAATATGCGAGATAGCTTTTCTTAAAGCATCGACCAAATCACCTTGATAGTGCTGATTAATTAAGAAAGCGACAACTTCTGTATCTGTTTGAGAGCGAAATACTTGATCTGGAAATAAAAGTCGTAGTTCTCGATAGTTTTCAATAATGCCATTGTGAACAATGGCAACTGTCTCGTTGCCATCAAAATGAGGATGCGCGTTATTTTGAGAGGGGCGACCATGCGTTGCCCAACGAGTATGTGCAATAGCGCAGGTAACCGATGTATAAGGCGTTGCCTGCATCACTTTTTCAAGCTTGGCAATCTTACCTTCATCTTTACAACAGTAAATAGTTCCAGTTGATGTAACACCAGCAACACCTGCTGAATCGTAACCACGGTACTCTAATTTTTTAAGACCTTCTAAAGATACAAGCAAAGGATTTTGTTTTTTTCCAACATACCCAAATATTCCGCACATGCTCTAAGCTCCTATCTCTTTGCGAATGACGTCAGCGATCATTTCTGCTAATTCAGTGGCTTGTTTTTGTTTAGGACCTTCTACCATGATGCGACAAATATTTTCTGTGCCAGAATAACGAACCAGAACACGTCCTTTGTCTTGTAATAAGTTTTCAGTTTCTTTAATCGATTGATTAAGAGCTGGAATAGCTTCTAATGGTGGTTTAGCGTTTACCCTCAAATTCACCAATGCTTGGGGATATTTTTCAACAATACGCGCTAAATCAGAGAGTTTAGAGTCTGTTTCGATCATTATGCGCAGTACCTGTAATGCAGAAACTAGGCCATCACCGGTTGTATTATAATCTAACATGATCAAGTGACCACTTTGTTCACCACCAATATTTGCCCCTTTTGATAACATCTCTTGAATGACGTAGCGATCACCTACGGGGGCACATATAAATTCGATGCCTAAGTCTCTCATGCTTTTAATAAAGCCGAAATTACTCATCACTGTTCCAACAACGCGATTATTCTGAAGAATACCCCGTCTTTTGTAATCATTGGCACAAATAGCTACTAATGTATCACCATCAACAATTTGAGCATTCTCATCGACCATGATTAAGCGGTCGGCGTCACCATCTAAGGCGATGCCAACATCGGCTTCATGATCGATCACAGCTTTTTGAACAACTTCTGGATGAAGAGAGCCACAATTAAGGTTAATGTTGTGACCATCAGGTGTGTTATTTAAAACGTGAACTTTAGCGTCGAGCTCTTGGAAAACGTGAGGAGCTACTCTATAAGCAGCACCATGGGCACAATCCAAAGCAATAGTTAAATTTTTTAATGACAAACGTCTTGGAAAAGTCCCTTTGACGAATTCAATATAGCGTCCGTCGGCATCAATAATCTTAGTATTTTTACCAACTTCTCCGTCTTTTGGCAGAGAGTCATTAAAATCATTTTCGGCAACTAGCCTTTCAATTTTTTTCTCCATATCATCAGCGAGCTTAAAACCCTCTGAAGAGAAAAACTTGATTCCATTATCATGATAAGGATTATGAGAAGCTGAAATGACGATACCGGCATCTGCCCTGTAAGCTCTAGTAATGAAAGCAACGCCAGGCGTTGGTAAAGGTCCGACCATCAAGGTGTCAATACCCATCGAACAAAGACCTGCAATTAAAGCATTTTCAAACATATAGCAAGATAAACGCGTGTCTTTACCAATCACGACGCGTTTACGCCCCTCAGATTCAGAACGTAAAACTTTACCCGCTGCCCGTCCAAGCGCTAAAGCGATTTCGACTGTCATCGGAAAATGGTTGGCGCGTCCGCGCACACCATCTGTGCCGAACAGCGTCGGAATTTGTTGTCTGACCATGTATGCTCACCCTTAATTAATGTGAGTATTATTAAGGAAAGAAAGAAGTAGAATGAATACTATTTTAATAAGGCAAATTATAGTGTTTTTCATTTGAAAAGGCTAGCTAAAAAAATTTGTACATACTTAAATTTATTGGAATAAAACCTTTATTGTGTTATCAACGACCGCTCTTTTCATTTTGCCCATAAAAAATTATGTCAATTCGTCCTGTACCTAGAATAAATTTTAATAATCATTCGAAATCTTTAGGACTTTCAAAGAAAAAAAATAATTATAAAAAAACCAATGATGTCGCCTGTAAAACATTATTTGAAAATAAATATGATGCAATTGAGCCTAAAAAAAGATCTTTTAATACCCTATTTGTACCTTATCAAGAAGAACTGCCAAGTTATATCCATCCTGCATATTATCAAGAAATTTATAACCCTTTACAACAGTACCCCATTTCAACATGGGACTGTCGTTTTACCGATCTAAAAACAACGCGATTATTCGATGAAAAACTTTGGGAAGCTAATATTTTATTAGAAGGCCGAGATCTTCCATCAATTGAAGTGCCCTTATTTCAGTTTATAGACCGCCTTTGGTATAACTTAGAAATAGGAGGTGTTAGAGTATTAACTATCGTTTTAGGTGGTAGCGCAGCGACTTCTTTATTAGATAAAAAAATACCTAAGCTTAACGATAAAGACATTTGGATTTATATCAACGATGAACCATCTGAATTTTTGAATACTAAAAATGCACTTTTACAAACATTAACTGATTTTAATGATAATCAATTTAATTCAAATGGCATTGCGAATTATCAAAATTATATTCATTCTCTAACACGTGAGTGTAATATAAAAGAAAATTCGATATGGGCTGATTATAAATTAGGTCCAGTAATCGATCATGATAATATCCGAGAAAACATTCCATTTGTTGACTTCAAATTCATAGTTAACATGAAAACCTCTTTTACAGCTTTAAAAGAAGCCTTTGTTATATCACCCTATATTAGAGATTATGATGGAAAAGTCATGATAGCTTGTCTACAGCCAAACAGTTTTGAGTTGGCTTCAAGACAAAAATATTCCCATTTATTGACCCACCCTCAACCATCACTTGTAAAAAATGGTGTTTTCCGGTTTTTCACCAATATCACCAGAGGTGATATTCCTAAACAAAAAAAACTATTTAGTACCTTTTTAGAACAAACCCCTGTCAGCCATTTTATCCCAAGTCTTTTTACTGAATCTTTAAACAAGAATCTTATAAGCCATTGGCGAACTTTTCCTGAAGGAAGCTTTTATTTTATTTTTAACTCATTGACGACTCTTGCTCAATTTCGCTGTCCCTTATGGACTTTGGAAGCATCTGACGTCGTATGGAATCATATTAAATTTTTAAAAAATCCAGTTGGCATTGGTAAAATTTTATATCCACTTTTAAAAGCCAATCCCCATCTTTTTAATTATGTTGTAGCCTATTTAAACGTCCTATTTTTATATGGTGAAACTCAATCCATAACATACAGAACACGAAAAATATTTATCGATTCAGTTAACTATCTGCAAATCAAGTTTAAGCACAATGATCAAAAGGCATGCTTACTTATTTTAGATGATGCCAAATCTGCATTGAGAACAATATCAATAAATCAAGATTATTTCGATTCAGCTTTCACAACGCTTCTAGACCTAAAAGAAATTCTAACTGAAAAAAAATATGATACCCCTCTCGATTTAATTGTTCTAAAACTGCTTGATCTTAAAGAATATCAAGAAATAATCCCTTTATTTTTCTCTTATCCACAACTCATTATAACACTTTGTCGTTCTAACGAAAATTTCAAAAGTGAACTGAAAAAATTCATAGACGACGCTGTTAACGGCAATAAAAATCTATTAAGTGAAAGCGATCTTATCAATCAAAATTTATTACCTTCTAACTTTTCACTACTCAGTACACCACTTAAAATCAAAACTCTTGAAACCCTAGCTTTTGAATGTATTAACTTTAGTTGTATTAATAAATCACAACTTTTTTGGAGCTACTTAAATGCAATGCACTCATTAACAAGTACCAATTATAATTTGTTGAGTTTAGCCCTAACTCTTATAGATCAAAAATACATCAACGTTTTTCAAACGGTTTTTCAAATTCCCGATAATGCTTCTTGTGTTACTGAAGACAGTATCATTAAGAGCTTAATACAGAGCAACCATCCTTGCGGATTAGATTTCGCTCATGAAAGATGGAAAATTTCAGAAACCAAGTCTTTAGATCTCTTAATAGAGATATTTCAGCAAAAATCATGCTTTCTTGAAAATTTTGAAAGCACTTTTAAAAGTTATCTTAACTACAGAGAACTTTTAAAAACGCATCGTAAAACAAACGAACAGCTTATCATTGACTCTAACATTATTGAAAAACTGATTCTCACTAAAACTCTGGAAGAAGTTTGCGCAATTCTCCAGTTGTGGATCGAACAAGCAACTTGCCCAAAAGAAAAATTGGGTCTTTTAAAAGCTTGTCAAAATTTGTTACCACTAACACAAACTCAAAGTTTAAAATGGCTGCTCGATGTTGCTATTAAAAATAGTTACCAA
>JAEMRK010000120.1 GCA_016463375.1 Parachlamydiales bacterium | reverse complement strand
TTAGATTTACCAAACGAGTGCATCCAGAACATTTTTAATTTTATGCCTTTAAAAACCCTTGTAAAAATGGGGCAAACTAATCGTTTAACATTAGAGCAAGTTAATTATGCCATTATTACTAAAGCTAAAGCCTTTGGATGTACTCAGGAAACTATTCAGGCGTCTAAAGAATATTTAAAGACAATATTTCTTGAACTTAAAACGATTTGTGACGATTACAAATCATTAAATAAATATGCAGTTTACAAGAAACACTTATTGTCAAAAAATACGTTAGATATTGAAGCAACATTTAATAAATTTATAACGTTAAATAAAAGTCAAAATAGCCTTAAAGAAACATGTGCAAACATACTTTTTAAAGCTGTTGAGGATCAAAAGCTCA
Source organism: Parachlamydiales bacterium (assembly GCA_016463375.1). Classification (GTDB taxonomy): domain Bacteria; phylum Chlamydiota; class Chlamydiia; order Chlamydiales; family JAEMRK01; genus JAEMRK01. The sequence goes on along the minus strand of JAEMRK010000120.1, from coordinate 1,421 downwards.
ATTCTATAACGACACTAATAATTGCTGGGACACCAATTGATTTAAAAAATTCAAAAGGTGATAGTGCTTTATCATTGGCATTGCTAAGTAAAAAAGATATGAAACATGAGATTGAACTATTATTAAAACATCACGCAGATACTAACACTTTAAATTTACACAAATACTCTCCTCTTATCATCGCTTTGCGAGATCAAAAAGACTTAAGCATTGTTGAATTATTGTTAAAGAATGGCGCCACTAAAACCATCAATCATTTTGATGAAGCTGGCTATAGCGCGCTTCATTATGCGGCTAAGAATGGAAATCTTGAAGTCTTCAATTTATTAGTTAATTCAGGTGCTGATATTTTCATACGTAAACCTAATGAACCATCGATTATCAATGTTGCAATTAGCTACAGCAATATTGAGGTGGTCAAATTTTTAATTAAAAATAGAGTTAACCTTTCAAGTATCGATGAAGGGGGCAACACTTCACTTATGTACGCAGTTAAAGCAGAAAATCTTGAAGTGGTACAACTTCTACTGGATTCTGGTAGTCTACCTACTATCGATTTTCAAGGTACCGATCGATATACAGCACTTCATCATGCGGCAGAAAAAGAAAATATTGAATTAGTGAAGCTTTTGATAGATAGAGGTAGTAATCCTAGAATCTTAAATACAGCTGGTTTAAGAGCAAGTCAGATGACTACAAATATTTTTATTAGAGAGCTCTTATAATAATAGCCCTGTTTGAAAGGTATTCAAACAGGGCCTGAATTGATTTTAATTAAATCTTCTAAAATTTATTTCGATAATTTCAAATTTATCAAACAATAATTTCATTGAGTTAAGCATTTCGAAATCCACTATTGCATGGAAGCTCGTGAAGACATATTAAAAATTGCGGATTCAATGTCGGCTCTAAACTCATTATCAATTTGTCTACGAATGTCTGAATAATCAATAGTAAATGCTTTAGGTAGATCAATATTGTCATCATCTTTGGATCTCAAATCATTTTCAGATTCTTCAGTAAAAGCTGTTGGTGGTTCAATGCTATCATCATCAAGTTTAAGAACAGGCGTTGTAGTATTTGTGTAATATTGGAAAATATTCTTTTCCCAATTATTAGGCTTTGTGTGTAATTTTAAAGCGTGAGCAAGGGATGAAACAACGATAATTGGAAAGAAAATAATTGAAACAATCCCAATAATGGCTCTAACTAATTGAGATTGTCTTGAAGTTTCTAGGTTTTCTAAATTTACAGTTCTACCACTCAATATTGCTTTAACAGGTATTGACATAGTATCTAAAGCTGATATGTACTTTGTTTTATTTTTATACTTATAATTTGTAAGAGCAGAATATGGGTTTGTTGTGTCAAAGCTATAAATTGGTTCCATGCTAATTCCTTTATTAAATATTTAGAAAAAT
>JAEMRK010000065.1 GCA_016463375.1 Parachlamydiales bacterium | reverse complement strand
GAATTGTATGACTAACCTTCGCGATAGTTATTCTATATTACAAGCAAATGCTTTTAACTATTTAAGTAATGGTACGACAGAGAACTCATATAAATCTGGTCTAAATCTCTTATTAACAGTGAATTCCGAAAAAGGGCCGTATGATATCTGGTTAAATCGTGATGAAATACATACTGATTCACAAAATTTAACACTCATCAATAAGGAAATCCAGCCAATTGCCATACAGTCAAATGGTGAACATTGTATTAATTTCTTTGCAGACGCCCAAGTTATCGCTAATCGCATAATCCAAGCTAACGATTGTGTAAAAAAACAATATGCTGAGTTTTTAAGTTTTTGCGAACCTATGACTGCCAATTTAGAAACCGATTTTTCGGCTGTAACAGCTTATGTAAAGCATCAGCAACCTCATTGGATTGCTCAGAAACTAACAGTTCATATTCCCACTAGCGCCAGTGGACTACCAGTTAGTATTGACCATATTACCAAAAGTGACGGCACTCACCAGACGATGGTTGTTTTTAACAGAATAAAAAAAATACCTGGGTCTTTGATTGGGAAAGGCGGTTTTACTGTGGTAAAAAACGCGGTTAATATCGACACCGCCCAATTGCAAGCTGCTAAAATCAGGGTTGAAAAACCGCAATCAAATGCTAAAAATTCAAATTTAGAGCGATTTAAAAATGATATGGCTTTTAAGAAATTAGTAAGGGGAGTTGAACCAATTTATTTTGAATATGAAGGCAAACCCTCTCGTTATCCTGATCATTTAACACCAATAAAAAAAATCGTCACTTATGAAGATGTGTTTACATGTACACTCGATAATTTTGAGGGCGTTTTTGTTGAACTACACCAAATTTTTCTTGAGGCTGCAGAAGACTTACAGAGCTTGCATAAGATGGGCATTATACATAATGATATCAAGGGTTCAAATTACAATATCGATGATTGTGAGTTTTTTGACTTTGAATTTGCTGAATACACAACAAGCCCAAAAAAAGGTGCTTTAGGTTTTACTCCAGAGTATTTACCACCCGGCAGATATATTAACTTTAAAGAAGCAAATCTCAAAGAAGAGATGGGACAACCATCAGACGTGTTTGCTTTTGGCGCTATGATACTTTTCCAGTTAACAGGAATGAATTATTACATTGACAACCCCAAAAAAAATACTGAGGCTCTATGTATTATTTGCGAATACAAAGATGAATATTTTGATTTTCGCATTCAAGAAATTATTGAGGATGATCAAACAAACAAAACGCGCAATTATTTTTTAGATAATCCGTTAATGATCGATTTATTGCGTAAAATTTTAACAGTTGATCATACAATTCGAATTGATATCAATGACGTTGTAGATGGTTTAAAGCAAATTGTCGAAATTGATTGTCAAAATGCTGATAAAGATGAAATGGACGTCTCAAGTGATCCGGAGCTTTCTCAATAAACATGATTTTTGAAAATTAGTAATAAAACTTAGTAAGCAACCAAGGATGGTAAATGTCACACATCAATCAATCTACACAAATTATCAATACAATACACCATTATGTTCCAGAACAAATTCAGCATCCATCTTTTTTATCGAGTGGTTTGAATTTATTAGTCACGCTTCATCATGAATGTGGACCCTATGATATTTGGTTGAAACAAGGCGAGTTTTTTTTAGAAGTCTCGTCAGCTAGTCAATTTATTGATAATCGATCTATAGTTGCTATGACAGTCAGTTCAGCAGGAAACAGTATAGCTTTTGCAGACGGCAATCTGATTAACTTAAAATTATTAAATTTGAAACAAAAAATTTCTAATCACTATCAATCTTTTATCTTTGCTAGTCAACCATTAGCTCAAAATTATTTAGGGGATTTGACGTGTGCAGCAGCCTTTATTTTTCGTTTACGACCAGAATGGCTGGCTCAAAACTATTCAGGCCATATTTCTTCAAGTTTTAGTGGATTACCAGTAAGCATCGATCATTTTACATTTAATAATGGGGCTTATCAAACATTTGTAGTTTTTAACAAAACAAAAATGTCTAATAGTTTTTTATTAGGTTGTGGTGGCTTCGTACGCGCTAAAAAAGCTGTCAATTTTGATACAGGACAACCTCAAGCTGCTAAAGTGAGCTACAAAAAACATCAAACAAATTATAAACTAAAAGATGTAAATATCACCGCAGAACTTAGGGGAGTAAAACCTTTGTTGATGGAGTATGTTGGAAAAACTTGTCGAGATGAAGTCTCAAATGAACTTACGACAAAAATTGTAACTTATGAAGATGTTTTTACTAATACTTTTACAACATATAATTCTCATATTCCCGACGTAATTAATATGTCTTTGACGGCTGCAAAAGATCTTTTATACATTCATAATAGTGGATACATTCACAACGATATTAAGGGTGATAATTTTAATGCCGACAAGGGGCATTTTTTTGACTTTGAATTTGCTATGAAAGAAGAAGATGTCGATGTTGAATGCGGATTTGGTACTCGTCATTATATGCCACCTAATTCGATAAAATTCATGAACATTGATGACCCACTTTTCGAAGAAAGAGGTTGTGAAAGTGATGTATTTTCTTTTGGTGTTATGTTACTGAAAAAATTTACTGGAAAATATTATTATTCTAAAGACCCTAAAAAAAACCCATCAGCAGTGAGAGCCGCTCAAATTCTGGGTGATGACTATTTTCCAAAACGTTTACTCGATATTATTAATACTGATCCTACAGGCAACGTAAAAAGAATAGTGAACCGCAATAAAGCACTTTTTAGTTTGATAGATAAAATGGTGTCTTTTAGCGCCGATGTAAGGCCATGTATGTTAGAAGTAGTAGAAATTTTAGAAAATATAGTTGCTAAACTTCACATCAATGAATCAAAACAAGAAATTGCTTAAGGTAGTTTATGTTTAAAAAAAACCGCTAGTTTTATAAACTAGCGGTTTTTTTTTATTAAAAAGGGATGCGAGTTAGCACTGAGAGTTTAAGAGGATCTTCTTGCCCATACCGTTGATAACGATGATATCCAAGTCCTGCAATCATTGCAGCGTTATCCAATGTCAATGAGCGTTCTGGAAAGTAAACCGGAAGTGATGAGACTTCAAGCATGTCTCTCAATCGTTGGTTATTACTGACGCCACCACCAAACACAATTGCCTTACAATTTTCAAGTTCCGCAGCAAGCAATGCTTTATTCACTAGATCGGTTAAAGCTGTATGCTGGAAAGAAGCAGCAACATCTTTTTTATCAGACGTAGATATTAAGCTCTCAGAATTCTTCTTACCGTTTTGACCTTTTACAGCATATAAAACATTAGTCTTTAATCCACTGAAAGAAAAATGAAGGGGTTTGTTCTTAACATGACCTGCTTTAAACGGGTATCTTAAAGGGTTGCCCTCCATGGCTAATTGCTCAACTTTCGGACCACCTGGATAGGGTAGTTCCAATAGTGCGGCAACTTTATCGAAAGCTTCTCCAATAGCATCATCAACAGTTTCTGATACCAATCTGTAAGGCCCATAAGGACTGTGCATGACCACAAGAGCTGTATGACCGCCTGATATAACAACACCGAGGCAGGGGAAAGGCACATCTTTTTGCATGGTCGCAGCATAGAGATGGGCTTGAATGTGATTAACACCAACTATTGGTTTTTTTAATGAAAGTGCTAAAGACTTGGCAAAATTGACGCCAATTAATAATGGGCCAATCAAGCCAGGCCCGTTAGAAACGGAAATTAAATCAACGTCCTCGAGTTTAATATTTGCTTGTTGTAATGCTTTTTCACAAACAGGGACTATGACATCAATATGGCGACGACAGGCCAGTTCTGGGATGACGCCGCCATAAATATCATGTAACTCACTTTGAGAAACAACTTCGTTGCTCAAAATGATTTGACCATCTTGAACGACAGCACAAGCTGTTTCATCACATGTTGATTCTATTCCTAATACGTACATTTAATTTGTTATGGTTATCCGTTCTTTAAACTGGTTAGCTAATTCCAAAGTTTTCGTTTTATTAGTTTCATCAAATAATGATTCAACCATAATTGTTATGTTGTAATCGTTAAGATGAAATATAACAATAGCCACATCTTTGATTTGATCATCTATCTTAATCAAAGCATTTCTTGAATAAACATCTTTATCACAATCAATGTGATCGGAGAGGAAATGACAATCAGAATAATATCTAAAATCTATACCTTCTTCAATATCTGAAAAAGAGACTTCATCACCATATCCATCAATTTTATTTGAGAAATAAACCCGAAAAATCGTTTGATTTTCAATAAACTTAATATCTGCCAAATCATCTATATCACGCACTTCACGATAAGAGTCCGGCACGATTACATTAAATATTTTTTCCGGATGATATTGAGAAGAGATGAGATTAAAAGATTGATCAGAATAACCAATTGATAAACACGAACAAGCAACAGTAAGCATTAGAGATTTTAACATATGACTAGTTCCACTTGAAATTGAAAATAGTCATATATATTATCAGACGTATGTGGTTTTTTCAACCAAAAGTTTTAGTCTCTTTGAATTTGTAAAAGAGATGCTGCACCCTCATCTAATATCCATGTTGCAGGATGATCAACAAGTCCTAGATTCTGTGAGGGGAAATCTTCTGGTGTCTCAGCACCTTGCAAAACGCGATGCACCATATTAGCTTTATTTTTACCCAATACATAAACAAATATTTGACGAGCATTGTGGATCTGTTTATATGTGAATGTCATTCTCCACGTCGTTTTTTGGGGGACATAATTTGCAATCACTGCTTTATGGCTTTCTTTTAACCCTTCAGTATGAGGAAACAAAGAGGCTGTATGTCCATCATCACCCATGCCAAGCATAATTAAATCAAATGTGCCGCCAGGTAATCTTTCATTGATTATTCTTTCATATTCAGCAGCGTTTTCTTTTAAATTTTTTTCCGCTTTCATACGATATTTCTGAACGGGCAAATCATCAAAACCGCAGTTCATTGCCATGTAGAAATTACTATCGGGATGATCTGGTTCAACTGATCGCTCATCACCCCAGAACAACAAAACTTTAGACCAGTCTAAATCATGTCTATGTTCTTGAACAAGTCTTTCAAAAATAGCTTTTGGAGTTGATCCACCAGACAGTGCAACAGAGAATTGACCATACTTATTGATTGCATGTTTAGCGATCTGTATCCATGACTTAACGCAGTAATCAAGTGTTTTTTTATCATCTCCAGGAATTATAATATTTCGTCGTGCATCAAGTTGCATGTTAAGTCCTTTTTTTTCGATCGCGTTTAGATTGATCTCCAAGCTGTGCCTTCATCCATAAGCATATTTGCAGCAGATTCTGGTCCCCATGATCCTGCAGTGTAAGAATCAAGTGGCGGCTTTGGATCTTTTTGCCAACGATCAAGTACGGGTGTCAATAAAGTCCAAGACGCCAAAACTTCATCCCAGCGTATAAACAAGGTGTTATCACCCCAGATAGCGTCGCATATTAAACGCTCATAGGCCTCTGGAGGCTGAACACCTGTAAATGCATCATAGCGGAAATCCATTTTTACAGGTTGAATTGGCATGGCAGTTCCAGGAACCTTACAGTTGATACGCAAGGCGATACCTTCATTTGGCTGAATTCTAATAGCTAAAACGTTGTTGTCATTATTGTGTGAAGCTTGCTGAAACAAAATGTTAGGAATGGGTTTGAAATTAACAACAATTTCTGTGCATCTCTTTGCAAGCCGTTTTCCAGCTCTTAAATAAAAAGGAACTCCAAACCAACGCCAATTATCAATGTGTAGTTTCATAGCAACATACGTTTCAACTTCTGATGTCGGTGCGACATCTTTTTCCTCACGATAACCAGCAACCGTTTGGCCTTCAATGCGGCCTGCCGCATATTGTCCTCGAACGACTTGTTTTTCAAACTGTGCCAAATCGATCGGTCTGATAGCGTTTAAGACTTTAACCTTTTCGTCACGAATAGCTGTAGCTTTTAGTGATACTGGAGGCTCCATAGCTACTAGAGATAAAAGTTGCATCATATGGTTTTGAACGATATCTCGAAGTATTCCTGCCTCTTCAAAAAATTTACCACGCGTACCAATACCTAGTTCTTCCGAAACTGTAATTTGTATATTGTCGATGTAGCGGTTATTCCAAAGAGATTCATAGATAGAATTAGCAAATCTAAATACTAATAAATTCTGAACAGTTTCTTTACCAAGGTAGTGATCGATGCGGTAAACTTGATCCTCAGTTAGGAACTGGGTGATGTGTTTTTGTAGACCAATGGCACTTTCAAGGTTATGGCCAAAGGGTTTTTCGATAATGACTCTGGACCATGGTCCGGAAGAGTTTTTATCGTAAATCAATTTATGACTTTTAAGTTTTTCAACGATAACTGGAAAGTAACTCGGTTGAGTTGATAGATAAAATATGCGATTTCCTTTGGTGCCAAATTTGGCATCTAAATCGCTAAGCATCTTCTTTAAGGCTTCATACCCTTCATCTTGATCAAAAGGGGATTGGTGGTAAAAAAGGCGTTCACTAAATGCTGACCACGTATCATCTTCTTCTGGTTTAGACCTTGAAAACTCTTTTAAGCCCTGAAGCATTTCTTCACGAAAGACTTCATTACTTTTTTCTCTTCTAGCGAAACCAACACAAGCAAATTCTTGAGGAAGCAGATTTTCGCGATTGAGATTGTAAAGTGCTGGCATCAATTTGCGGGCCGTTAAGTCACCGGTCGCTCCAAAAATAACCATTATACATGGCTCAGATGTTTTAGGGAGATTGCGCATGGATTTTTCCATTTTACACTGCCTTAAAAATTTTTATGCGATGACTGCAGAAATACCATACAAAATCAAGATAGGTCAATCTATTTCGCCGTCACGCAGATCATATTATTGTGTTGTTAAACCTATTGAAAATCTTACTGCTCAATTGAATTAGTAGAATGAGCATTAATTATCATTTAGCTTTAATTCCACATTCTAAAAGAATTAAGTTTTTAAGACTATTAACTATTTTTAAATAATTTATATTAAAATTGAAATATTAAAGCTTGGTCGTTGTTAAGTTATCATAAAC
>JAEMRK010000119.1 GCA_016463375.1 Parachlamydiales bacterium | reverse complement strand
ATTAAGTTAGACGATGTATATTTTGTGAATATGGGTGACTCTATTTATACTCTTGATTTGGATGGTCAAAAAATCAAAGAAATCCCATCACATTATTATGGGACAAGCACATTGCGTCACTTTGATTTCACAGCTGCTACTTTATTTAATGATGAAATTGTAGTCGGTTGTAAAAATGGAGACATCATATTTTATGACAAAAACTTACATATAATCCATTATTCGACTACAGCATTCAAAGTAGTGGCTTTAACAGTGTGTGGTAACAACATTGCTTCTGCCAATACATATAACGAGATTTACGTATGGAGTGACTATAAAACGTTTAAAGTGTTTAAAGGTCATACAGAAGAAATTACTAATTTGCAAAGCATGGGCAGCTACCTTGTTTCCACAAGTATTGATAAAACAATCAGAATTTGGGATCTTGATGGGACTTCTTATGTGATAAATACCGGTGAAGGTTCAATTAAGCAAGTCGCTGTTATAGGACCGCAAATTTTGTATTATCTCGAAAGAAAACTGACTTTATTAGATTTTAGTGAATGCAATAAAAAAGATGAGACTAATTTAGAAAATAAGACGAGCCGTCACGAAAAAATGCGTAAACTTATAAGCAATGCCGCAAGCTTATGTGATAAAGCTTTTCACAAGTTTATTTCGAAATTTAGCTAATATCAAATTAGCTAAAGCTCTTCGTAAATATACACTTTAAGCACTTTAACAATAAATTGGACATTCATAATGCAAGTTGTGGTCAATTAATGAACTTTGGTCCCATACAAAATTCTAATTTCCCTCTTGATGCTTTTCGCCACATCTTAAGTAGCCTTAGTCCCAAAGATCTATTCCAGGCAGCACAAGTTAATAAGCTATGGAATAAGATAACTGATGAAAAAGAAGTCTGGGATAAGGCTCTTCGAAATACACATCTTAATCACACTTGTTTAGTTAACATGCAAATTTATCCCAAAAAAGCATTGTTAAACGATTTGATAGTCTCGCGTCATTGGGATAAACTCATCTTTAAAACCTCTATATCTGATCAATTTGAAGAAACTATCAATTGCTTAACGCTTTTCAACAATCACATTATTCTTTCAAAAGTGATGGATTCGGACAACTTCCATGTTTACGATATGTCTTTTGTTAAAGTAAAAACAATCGAATGTCACTCTTCCATCGGTGCGGTTTGCGAATACAATGGATTTCTCTTTTCTTCACACGAAGACACAGTATTACTTAAATGGAATGAAGAATTTAAAAACGAAGAAGTTTCATTTAAAACATCTCTAAACAGAGCAATATTTCAATTTATTAAAGACAAAGACAAACTCTATTGCATCGTAAAACCACGAGATATTTTTGAGATCGATTGTAGTTATAATACAAAATATATTGGCATGAGTATGGATAACATTAAGTGTTTTTTGCCGTTCGGTAATTCTTTTATGATATTATGTGGAAATTTATTAATACAATATCCTTTAAATCTGCAAACTCGCAAAGTTGTTCACACTCAAGTCAATTATATTACTAAATTTGATGAGAAGTTAGCTCTAATCATGCAAACCTATCGAGGTCATAAGATAAGTATTTTAGATAAGGATTTGAATACACTTTGTAACTTCGAAAAACAGTATAACAGAAGTTGGGAAACAACTAATTTTGCTATGTATGATCGTCATATTTTTTTGACAGAAAAACTGCCACATAATGAATATTATAGTATCAATATTTATGAATTAACGACTGATGATAAATCTTATAAAATTGTTAAAAAAACTCAGTCAGACTACTCACAACACCTATCCAATATC
>JAEMRK010000064.1 GCA_016463375.1 Parachlamydiales bacterium | reverse complement strand
GATTATTAGGAATCTATGAATAATTTAAACAATCCGTCATACGATAAAACTATAAATGGACTTTGCATTACTTTAGGCGTAATGGCACAGGGAAAACAGTGCGATAAAAATTTAAAGATCATTTCTAATAATGGCATTGAGGATCCTGCCACTCCAAGTGAAATTGTTAATAAAATCTATGAAAAGATAAAAGGCATTAATACAAGAAATATTGATGAATATATTTCTAAAGAAACTTGGCAAAAATTATTAGTAAAAGTTGAATATTTTATTAATCATTCAAAATATTCCTCTCAAGAAGAGAAAGAAAAAGTATCTACTGTTTTTGATCAGATTTTCTCACACGTCAGACTTGATCAAGAATACTCAGAAGCCTTTAAAGCTATAACTGTCTTACGCAATGTGTATATCGAATTAGATCAAACTCTTCATCATTTCAATAGCAGTGCATTAATTACTCAATTGTGCGGGGCATTAGCTAAAGTTGTAGACAAGCAAATAAAATATAATTTTTCAATTGACGATGTGATTATGTTTAAAAAAATTGAAACTTTAAGTTTTGAGGATTTTAAATTTGATTATCAAGAGCAAAAACTTCATCTAAAGTCGACGCAGTTAAATGAGCTAAATACCGTTTTAAAAGATATAGAAAAGATTACAAGCAACAAAGGTCCTGCAAAGATAGACTTGGTTGAAGATACTGTTAAAAGCATTTTAATACTGAAAAATAAAAACAAAGTGTTGGTTAAGACATGCGACCAATTTTTAATCACTTTAGATTTTATTCTTAAATTTAATGAGCAGGAAATTTTTAAAAAAAATAAGGGTCGAGTACAGGCAAATTATCATTTTTTTCCAGAAAATTTTGTAAAGCTCGATCAAAATACTGATCAGTGTCTTGATGCTATTTCAAAAATGGGGCGTCAAAAAAACAAGAGTAAAGCAGTGATCATGATTGAGACTATTCAATTTGAATACATGAAAAAGCATTTTGACGCTTTAAGAGCGATTGCAGAATCTAAATACTCCCTACTCGAAGGAGTAAATATCATTGAAGCCTTTCATAAAAAAATGAGAGAGACTTTAGTTGATTCATCGTCCTTACCTTTAGAAGCCATTGGACCTGGAATTTTTGATATGAAACTTAGAGAACCAGGTGAGAGTATTTTTACAGAAATTATAACAACAAAATTAATCGAATCTCTTCAAAAGAAAATTATCAAAGAAAAAGGAAAACAAAACTCAAGTTACGATTCTATCAAAGACGATGTTGAAATCGATCGCACGATTTCTGGTAAGTTAGAAATTGAGAAAGAAGTTAAGCCATCCTTAAGTGATGACATCGTTTCTTTAAACAAAGCCATCTCTCAAGAAGAAAAGCCTGTTGATATCGTTAAAGAAATGAGTCGCTTAAATACACCGTCTAATCCTCAAAAAAAAGCGTTTAAGAAGAGCGATAAGAAGAAGTCTTTAAAAATAGCCGAAGTGATAAAAAAGCCTAATGAAAAACCAGTCAAGCTAAGGGTCTTGCTCTACAATAATAAAGAAGAAGGCAAGCCTCCTTACATAAAATGGGTATTATCACTGACTGAAGAGAAGAGAAAAATTGTTATGGCCCAAGTAGAAAATTTTAAAGTCCGTCAAAAAAACGGCAAACCATTAGGAGATAAACTCTATGAAATACGCGTTCGTCAATACGAACTAAGAGTTTACTACAAAAAGAATAACGATGAAGAGATTGTAATTATTGCAGGCGGGGATAAAGCCTCTCAAAAAGCAGATATAATCGCGGCCAAGGCGATCGTTAAAACACTGTAATACGCCTTTATTATTAATAAGATTACCTTATTAACTCAAACTTATTAATTCCTGTTATTCATAAATATATTTTTAATTAAAATTAAATGTGTTATAATTAATCAACTTTAATTAGGGATATTATTATGACAATTAATTCTAATAACGCTCTTCCTCAACTAACATTGACACTTAAGTTATTAAGTATTGGCAAGTTATGCGATAAAAACCTTAAGTTATTAAAAGATAGCGAGTTAAATGAGGCTGTTCAACCAGTAGATGTGATTTCAATTATATCTCAACGTTCCTTAATTTCTGGACAATCTGATGCAACCATTGATCAATGGCGTGATCTAATTAAGAATACAACAACATATGTGGAAAAAGCATCTTATACTAATGATTCTGATAAAGAGAAAACAATAGAGTCTTGTAAACAACTAGAAATGTTCGTTGCTAATCAAATTAAACAACTCGAGTCAAAACAGATTTACGGAACACTTAGAAATATTTACATGGAGCTAGACTCTGTGTTCTCGTATCTAGTCAGTAAGCCACTATATTTGCAATTGGCCCATTCTTATGACCAACTTGTTGAATCCGGTGTTACTATCAGTGTCCCTAAAGAGATTATGTGTTCAATTCAAGCTCCCAAATTCGGTGTCGAATTATTTACATTTGATTTTCAAAAAAGGGGAGAGGATTTTGAAACTCATGATTGCCTTCTTCAAGTTATGTTAAAAATGCAAAAACTGAATATCGATTATTTACACAATTACAAATTGGATTTGACAGAGTTAGAAGATGTTATAACCGATATTCTTATGTTGAAACATAAAATTAAAAATTTTGATAAATCAGCGGATCAGTTATTAAAATTCTTAGATTTTTATATGAAATTCTTTGAACATCAGTCGGACATCTTTTTTAAGAAAAAGGTGCCTGCATTAAGCTCTGATAAATTTTTTCCAAAAGACATTCTGACGTTTAAAAAATTAGTTCAGCCAAAGACTATGGAAGAAATAAAACATATGGTCGAGTATGTAGGGCCCGAATTAACAAAAATAAATAGTGATAAACGTCCTTACTTTGTGTCTCAGTTACATATTAGTAAGTTAAAAGATTTAGCTCAAAAAATGTACTCCTTAATAGGTGACGATGAGATGGTTCGTGCATTCCATCTTGAATTATTAAAAAAGATCGAAGATGAAATGTTGCCGATGAAGATAAGTTACATTCGAGAGCAAATAGCAAATCCCAACGCTGAAAAATATATTAGTCATGCCAAACCATTTATTTATCTTCCATTAGATTTGATAGGACCTGATATTTTTCAACTCAGCCTACCAACGTCTAATGAAAGTGTTTATTGTAATGCGATCACCCCTAATTTAATACGAAAGCTCCAAAAAGAAATTGATAAATCAATTAAAGTGCAAAAAAAGCGCAATCCTCAATACGTCGAATCGTTAAAAGACATAGATTTCATACATGATGAGTCCAAAAACGCAATTCCATCTAAAGAAGCGTCTCAGCCAATCTCAAATCCTATAACTTCAGTTAATTTAGTTGAGGAGTTGCATAAGTTAAATGCGCCTAAGCTAAAACTAAAAAAACCATCATTTGAACCTAAAAAAAAGAAGAAAATTATAGTTGATACTCCTGTCAAGCAAGAAAATGTTATTTTAACAAGTAAGATTTATCAAGAAGACTCTACAAAGCAATCTCCATACTCTAAATGGTTATCAGAACTGACGTTTGAAAAATTTAGAGCTGTTAGAAGGCATGTTGAGCATTTCTTAGAGCGCCCTAAAGTCCGAAAACCGCTTGTGGACAATATCTTTGAGCTTAAAATCGGTCAGTATGGAGGCTTGAGAGTCTATTTTACGTATAATACTCTCAACGAGATTATCTTTTTAACAGGCGGAGATAAGTCCACCCAGAAAAGAGATATTGAGACAGCAAAAGCCTATGCCAAACAATATAAGGCGATGGAAAAAGCACCAACAGCGGATTAAAGATTATTTAGATGGGATGCAAAATCTAATGCTTTCATAAAAGATTTGTTATCCACACCCACCCCTTGGATAATGATTTTATCACATAGGGTGAAAAGACTTGAGAGTCTATTGGAATCAGAATATATCGCTTTAAGTGTGTCATCTTCCATTAAGACACGCACTTCGCTACCTTTGATCAAGGTGAGGTTATTATTGATGATATCCAATTGAGATCTTGATTCTACACCTTGAAAAATCGTTTTATTTTCAATATTAGAAGACCAAATGATTGTTTTGGTGAGGCTCGCAGCCACAAGCTGATTTTTTAAACGTGATAGAGTGTAAATAGGTTTTACAATTTCACCATCTGCCTTTGGATCCCCATAAAATTTAACGCATGTCAGTTCTTTATCATAAAATGCTATATTGCCACTTTCTTTACCAATAACTATACAATTCTCAAAAATAGTCATAGCTTTAATGTCTGTATTGGTTTGAGTAGAAATCTGAATATTTGCAATAAGTGTCCCAGACTGATTCAATAATGAAATAGTTGAGTTACTAGCTAATACAAAAAAGTCATCTAGACAGTCAAAAAATTGTAGATCTGGATTTATTTTAATTTCTGAAGCTAAGTTAAACAGCGTACTAAAAGAGCCATCAATTTTGACGTGGCAAATTTGATTATTTGTAAGAGCAAAAATCTTATCTTTTTTTACTGTATAAGAAATGATAGGGTCTTGGAAGGGGATTTTTCTAATGCTTTTTTTAGAGTTTAAATGAAATAAGCTGTTATCACAAAGCATAACTACATCGTTTTGATAACGCCTTGCCGATTTTACTCTTAAATAGATCCAAGTGTTGAGATCAATTGATTCGATTTCAAAACGACCCTCACAAATGTTTTTTTGCAGTACTAATCTGCAAATATTACTAAATTTGAGTTCGCCTTTAAGTTTACAGTCTTCAATTTCTTTGTCACTTAATAATGAATAGTTCTTAAGAACACCGCCTAAATAATCACCACCACCAAAGATATGACTCCAGGACCTATTGACGAGTAACATATTGCGAATCGCTGATAATGACATGTAGCGACTTAATTCATCGACCAGAATATTTTTAGGTAATTGTATTGGGTCGTAATAAGTTACTTGAGCAGTTACCATAATATATCTTTTTTCAAGTTGAGCCCAAAATCATAGAGAGTAAAATTTGTTAATGAATTCATTTCAAATGCTAATAGAATTTTATCATCTTTGATCGCCATAGAAGTTGGCGTAACATTAAGCCCTATTTCAAAGTGATTTTTTTCGTCTTTCCAAATTTGCAATGCATTATCTATGGTTTCATCTAGACTATATTGGTCCAATAAACTTCCGCACGAAACTAAATGGCCATCGATTACACCAAGGCGAGAAACATCTATTGGATGAACCCAATTGGTATAAGAGCCATCACTATTCCAAATTTTGATGCTTGGATTATATCCAGCAGATACAAATTTATCATTAAGCTGAGCGAAAGCTTTAATAGGTGAATAAGATGCAACCATACTATTAGGTTGTGAAAAAAGAGTTTTTGTTAAATTAGCATATTTGTCGTAAAAATTGATTTCACGATTTGTAGATGCAAATTGCACCACTAATTGGTCATTGAAAGTACTAAAACGAGATACGTCTGAAATAACTTTACACCAATTTGCACCAATAAATTTTAAGTGATAGGTCTGAGGGGAATATGATCGAACATACACAAATGAATCGTCTATGACTAATAATTGGTTTGTGTGCGGGAGTATACCTTGAGAGTATTTATTATGAATTTCATCATTAAATATATTTTTACAAATTGTAATAGATGAACCATTCAAAGTCTCTTCAATCAAATCGTAATCTTTTGAAAGATAAACCAACTTATTATTCTTGTAAGTAAAAGCTAAAACGCCTGTTTTACATAGCTCAAATCCTTGCTCATTCAAACGATACATATTATTCTCAGAAATAAATGACAGTGAATTATCTAAATTCTCAATATGTCCAAAATGTAGATCAAAATCTTTTATTTCATATAAACCTTTACGAATATTACGCTTTGTATTTTCGCTTATGATATAAGCTCTGCGAGGATCTGACTCAATCAATGGATCGCTCTTTTTGACGAATGAGTAACCTTTAACAAGGTTGCTCCAAATATTTAAATCACTAAATATTGTGTTCCAAAGCTTACTCACCCTAAAAATACTTGAATTGGGTTGTAATCCTATAGGAGCTAAATAATTTGCAATGAGTTCATGAGGTAACACCTGTAAAGGGTCGTTTTTATTTACTGAATGGCACATTAAGCTTCTATTGGTGATTTTCTTAAAGTGCTAAAAGACTATCAAAAGACTCATTATAATCATAAGATTATGATGAGTCTTTTGTTAAGTAAATGACAATACTGACTTTTAAACTAGATTAGTTTCAAAAAGTCATTCTTAATAGCTTTTGTCTTAGAATTTGGCTCCAAAATCATAGATGGAGATCGAAAAAGTTTGTTCCGCATTATCATGAACGACTGCTATTTTGTCTTCATTAACAACCATTGAGGTAGGCCGACCCGGTAGATCGATGATGACGATTGGTTTAAATTCGCTATCTCTAATTCTTAACGTTTTACCAACAGTCACCAAATGATTATCGATAACACTCAAATCGCTTACTACAAATGGTTCAGTTAAATTACTAGATGACCAATCATCGTTTAACATTTTTATGGATTGTTCTAAGCCTGCCGTTACAAGTTTATCCCTATACTCTGTGAAGGCAATAGTTAAGCCCTGATCGACTTGATAAGTTTTAACAAGATTGGCGTTTTGGTCATAAAAGCGAATAGGGGATTTATTTACAGTATCAGCCAGGATAAGATGATTATTAAAAACAGTGCTTATACAACTATTTGAAATAAATTCACAGGGGCGACTTCCAATGATTTTGAAAAGACACGTGTTATCACCATTAAATCGTTTGTAGACGTAAGCATCACCTAATGTATTTAAATATTCAACCGGTGGTTGATTATTATATATGTGTTGATTTTCTGAATTTATAGCTTGGGTAATGTTATTACATATAACAGTTTTAATACCCTTAGCATCTTCTTCAATCAATTTGTTATCTAATGAAAGAAAAACTAAATTGTCATCTTTTTAAGTAAAGTCTCTAACATTATTTTTTATAAGAATAAATTCATTAGATGATCCAGCTTCATTTAGTTTATACAAATTGTTATCTGATATGAAGGCTAACTTTGGATGTAACCCACAAAGATTATCAAAACACTTATCATAAGTTTTTAGGCTATATTTACCGTTGTTGATGTTAGATCGTGTCAGTT
>JAEMRK010000019.1 GCA_016463375.1 Parachlamydiales bacterium | reverse complement strand
GATAAAATGTTAAATTTTAAAAGTGCCATAATAGTTTAACAATCAATTAACCACTATGAGCATTTCTTAATAAGTATAGAGGTAAATTATGTGCATCAGCCTGCGTGAAATATTAGATAGTCCACAAAAATGCATTGAACAAAAAAATAAAGAAACTAATCATTTAGATGATAAAGATAAAGTTATTACCGAAATTCGAGGTGAAATTTTATTTTTGACGCAAGATGTTTTGGACGTAACAATAAAAAATATTGAGCTTTTCCAAAAGCTACAAAAGGTTAAAAAAGATATTAATAATTTAAATATTTTTCTTTATAATTTTGCAGTTCAATTATTAAATTCTTTTGAAGAAACACGTCGTTGATCCTTCTTTAAAGAATGGTGTTTTTTATCAGCTAATATTTTCTCTTTTTGTTTTCTTGAGCGCCTTTTTTTTTGACGCTTTATTTTCTCACGCTCCTGCTGCTTAGCGCTTTTTTCTTTAAGGACTATTTCTTCGATTTTATCGCACAATTCTTTACGTGCGTAATAACGATTCATGGCTTGGCTGCGTCCTTTTTGGCATTTAACCTCGATATTACTGGGTAAATGTTTCAAATAAACACATGAGGCTGTTTTATTAATGGCTTGGCCACCACGGCCAGACCCTAAGATAAATTTTTCTAAAAGATCCTCTTCAAAAATACCTAAAGAATTCATGCGTTTTGTTAAACCATCGCTTTTTTCTTTACTAATAGGCATATTAAATTATCCTTTTTTAATAATTTTTAAGCATAAGGTAATTAATTACACATGACAAATGAAAAAATTAAAAAAGAGATCTTACAAACTTTTTATGCTTTTTGGACAGGTGGTAATTTATCTAGCAGTTACCAAGTGGACGAACATGACGACCGTATAAGATATTTAACAGGTATTCCTTTAGCCATTTTCAACGGTATTATTCGAGCTAAACATCCAACAGAGGAAATAATCAATGCTACCATCGATTATTTCAGGAAGATCCATCTACCATTTTTATGGTGGCAAGAGCCTGGAACTCATGTTGAGAACTGGATGCACGAAAGAGGTTTTCATGATATGGGGCCATTTGTTGCAGTTGGTGGTGATATTAGTGCTATGGCTATCTGTAATAATCAATTATATACTGTTCGTCCCGTACAAACATCAAAAGAGTTTGAGACTTGGTACGATTTAATCGATGAAGGATTTGCAGTGCCTCCTGATTGTAAACTTAAGTATAAAGAATGGCTTTTGAATTATGGACCCAAGTTAATACATTATAATGCCTATAAAAATCACAAACCAGTTGGTACTGTATCTTTGCAATTAGGATCGATTGGGGGTATTTGGAATTTGACTGTCTTGGAAAAACATCGTAACAAGGGTGTTGGTACGGCGTTAATTCAGCACTGTCTTAAAGAATGTCTTTTGAGAGATATAGTAAGTTGTATGGCGATGTTAATGCCCGATAGGCAAGCTGAGTCTTTGTTTAATAAATTAGGCATGCCCAGCTTGTTTGAAATGACGGGATATTGTTTTGTGCCTTAAATCGATTAAGGAACAATACACAGCTTAGTTGGTTTTTTATAAATAACTGTTGAAGCTTGTTGTTTTTGCCATTCTTGTAATGCGGAGGGTAGGTGAATGTTAACGTGAGAAAGTTTTAACCATTTAAAGTGACCACTTTTCAACGGCTGTTTAAATCTTTCAGGATTTTTTTCAAGATCTGGTTCAAATTGCACAAGGTTTTTGCCATCCTTTAAACCACCCATCATTACTTCTAGTAATGATAACCTAATTGATACCAATACCTTCCAAATTTCTTTAAGAAAATGGGTAACTTTATCAGCTGTTTTACGGTAAGCTTTGGCTAGGAATTTTGGCATAACAGTTAAAACGGATTTTTTAATAGGCCGCAAGATTTTTTGAAATTGCTCTGCTATTTTATTAAATAGGGGAGGAACACATTTTCCAATGAGTGTATCGACTGGTATTACAGTTGGTATTTTTATGCCAGTCGCTGCCATCAGAGCAAATGTTGTAAATGCCGTGCAATTTTGTGATAGACCATGAAAAGCAGCCTTGGTGTTAAAATTGCGATCATCATTTTTATATTTATGAGCGTATTGCGACAGCTTTAAAATTTCATCTTCGGTCGCTGCTATATTTGTAACAACATGACTATCGCACGGTAAAAAATTCCAGAGGTCTGGAGATCGGAATTTTCCATCGATCGCTTTGAGTAAATTTTTTGGACTTTGCTTGATAAAAGATCCATATCCAACGTCGAAAACATTACCTTCTTTATCTATCCATCTTAGCCAAGGATGTTTAGATGATGAAAATTGTTTTTTTGCTGGACCACTTATAAAATCAAAACGACTCTTATTTTCAACTTCACTACTAACGACTTGAATAATGCAGTGACGATCCTTATTTAATTCTATGGGGTCACACTCATCAGATCTTTTAAATTTTCGAGCTTCAGTTAATGTTTTTTGAAACTCTTCTTGAGAAAGTTTTGTTAAAGGTTTGATTTTTTCTTGTGTATAAGGATGTGTAAGTTCAAAGCCTTTTTCATTATCTAAATAGCTGTAAACTGCGTTCGTTTTGTCGGCGATGAGCTTTTCTTTAGTTGGCCCGTAAGTTCTAACGCTGAACCTTTGAGAAAAATCAGAGAATTTAATCCATTCTCCCTCAACTAGTAATGCAGCTTCTCCATCAATTTCTTTAGGCGCTGTTTTTGTCGCCTTGATTTGTGAGGCGAGATGTGTGTCGAACAAAAATTTTGCAAAGTCGATGTGATGAGAAAATAACCTTGGCTCAAAATGATAACTGTCTTTCCATTTGTTATAATTATTTTGATTGTCCTTAGTTAAGTAGATTTGTTTTTTATTGAGATCGGCTCTAATTTTACCTATTTTTTCATCAACTTCTTTTAAAAGTGGCCTCAAAGATTTATTGTTTGAATTAATTTTAATTATTTGAGCACTAAGCTTTGCAATATTTTTATCGGTTTTAGTTTTCAGTTCCTCATTTAAGAATTTTAAAACTCTTTTGGCGTTATAAGTTTTATAAAAGGGAAGATAGTGGTTTTTAAAGAAACTTTTAAACCCACTTTTATGCTTCAGTTGATTGCCATTGAGTTCAAGTTTACCACCTTTCTTGACCCACGTAGCTAATCTTTCATAATTTGTAGCAGATCTTGCTGAAGCAATCATTTTTAGTTCCTATAACTAATTTACTGTTTTAACATTGTAACTGTTATTTAAACTATTTTCAATGCATATTATATTTATAAAACATGTCAAATAATTTATTATTAAACTAACTATAGTTAGCTTGATAATAAATTATTTTGAATGTGCTTGTTGTAAATGGATAGAATTTTATTGCTGGGAAATAATTAAAGTATCTTTACAGAATAGTCTTAGACCCTCGCAAAGCTTTTCAACGGCCATGGCACTTTCATTAAACAAAAAGCGAAAGTCACTGTCGTTTTTTATCTTTTTGAAATCTTTGTATTCAATTGTATCAATGAGACGTGGTGGTAATTCTTGAGAATACTGAGACAATTCTTGCAAAAATTTGGGAGCCATTGTTAATTCGTCACAACCTCTAAGTGATAGAATTTGCTCACAAGATCTAAAGCTAGCGGCCATAATCTTAGTTTTATAATTATTTTTCAGAAAATATTTCTTAAGTTGTGCAACTTGCAATGATCCTACATCGCTAGTGTTGCTTTTATCGTGAGTTTGGAACCACGCTGTCACTCGTCCAACATACGGTGCTACACAGTGAATACCAAAGTCTGCTGCCAATATAGCTTGGGTTGGATGAAAAACAAGTGTCATATTGCAAGCAATGCCATCTTTTTCAAGTTTTTGAGCCGCCTTTAATCCCTCTAAAGTTGCGGGTATTTTGACGAGAATGCGTGAGGCGTCAACACCTTGTTTTTGATACATTTCAATGATTTGACAAGACTTTTTAATAGTTTCATCAATATCAAATGCACAATGGGGATCAATTTGTGTCGATATTTGGCCCGATGTTAATGTGGCTAAATGTGAGCCTATCCAAACAGCTATTTCTTCAAAGCTTTTGTTTTGAATAGAGGGTTCATCTTTCAGCCAATTTGATGATAGTCCTCGACAGATAATCGTTGGATTTGTTGTGATACCGTCAATTGAATAGGGCGTTATTGCATCTTTATCCGCACTATCGGCTAAGACTTTGCTTTCTTTTTTTAGTAAATTCAGTACACTGACAGACATGATTGTGATCCTTCGTTTTTTTACATCGCTGATAATGTGCCAGATTGTAAATGTTGCTGGCTATTTTTTAACGCAATATTCGTTGACAAATTGGTATCAAAAGTTAGGTAAACCGACCTACACCCCACCTGACATCGCTTTTCCTATCGTTTGGAATATCTTATATCTGATGATGGGTGTTGCCTTCTTTTTAGTATGGCAATGGGGTCGACAAAATAGACGCTCATTAGTATGGCCAACAACACTTTTTATTTTGCAGTTAGTGTTTAACTTCTTATGGGTGTTATTGTTTTTTGGTTTGCGTCTTCCTAAAGAAGCTATGTTTGAGCTTTTAGTTCTTTTTGGACTAGTCGGGCTCACAATGCATTCTTTTAGCCATATTAATAAAGTAGCAGCCTATTTAATGCTGCCGTACTTTCTATGGGTGGGTTTTGCATTCGTTCTTAATTATGAAATTTGGAATATCAACTTTAATTTATAGGTTCATTTGTTCCGTATTGATCATCGATGAGGTCTAAATTAAGATATTCGTTGAGAGGGAATATTTTTCCAAGATGTCCAGTATCTGGTACAAAAATCTCATTTTGAATATGCTTGAATCGTTTGTCGTGATTCATTATTTGTACAATTTTTTCACTAATTGCTTTTTCGTTTAAATCATTAGGATAAAAACTAAGACAGTTCCATACAAAGTTATGTGTATTCTCACCAGTTTCTTCACCTTTAATCATTAGAGCAAACAAGCAAACTAATGATTCTGGAATATGATGGGGGCTTTTATACACATTAACTTGGGGTCTGCTTTCATTTGCTTTTTTTCCAAAAAATATTATAGCGCGATAGATAGTTTTATTAGTTTCTTGATAGCTACATCGTCTTAGCATTTTAAATGCTTCTACATTTGAAAAAGCTAGATTGAATATTTCTTTTGAATCTCTATTAATAGTGCTCATAATTTCTTCTTTTTATTTAAAAAAAGAGAGATTATAGTTCAGATCCTAACTAAACATCAATGTTTGTTTATATTTTAACTGTCAGGATATTATCCCAAGATGTTGTATATGAAGGTGTGCGTTTATCACATTTCATTTTCCATGATCGCTTAGTGCCTTGCGTTGCCATCCAAAGTTTTTCTTGGTAAGCATTTGATTTGTCCATAAGTGTGAGTAAATGGCGCTTTTTTTCTTCTTTAACAGTGGTGGGGCAAAATAGATCGAGTTGGTAATTATCTTCTGGAACTAATCCCGATAAAAGGATGCCTGTTTTTTTATAATTGACATTAGGTTGATAGATTTGCTTAAGGCCACTGGTTGCAAAATGAATGAGTATCGATGTATCGCATGTGGGTTTGGGTAACACGATGTGTTTTCTCCACACTCGTCCTCCATCTCGAATGACTTCTTTTAAGTAAACTTCAATCCAAGAGCAGACGCTGTCTTGAGAGCGTAATTTCTCAGAGGCAGTAGCTGTATAACAAGCAATCGCTTCTTGAAGTTCATGCAATAGATAGACATCTCTACCAAATGATTTAGAGGACATGATTGCTTTTTTTGCAGCCGGTACTTCTTCGATCGGCAAACATGAAATACCGCGTAGTTCCCAAGCAAGACGCAGGCCTACAACAGTTAAATTAGCTTTTAACCAGCCGTCATCAGCGCTTTGCAACTGCTTTGCAGTTTTAATGCCTTTGGCCATTAAAAATTGGTGCAATTGACGGCCAATACCCCAAATGTCTTCAACAGAAGTTTTATCTAAAAGAGCATCTCGAGTGGATGAGTCTGTTAAAGAAAAGATACCACCTGTTTTTTTAGCAAGTTTGCTCGCTAATTTTGCTAGTGTCTTTGTTGGAGCTAGTCCAACGGATGTCGGTATACCCGTCCATTGTAGTGTCGTATTGCGTATGTGATAAAGATCTTTTTCTTTTGTATCTAAAGGCATTTGTAAAAAGGATTCGTCGATCGAATAGATCTCCATGTGATCGGTAAATGTCGACAGGGTTGACATAACTCGTTTGGATAAATCGCCATAGAGAGTGTAATTAGAAGATAAGGTGATAACACGATTGCGTATAATCATCTCTTTCCACTGAAAATAAGGAGCTCCCATGGGAATACCCAGATCTTTAGCTTCTTGGGAGCGAGCGACAATACAGCCGTCGTTATTTGATAAAATAACGACGGGTCTATTGCGAAGATGGGGATTAAAAACCCGCTCGCAAGAGACGTAGAAATTATTGCAGTCGACTAAAGCGAATAGTTCATTTTGCTCGGTGAATGACATAAGTAACTACACCAAAGATTTGAAAATCGGCATCTGTTGAGATGGGGATAGGTAAAAAATTCGGGTTTTCTGCGACTAAGAAGGCTTCGTGATTTTCAATCATTAAACGCTTAACGGTGAATTCTCCGTTAAGGGTCGCTAGTACAATTTTACCACTACAAGCATTTAAAGAGCGATCGACTACTAAAATATCTCCTGAAAAAATACCCGCGTTTTGCATCGATTCTCCCTCAACTCTAACAAAGAATGTCGCTGCTGGATTTTTTACCATCAGTTCATGTAAATCTAATTGCTGCTCAATGTAGTCGTCAGCAGGTGAAGGAAAGCCTGCCGGAACAGTGGAAGAATAGAAAGGGAAAAATATTTTTTTCTTATTTTCCGCTAAAGAAAAGAAAGAAAGTTCTTTGTCATCTAATTGATGCATGTTTTTACAGTGGTTTAATCTAACTAAATACTTTTGTTTTACTCTTGTTTACTATTAATTGCGAGAAATAGTGTGTTTAAATTCATTTCTATTCTTTTTGTCCTATTTAGTTTCATATCTTTTCAAAGTCCCTCATTTTTTCAGAAAGATTTAATGCCAATTCAAGTCGAGAGGGTATTAGGAGGTGCAACTAACCATAATTATATCCTGAAGTGGGGCTCTCAATACTATTTTTTAAGGTTAGGGGGAGATGTTTCATACTTGGGGATCGATCTTCAAAAAGAATATTTAATTGCAAAAACTGTTGAAACTTTGAATATTTCTCCCAAGCCTTTGTTATATCTTCCTGATCAGAAAATTTTGGTCACTGAATTTATTCCGTTAAAAAAAGAAGCGACTGTTCCAAGAGTTATACAATCTATTAAAAAACTGCACGATAGTGCAGTTGTTTTTCCATGGCAATCAACGCCATTTGAAATAATTAAAAACTATATAGATCAATTAAAAACGGCAGATGTTGTTTTGCCATCAGTTGTTAATACACTGCTTATTCCTTTAGTTGAAAAACTTGAACGCACTCTTATATTGGAAATCGCGCCTTGTCATTTAGACTTGCATAAAGGCAACTTCATCGATGACGGCCACCATGTGTGGTTAATTGATTGGGAGTATGCGGCGATGAGTGATCCTTACTTTGATCTAGCAACATGGTGCTCAGCAGATTTTTTTAGTGACCAACAGATGAAAGATTTAGTACTGATGTATGATGGAGATAATGCAAGAGAGTCTTATCTATATTCTATGCGATTTTTAGCAGATGTGAGATGGATGCTATGGGCCTATTTGCAAAAAGAATTTTCAACAATCAACTATCCTTATCAACAATCAGCTGATCGCTTTTTAAATGAAGCTGTAAAACGGTGTCAAAAAATTAAAGAGTAAAAAAGTTATTTTGACGCTCTACTTTTTCTAGGAAGTGGTTGGATAAGACTTTGGCAGTCTGCTTTTGTTTGACCTTACATTGGTCAAAAAAAGATTCAGAGTGAGCAGATCGGTTACCAAAAGTAAAACAAATAAGTGCAAAACGATTTTGAACACTGTTTTCCATTTTATGGCCTAATTCTAAACTCAAATAGCGCTGCAAATGCAGCGCTAGTGTGAGTTGCTGACTGGTCTTTGGTTTGTAATTACTGCATGTCCAGTACGATTTTTTACCCTCAAGTGATAAAAATGGAATTTTTGGAGATGCCAGTTTTATTCCTAAATCCCACCCTTGTAACGGTTTTTCAATTGTGGGAAGAAGTGGTGTTAAAGGCTGGTAGAAATTAGTCCAAAAATGGGAATAGGGGTTCAATATTTCAAATCCAACGCTTAAACGATTTAAAGATTCTTTACGCGTGCGTCTGTCCAAAAAAGCATTGCCGCCAAATAACCAATGTTTGAGAGCTAGGCGCTGTCCTAAACCAATACTTACAGTCTTTTCTAAAGGCTTGCGAGTGATTTGTGATTGCCAAAAGAAGTTTTGTTTAGGAAATAGTGGTTGAACTGTTTTAACAGACCAAGATGTTTGGTAAGTCTTTTCTAAGTTAAGATCCCAGTGAATGCGTTTTGCCCAGCAAGGCAATTTTTGCTTAACCCACTTTTGAGTTCCGTCTGCCACTGTTTGAGTGACTTTTTTAGCTTGATCAAAGTAAGCATCGCTAAATAAAGAAGAGCATAATGTGAGTGACAAGAAAATCATCAAAAATCGAGGCATAAAAAAACCTTCTTTTTTTAATATTTAAAAAAAGAAGGTTAATGTTGCAACTTTTAAATTGATTCAATCAAATCTAAAAGACCTTCGACAGGAACTTCAACACGATCAAAGTTCTTTTGTTGAATTTCATCAGTGATTAACAATAACCACTTTTCAAGTAGATGTGTCTTAAGTAAGAAATCTTGCACTTCAAGATTTTCAGGCATGAAAGACGCTCCGGAAATCTCTTTGAGATAAGCATTGTGGAATTGTTCAGTCATTAAATGAATCCAAGGCTTGGTTTTTGCAAACTCACCTTTTTTAGATAGCGAGCCTTCATAAGCTGCGTAATAAAGGTTTGTTTGTAAAGAAGCCACGTCTTTTAAAACCGAAGCTTTCATTTTACGCTCATTCATAGGACGACCGACCACACCTTGGAAATCAGTGAAGACAATATCGTTACCGTTATAGAGTACTTTATATAAAGATAAATTGCCGTGCAGGCGGATACGTCCGGCTGGCAGTTTATCAACGATTAAAGGTTTTAAGAATTCAAGCAAACGAGGCTCTGCATCAAGCACTTTTTTAACATCAGGGCTTAGGGCTGACAAATGGTTTCTAATCAACATGCATGTTTGATTAATCAACTTGCGCGTTGATTGATACAACGAGCGTTGATAGAACAATGTGAATGCTTCGGCTTGAAATGCAGGATCTGTAACATCTGCAGCAAGTTCCATATGCAGCTGAGCTAAACGCTCACCCATCAATGTTAAAAACTTACCTGTTGGATTAAAGCCCTCTTGTAAAGAAGATGATAAAGCACCTTTTTTAGCTAGTCGTTCTTGGAATTCTTCTTTCTTTTCTTTAAAGAACAAAGCTGTTTCAGCAAGCAAGAAACTCAATGCACTCTTTTGATAAGAAGGCGCTACTTTCAATAAAGTCGCCAAGGAAATAGGGCGCTGTAAAGGAAGAAGTTTGGCCTCTAAAGTACCAACATATTTGAAGATGTTGGCAAACTCAGTATTCTTACTGAAGTAACTACCCAGTTCGACTTCAGGATTTCTTCCTTCATCGCAAAGAGCGTAAACTTTCAGTAAGTAATGACCTAAATTGTAATACCAAATGCCTTCATCAAAAGTGACAGTCATTGTATCAGTTTTAACATCAGACAAAGGTATTTTGATTTGGTCGATACCTTGAATTTGTCCGTAAGAACTTTTCAGAAGTTCTTCAGATAAAATCATTGGCAGTAAAGCTGCAACGAAGTCTTTATCTTCTGACGCATCGTAAACTAATGCTTGTTTTGTCGAGTTAAAATCAAAACGGCATAGTGCTTTTTGCGGTGTCTTCATCAACAATTCGTTAGCTTCTTCACCTTGACACATACCCAAAGGCAGTAAATAGCTAAATGTATCGCTATCGAGATATGTTAAATGCATAAGTAAAACATGGAAGTGTTTGTCATTAGGTCCTTTTAAAACAAACTCTGCGTGAATCTTAGCTGATTCTAACGAGCGTTTGTTGTCTTGGAATAAAGGCAATGACGGAAGATAATCGATGATTTGAGTTTGTAAAGAGATCCGGGTCTCTTTAGAAAACTCAGCTGACCATTCATTACCGCTAAAAATTAAAGGCACTTCGAGTTTTTTCTTAGTAGGAGCTGATTGTTTTTGCAATGAGAACCAGAAGAAACCATATGGACTCAATGTTAATGAGTACAAAGACTTGTCAATTTGTGGGAATGCACCACCACTAAATAACTCTTGGGGTGTAAATCCTTCATATTGGGATAAGTCTAATTGCGCTGCTTGTGAGAATCTAGATAAGTTAGCAACGACTAATATTTTTTCATCTTCGTATTCACGAATAAAACTTAAAACTTTTTGGTTTTGTGGGTAAAGAAACTGGATTGTTCCTCGACCAAACGCTAAAAAGCGTTTGCGTATGTTAATGATTCGACGCATCCATGCTAGTAATGAAGATGGATTAGTATCTTGGGCTTTGACGTTTACTGTTTGATAGTGATACTGAGGATCGATGACGACTGGAAGGTAGAGCTTTTGCGGGTTAGCATCAGAAAACCCTGCATTGTGTTCGTCACTCCATTGCATCGGTGTTCTTACGCCATCGCGGTCATTTAAATAGATATTATCGCCAATGCCAATTTCATCACCATAATACATCACAGGCGTTCCAATAATGGAAAAAAGCAGTGAATGCATTAATTCAATCTTGCGGCGGTCATTTTTTAATAAGGGAGCCAGCCTTCTGCGAATACCTAAGTGAATAATTGCACGAGGATCAGACGCATAGGCTCTGTGCATATCAATGCGCTCTTCGTCAGTAATCATCTCAAGTGTCAATTCATCGTGATTTCTTAAAAAGGCTGCCCATTGAGCACCCTCTGGTATTTGAGGCGTTTGTTCAATGATATCAATAATTGGGAAACGATCTTCTTTATGTAGTGACATAAATAAGCGAGGCATAATGGGGAAGTGGAATGCTGTATGGCATTCATCATTCTGACCAAAGTAATGCACAGCTTCTTCTGGCCACTGATTAGCTTCGGCTAAGAAGATACGATTTTTATAATTGTTATCGACAGTTGCTCTTAGTTCTCTTAAGAAAGCATGAGTTTCTGGCAGATTCTCGCAATTTGTTCCTTCTTGTTCATATAAGTAAGGAATAGCATCGAGTCTAAATCCATCGACGCCCATATCGAGCCAAAAACGCAATATTTTAATCATTTCTTCACGCACACGCGGGTTGCGGAAGTTTAAGTCTGGCTGATGGTGGAAAAAACGATGCCAGTAGTAACTTTGTGCAACAGGATCCCATTGCCAATTGGAAACTTCATAGTCGGGGAATAAGATACGAGCTTCTGGGAATTTATCGGATGTATCGCTCCAAATGTAATAGTCTCTTTCAATAGAGCCTTTTGGCGATCTACGTGCGCGTTGAAACCATTCGTGTTCTGTCGATGTGTGGTTCATCACCAATTCACATAAAACACGTAGGTTACGTCTGTGGGCTTCTTTTAAGAAAATTTGAAAATCTTCAAGTGTGCCATACATAGGATTGACATCCATGTAGTTGGCCACGTCATAACCGTCGTCTTTTAAAGGAGACGGGAAGAAAGGCAACAGCCAAATGGTCGTAACACCTAGCTCTTGTATATAGTCTAATTTTGTCGTTAGACCTTTGAAATCGCCAATGCCATCCCCGTTGCCATCGCAAAAGGATTTAACATGCACTTCATAGATGACTGCGTCTTTGTACCAGAGACTATCTTGATCCATTGTCTTATGCCTCGTATATTATTGTGTATATAGTTATGCAGTTATAATGATTCAAATACTTTCTTAAATGTATTGTATTTTATAACTAACTAATTTATGTTTAATTAAAAATAAACCAAAGGTTAACAGGTGAGATGTCAAAAAAACGCAATTCGATTTGACCTAAAGGTTTGGTTAAAAATTGTTTTATACGCCATTCTCTGCATTGCATTTGGCTGGCTTGTCATGATCGTTTTAGTCTTACTCGGTATGCAATTGCCCGAAATGCAAAAAGATAACTTCTTTACTCTCGGTTTTTTCGCAGCTTCAACGTTTGGTTTAATTGTGTTCTTAACAGTAACACCATTACAAGCTGCAGCTAATTCACTATCGCCAAGCTTTTTAACCCGCATGTATTGCGATGTTAAAACACACTTAGCCCTCTACATTCTTTTAGTCAGTGCGTTGATCTCATTTTTCTCCGTTCCTTTAAGAAACTACCCTCTGTTTGAGAAGTACAGTGACGAGCTGTTTTTTGCTATAGCTGTTGTCTGTACAATTTCCATCATCGTTCACCGTTTCTGGGTTATGCGACTTTTACATCAACCCTGGATCGTTTACCAACATGTTAAAGAGGTCGATTGGGAGACTGGGGCGCAGAAGTTGTGGAACGAGTTGTATGAGTGTGCTTACAAAGCGATTAAGCAGGGGCGATTGAGTGATGCGAACTATTTTCTAGAGGTGATGGGCCTCTTCTATGAAGGTTATCAAGAAACTGAGTATCTAACATTCCTCCGTACTGATGTTTTAAAATTATACGCCGTTGCAGGCGAGTTAAATCCTTGCTTGCGTTTCATGGAACGCAAATGGCCGTTTATTATTGAAAACAAGTCTTAAATTCTAAGTCGGTCAGTCCCCAGATAATTTCATCATGGTACTGGCCCTCTGTATAAATCATCTTGCGCAAACGTCCCTCTTGCGCAAATCCCAATTTCTGATGCATTTGAGTTGACGCTTCATTAAAAGAGTAACTATGTGCATTGACTTTTTGGTAACGCAATTCATTAAAGTAGTATTTGCAAACGAGTTTTATAGCTTCTTTAGCAAAGCCTTTACGATGTTGATGTTTTACAATGGCTACGTTGTATTTAAATGTTCCGCAAAAGCGCTTACAATCATATGTGTTAATGGATCCTACAACTATACCTTTTACATCTTCAATCACCCAAAATGATTCATCATTTAAGGCGGACTCTAAAGCCGTTTTTTCAGCCCACTTACGTGTGGCTTCAAAAGAAATGGGTAGGTGAGTGTGGTCTTGATTGCGCACATTGTGAAAAAAACTCGCATCTGATGGTTCTAATGCACGTAATCTCACTTTCTCCGATTTCCAAGATTCGGTACGTGATTGCTTAGGAGTAAGATAAGGTGTCATTAATTTAGGCATAATTCCTTAATGTCATTAAATGGTTTATCGATCATCGCTCCACCAAGGCACGTTTCTTCATCATAAAAAACAACGGATTGTCTAGGAGTTATAGCTTTTTGTGGTTCATCAAAAGTGACAACCAAGCTGCCTTTAGCACTAGATTCTATGACGCAAGGGGCATCGGCTGCTCTATAACGTATTTTTGCACTGCATCGCAGAGGAAGAGTTGGTTCTTTATTGATCCAGCTCACTTCATTAGCCGTGAGATATTTATGGTACAAAAGTGGGTGGTCTTCACCTTGCTCGACGATAACGACATTGCGCTCAACGTCTTTTCCAACCACAAACCATGCTTGACCAGCACCACCGATTTTTAAACCTTTACGCTGGCCAATTGTATAATAAGCAATACCGTCATGTTGACCAATAACTTGGCCATTAGCGGTCTCAAATTTTCCAGGGGTCAAAGGCAAATAATTGCTTAAAAAGTCTTTAAAATCGCGTTTACCGATAAAACATATGCCGGTACTATCTTTCTTAGTGGATGTCGCTAAATTGTGTTGCAGAGCGATTTCTCTGACTTGACTCTTTAATAGATGACCAATTGGGAAAATAACTTTACTAAGTTCTTTAGCCTTAATGGTGTAAAGAAAATAAGTTTGATCTTTGCTAGGATCTTTACCTCTTTGCAACAAGGCATCATTATTTTGGCAATAATGACCTGTCGCTAGATAGTCAGCGCCCATTTGTTCTATGGCTTTTTTAAAGAAAACGTTAAATTTGATCTCCCGGTTACACAAAACATCGGGATTAGGGGTATAACCTTGGCGGTATTCCTCAACAAATTGATTAAAGACTCTTTCTTTATATTCTTTGGCAAAATTGACTGAATAGTAAGGAATGTCTATTTGATCACAAACGCGAGCAACGTCATCATAATCTTTTTTTGATGAACACAGTTGACTATCATCATCCTCTTCCCAATTCTTCATGAAAAGGCCTGTGACGTCGTAACCTTGCTGCTTTAAGAGTAGGGCAGATACAGAAGAATCAACTCCCCCAGACATGCCGACAATAACTCGTTTGTTTCCCATTTTATCACTATAAGTATCATTTGCAGTTGGTTATTATAACTAATTTTGAATTTTTTGTAAGTAACCATTTTACATTACAATAAAGAATTTAAAAATAATTGTTATAAAATTTATTTTAATTAATTACTCTCGTTTAATCATTTAATAGTCTAAGTTTTAGAGACCTTACAATGCAATTATACGGCTTAAAATAATGTCAAAAAAAATGGCCTAAAAATAGGCCATTGGGATTTTTTAAGAAATATTGAGATGATTAATTATTTAGAAGCGCAGATTTCAATTTTTTCACCTACAATATAGTAACCGCCATCATGGGCAGGTTTTAGGCTTGGCTCTAAAATTGTCATAACTTGTGATAAGAAAGCTTCTCTAAGTTCTGGAGTTGGTAGATGGTTGGCTTGCATACACAATGGTCTGCACCAATTTTTAAGAGCTTCTAAAGATGGAAAGTAATCTGATTCTTCATCAGATAGTCTATAATCAATGCTAAATCCAACACTTTCTAACATGTCGACGTATTCATCTTGTGAATAGTACCAACGAGGATCGTTGAAATCTGTGAAATAGTCTTTCCACTCTTCATTATTTTCTAAAGCTTTGCCAATCGTTGATATATTATATGTGCATGGTCCTGGTACAAAAAATATAAATTTACCCTCTGGCTTTAAGGTATTATAAACACCAGAAATAGCACTGTTAATATCGTGTAACCAATGAAGCGTACAAAATGCAAATACTCTGTTATAAACCTCATATCCTTGTAGTCTACAAGCATCTTTTACATCAAAGCTTAAGTTAGGATGTTGATCTTGCGGGAATTGAAAGTTGCAAAAATCAATTGATTTTTGAGAACAGTCAATACCGAGCACAGTGGTGTTTTCAAAAAAATCTGCCATGAATGAGGTGATTTTTCCATCACCACAACCTATATCTAAAACACTCATATCTTCAGATAATGGATTGCGTTCTAAACAATCAAGCGCCCAGCGCCACTGTAAGCTTGAATTTTTTTGGTAGTCTTCTGGTGGAATCATATCTGCTTGCGCAAACATGCAGCTTGTAGTCAACAAACAAGTCGAAATGTATGTCAATAATCGTTTCATAGCTACCTCTTAAGCTAATTTTGAAGAGGTATCATCATGAATGATTAAAATCATTTTTGTCAAAGTTGTAAGAATGGATTAGAGGAAAAATGGTCCAAATAGCATTTGGACCATTTTTAATATTATTTAGAAGCGCAGATCTCAATTTTTGTGTAACAGAGTAAATAACCACCATCACGAACGGGTCTTAAGTAGTTTTGTAATAGTGTTATCATTTGCGTTAAAAATTCTTCTCTGAGCTCTTCTGTGGGTAAACTTTGTGCTTGGACACATACTGGCCTACACCAGTTTTTAAGAGCTTCCAATGTAGGGAAATAATCCGATTCATCACTTAATAACCTGTAATCAATGCTAAAACCAGCATTTTCAAGAAGGCTTATGTATTCATCTTGAGAGCGGTAAGTACGAGGATCTTGAAAATCTTTAAAATAGTCTGCCCATTCGTCACGGTTTTGCACTTGTTTTGCAAGCGCGGATAAATTAGAAATAGTTGGAGCTGGAGCAACCATTATGAATTTACCATCAGTTTTTAAAGTGTTGTAAATACCAGATATTGCACTTTTAATGTCATGCAGCCAATGCATTGAAAAAAATGAAAAAACTCTGTCGTAGACTTCATAGCCTTGGAGCCTGCATGCATCTTTCACTTCAAAGCTTAAGTTAGGGTATCCATATTTCGGAAATTGAAAATTGCAAAAATCAATCGATTTTTGAGAACAATCAATGCCAAGTACTGATGTGTTATTAAAATGGCTAGCAATAAACCAAGAGGTTTTTCCATCACCACAACCTAAATCTAAAACCATCATATTTTCATCAACTGGATTTCGCTCTAAACAATCAAGTGCCCATCGCCACTGAATACTTGAATTTTGATAGTAGTCTTCTGGTGGTATCATGTCATCGAGTGCAAATATGTTGCTCGTTAACATGACTAAACATGCTGATATAAAGCCAAATAATCGTTTCATAACTACTCCTAGAGATGGTTTAGAGTCGGTGACAATAATGGATGTCTAAAAAGTTTTTTGTCAATTTTTGAGATGTATGAAAGAAGAAAAAATAGGTCCAAACGGTGTTTGGACCTATTTATATTTAGGCTTTTAGCATTTTTTCGATGTGCTTGGCAATAAATGGCATATTAACGATAGGATCATTATGTCCTTCTGGTATACCAATGAAGACTTTATTGGCTTTGTCGCAGCTTGTATCATCCAATAGACTTTTAGCTAATGACACATCAGCTGAAATGACGCCATCACTCATAATTTTTGAGCTATCTATTAAAATTTCATAATCTGAAACTTCTGCTGTTTGCAAAATGATTTCTGGTTTTTTAAGTTCTTTAGAATACTTCTGAGTATTTTGATTCCATCTTAAAATCCTGGTTAGGAAGCTTAAAGCAGTTCCTGCTGCTTTTGAAGATTTTGAGATCAAGTCTGTGATAGTTCGGCTCAATTCATCAAAAGTTTGGCGTTTAACGAATACGTATTTAATATCGTCTTTGAACTTATGAGATCTAATTGAATCTCCTTGAACAGCGCCGCCAAGAGAATGTCCCCATCCGATAACTTCTTTAGCAGCAGCGCCTTTATTCTTGTCTTCTATAAGATTGAGCATAGCAGTGTACGCTTTGGCAATTGATTTACGATTAGGCAAACCTGTGCTAGATCCGACGTCTGGATAATTGAAAATGATGCCATTGCTATTTAATTCACTAAGCATCTTTCTAAATTCAGGTCCTGCTAAGGAATTTTCACAAAGATCTGCATTGCCTAATGTGGACAATGTCCATCGACCATTATCAAAAGTAGATGCTCTTCCAACTAGTGTTGCATCTATTTGATAACCATCAACATCCATAGTAAAACGTTTGTATTTAAATTCACTTTCAAGATTAATTTGATTACGAATTTGGTTATGTAAATCAGCTGAACGATCAAGCATCGCAGGTGATGAGGATTGCACAATAAGCTTTCCGGCAATGACTTGGATTAACTTATAGATTCCAATTGGAAAAATGATGACTGAAAATACTTTTTTTAAAGTGCGCAAGGTGCGAGTTTCTGTCCGAAATTCAAAACTTGCAGGGAGGCATGATTTAGAAGCAAAATCATTCTGTGTTTTTTGTAAATAGTCGGCTTGCTTATAAAATGCTCTATCTCCCTTAAGAATATCTTTAAGGGGGATGTTATTATGGGATGTAAAGTTGATTGATGGAGATTTGATATGCATTATTTCTCGAAGTTAATTTTTTGGTTTAATGACGTTAAACCAAGCGGCTATTTTTCGAAAAATATTTTTTGACGAATTTTTAAGTTTTTAGCTGGGTAATTCATCCAACATTTACAAATTCAGAGGATCACATTTGCACTAAACTTCTTAATCATTCGATCTGGGTGGTATGCAAGTTTTGCTTTTTTAAGAGATTCTATACCCAAGTCTTCTTCAAGACTTATTTCGTTACAAATATTAAGTAAATGTTTAGCCATATCAGAATAGATATGTTCATATATTCCCTTGTATTTTTTACAGCCTTTAACAAAGTGAAAGTTGAAAGTACCGTTTGGGCGTTTTTCCCCAAAGCCAAAACTAATTGGTTTACCTTCCACATACGTCAAGCGGCCAATTAGCATTAAATCATTAAAGTGATTTAATGCTTTTAAGCAAGCATGATAGTCTGTAGTATCTTTGTTCATTGTTGATTGTTTTAACCAAGCATTAAGAACTATTAAACAGTCTGAAATATTTTCTTGGGTAATTGAAGCAACATTGAAATTATAGTTAGTTTTGAAGTGATGTAGGCGATTCCTCTTCTTCTCTAATTTAGCACCTCTTAGAAAAGCCAACTTCTCTGTGAGATAAACATACTCTGTGTAGTTGATTTCTTCTTTAACGTGAAAATTTTCTCGTTCGAGATACTTAGCAGAAAATGAATCTAATGGATAAAGACTCGATTGGTGTATTGATAGAGTATTAGCCAAATGCTGAGGAGAAATAGTTTTACAATCTATTAAAGGCATTAAAAATGCATCTTTTTCTCTGACGCTTTTTATAAAGGGGAAAGGGTCGTTGAATAACTCAAGGCTTGCGTATTCACTATAAATGAAGAGGTAAGTAAATGAGTATTCACTAAAATGGGGGTGATAATTTTTTAAATAACTTTTAATCAAAGTCTTTTCGGCGAAATCAATCAACTTCAAAGATAAGCCTTTTTGTTAACTAACATACATATATGTTATAAAAAATTAATAAAACACCATTTATTTAAAGGGAGACGTATTTTATGGAAAGCGTGTCACCAATAGGAACCGTTCAACAGCCTCACTGGCAGTTAATCGAAGAAATTTGGAATCAAAAATCTAATCCCTTCATTGTGTGCGATCAATTAGGGAAAATAGTCTTTTTAAATAACAAGGCTCATGATTTATTTGGTCACACGTGTAACTTTAATGGAAGTCATGTTGATATAAAATATAAAGATTCAACCAATATGCATATGGTTGAAAAAGTAGCTGGAAAAATTATAGTTAAAAATGATGATGGTTCAGAAACTGAAACCGAAGCTGAATTGCGCTTAAAGCCGTTAACAATTGAGGGTAAGAAATACCTTTCTTACACTCTCAAACCAGATTCTTCAGACGAAAATTGGTTACAATGGACTAGGCAAGAGGTTAGAACTGCTTTTCATGGGCTTTTATCAGTAGTTTCTATGAAAAATTCATCGGTAGATGAATTAATTAGTAATCCAATTGAGTGGGCAAATCAAATTATAGCTTATGCAAGACGTGCCGAGCTATCTACAGAATTATCAATGGATCTAAATCAAATTAATCATAAAAAAATACAATTTACTAAGTCTTCTACGACAGCAGATAGATTATGCGAATTTATAAAACAGAAATCGTTAGATATTTTACGAAGAGAATTTGATATCCATTTTACTAACAAAGCTGGATCGGAAGCTAGCTTTTATTTAGATACTGGATGTCTAGGGCACGCAATTATATATTTATTGCAAGCCTTAACTGGTACGGAATCAACTGAGGCTAAAATATTTGTCGAGTTTTCTATTTTAGATACCAATGATCTGGAGATTAGTATTCAATATCTTGCAAATCAAGGCAGCTTAAAACATGTGCAAAATCACAAAAGGCTGTTTAATTTATCGGAACTAACATATAACCACGATATTTGTAGCAGCGAAGTTGGTTTTTATGTAGGACGAAAATTAATTGAATTTATGAATGGTAGTATGAAATGCTATCCATCCAATGCTGATAGCACTTATTTAAAAATCGTTTTATCGGGTTTAAATAAGGTTAATAATAGTGAAAACGCACCCTCAGTTTTTAATGGGGTAATCAAAGATTGTTTAAAAGGTGCTAAAATTTTAGTTGTTGATGATAATATTATGATGCAAAAAACACTTGCTCGCTCTTTAAAATCGATGGGAGCTATATTAGATGTTGCCAGTAACGGGCAAGAAGCTGTGGACGCTGTTAACAATAGCACCTATTCTTTGATTTTAATGGACTGGACGATGCCAGTGATGGATGGGGGAACGGCTTCGAAGATCATTCATGATTTTGAAAATGGTAAAGTGAGAAAAACACCAATTATTATGTTAACGGCTACACCTGGTCAATTACTAAAAGATCTTCAAGATGATGGCGTGATTTGCGATCTTTTAGATAAACCAGTAGACAACAAAACATTGGCTGGTTATTGCCTACATTATTTGAACGCTTAAAACTTTTAGGGAATGATTGAATATCATTCCCTAAAAATTAGGTCTTTATCTTTTTCTTGTGTGCCAGAATCGTTCAATTTGCTCTAAGCTTTTACCCTTAGTTTCTGGAATTTTTCTAGCGATGTACCATGCGCCAATGATACCAATGACTGCATAGAGCCAAAATGCCCCTGATGCGCCAATGGCTTGAACAAGCGATAAAAATGTCACAGTCACTAAAAAGTTAGCCGTCCAGTTGCAAAATGTTACGATCCCCATAGCGCGTCCGCGAACGCGTAGAGAATAAATCTCTGAATTGATCAGCCAGCCTAAAGGGCCAAGGCTGAAGGCAAAACACGCAACATACAGCATTAAGCATATGACAGTAAACCATCCAAGTACATGAGCCCAATCAGGATTTAAGAAGGCAACACCTAATAAGATAAGTGTTCCAATCATTCCAGCAAGTCCAACATAAAGAAGAGGTTTTCTTCCCACCCTGTCTAATAACCAAATAGCAACGAATGTAACGATGACATTCGTTAAGCCAACTAATGTATTTGCTAAAATGGCTGAAGATTCACTTGCAAATCCAGCCATTTGAAAAATGGATGGACCGTAGTAGAGCACTGCGTTAATACCAGTTGCTTGTTGTACAATGGTTAACCCAACACCTGCAAAAAGAGCTGGGCGAACGGCTGCTGAAAATAACTCTTTCCAACCAGGCATTTCTTCTTTTAGGGTCTTTTTAATATCATTAGCTTCACTTTCAGCTATTGATCGGTTAGGGCGTATGCGAGTAAGTACTGATGTCGCTAACTTTGTTTGACCATGGCTAATTAACCAACGAGGGCTTTCTGGTAAGAAAAACATCACAATGAGTTGTAATAATGCAGGGAAAGCTGCGAGCCTAAACATCCAACGCCATCCATGGTCTTCAACAAACACATAACCTACGATAAAGGCTATGAATATACCAATTGTAATAGCTAATTGGTTAATCGTAACAAGAGTTCCTCTGTTTCGAGAAGGGCTAACTTCTGCAATATATAATGGCACTGTTCCTGAGGAAACACCAATGGCAACGCCTATAATTAATCGTCCAATGATTAATGTATTTGCATTATGTGCATAGGATAAAGCAATCGAGCTTACGACGAAAAGTAAAGCTGAAAATATAATGATCGGTTTTCTTCCATAACGATCGGAAACTGGACCACCTAAAAAAGCGCCGACTATTGCGCCCAATGAGATGATACCAATAATGAGTTCTTGTTGGAAAAGAGTTAATCCAAACTCTGTTTTAATAAACAATATTGCACCTGATATGACACCTGTGTCATATCCGAATAGAAAACCTCCAAGTGCGGCAATAATTGTTATTACCCACAAAAAAGCTGAGTGTTGCGAAGTTTCGCTAGGCGACATCTTCCCTCCTTGACTTAAGTCATTTATTTTCTTTTATACGAATAATATAAAAAATCAAAATGATTATTTCTTATAGAATGAAGTGTTGTCTGATTTAATTGAAACTAAAGATTGCAACAAGCACTACAAATGTAGCTAGTGATAGTATTGAGATGATATAGCTGATTAATATCCATAATCCATCATCTTCTATTAATCCAAGAGCCATTACCACAAGAGCAAAGCCTGCAACCATACTTATGAATGGAATGGGTAATGGTATTGCTAAATAAGCTCCTAGTAAGAAAATTAAAATGCCGTGCATTTTAGTTTTCTTTGCAAAATGCAGATAACGAGGTTTTAAAAAAGGTTGGACTTTTT
This sequence comes from Parachlamydiales bacterium, assembly GCA_016463375.1. Taxonomy (GTDB): domain Bacteria; phylum Chlamydiota; class Chlamydiia; order Chlamydiales; family JAEMRK01; genus JAEMRK01. The sequence goes on along the minus strand of JAEMRK010000019.1, from coordinate 6,737 downwards.
TAATAACTTTGATTGTTTTACCGACAATTTTTTCTAAACTCTTCTTAGATATTTTCTTATTTAAGAGTTTTTTTGGTAACCATAATTGTTTACCCAATGCCATGCGAACACCAAGTATTGCTGTAATTAATGCAAATAATATGGCAAGCCCTGGTATCTGAACCGGTAAACAAGCTGGTAAACCTAATATTAATAATAATAAAGCAGTTCCTTTTCCTTCGAACGAATTTAGTATTTCGCTAAAAGAAACTGAAGATTGCCCCTTTTTTAATAAAGAGTTCAAATCTTGCTCTAAATTTTTCATTTTCTTGTTATCCATCATATAAACTTTTCTATGCCATAATTTGAATTTATTTTAATAGTTAATATTAATAAGCGAATTGATGGAACAGGACTATTGCATGATTTACCCACTTTTATTTAAGCCAGTTTATAAAGATTACATCTGGGGTGGTCAACGCATTTTATCAATGTATCAAAGAGATGAATCACCCGGTATTTATGCAGAGTCTTGGGAATTATCTGACCGTAGCGATGGAATGAGTGTTGTAGTTAATGGAGAATTTAAGGGCAAAACTCTACACGAGCTGCTCAATGAAAAGGGAAATTGGTTAACTGGTCAGAATTTCGATGTTTTCCCTTTGTTGATTAAACTCATCGACGCTAAGGAAAACTTAAGTCTTCAAGTCCATCCTGATGATCTAAGTAGTCAAAAATATGGGGGCGAGGCCAAAACGGAGATGTGGTATATTCTTGCAGCCGATGCACAATCAAGTGTATGGGCTTGCCTAAAAAAAGATGTGGAAGAAAGCGCTTTGAAAAAAGCCCTTACCGATAAAAAGCTTGTTGATATGGTTCAGCGCTGGGATGTCAAAAAAGGGGATGTCATCTCAATACCGGGAGGTCGTGTCCATGCAATTGGGGCGGGTTGCATGATGCTCGAAGTTCAGCAAAACTCCAATACGACATATAGATTGTATGATTGGGATCGAAATGGATTGGATGGTAAACCGCGCGCTTTACATATCGATGAATCACTTAAAGTGATTCATTGGGATGACAGTGCTAATCCATTTGGTGTTCAAGAGCCATTAGATGAAGCGCATGCTGCGTCTCTTTTATTACAAACTCCCTATTTTCGTTTAGAAAAGCATTTTATAACTGAAAAATGGGATTTCATGTGGAACAAACAAAGCTTTCAGATCTTTTTTGTTGAAGAAGGTGTAGTTGATATACAATTAGTTGGTGGATCAGAAACTGTTAAAAAGGGCAGCACTGTTTTAATACCAGCTGCTGCCAAAAGAGTGAAAATCGTTCCAAAAGATCAAGCGACACTGATTAGGGTGACATTAAATTAATTGTCTAAATAAATTCTTTGGTCCCTTTCTTTTTGAGCAAGTAATCAATTGATAAGCATCCAGGGCCAAATACTAATATGATAATGCAAATTAATAAGTAGAGGAAAGGTGCTTGTCTTGTAAAGGCGTGGGGATCTTCAAAAATGTGTCTTAAAGCGTCGATATGTGCCGTGCCAAGGGCAATCATCATTGTTGCAATTAAGGGAAGTGTAACAAGTCTTGAAAACAATCCCAATACTAACAAAGCACCACAAACTAACTCAACAGATGCTGCGGCATAAGCACTCAATAAAGGTACTGGAAGTCCAATTTTTCCAAACGTAGCTATAGTTTTATGCATGTGTGTAAACTTACCAAGACCTGCCATGACAAATCCCCACCCCCAGAAAAGGCGAATGGCTACAAGAAATAAGGGTTGTAAGAAGTTTCCGAATGAAATGAGTTTGTTATAGAAACGCTGCATAATCTGCCTATTAGATATTTTGGCATAATCTATCAGAATAGAAAATCAGACGCACTATTTTTAAAACAAGTTTTAAAGTTTATCACTACCGTTGATTGCAAGTGCCAGCGAGCTGAGCTCTCCCATTTTTTCTTTCAAAGCACTAGCTTCAATTAAGCATGCTTTATGAGGTTGTTGCCAAGAGTACCTAGCAATTGCTTTTTTTAAAGGTACAAAAAGTAAATCACCAGCATGCACAGCAATTGTCCCCAAAATGATAGCGTCGGGATTAAGCATCATTAATAAAATACCAATACCTTGTGCTAAACGAATTACAAATTCATCCCACATTTGTAAAGCGTAGGGATCGCCTTTTTTTACAGCATTCACAAAAGCGACAAAGTCGATTTTGTGAATGTCCCCGCCAACTTCATCAAGGATTGCTGTTTTGATATGGCTCGATGCGATTTCTTCCCGAAGACGCATGGCAACTCTGGCACCACCACAAAAAGCTTCAAGACAGCCATACTGTCCACAAACACATCGAGGTCCGTTAATATCTAATATACAGTGTCCAATTTCGCCTGCGCTATCTGTGGCACCTTGTACAATGTGTCCATTTGCGATAATACCACCGCCGACACCCGTGCTCATGGTGAGGTAAATTAAATTTTCAACGTTTTTACGTTTTCCAAATGTAAATTCAGCTAAAGCGCAAGCTTTAGCGTCATGGTTCATAAAAACAGGACGCCCTAGTTTTTCTTTGAAAATCTTTGCAATCTCTACATTACGCCATCCCGGTAAATTAATGGGGGCGAGTAACTTACCTTCTTTAACAGATATCGGTCCTGGGCAAGCAATACCAATAGCTTTAATGTCTTCAATATTTATTTTTATTTTCTTCAGTAAGATGTGTATCATATCAATTGTGCGTTCAATACCAATTGATGAATCTTCAGCTGGTAAAGTCGGGATACGGTCCGAGATAAGAATTTCACCATCATCATGGCCTATACTTATAGCTATTTTTGTTCCACCGATGTCAATGCCAAGATAGTATGATTTCATCTGTACCTAATAAAAAATTATTATTGTTTTACTTTTCAGATACTCTAAACCATTTAGTTAAGCAAATATTTTGTTGTTTTAAGCTTGATTGCAAAATGGATACAATAGATTATCTATAGATCCTATTTTTTAAAACAAATGAGAGACCCATATGGCGCCTAAGGCCCCTAAAACAGCAATTACTCCAACTCGGGAAGAAGATTATCCTGAATGGTACCAGCAAGTTGTGAAAGCTGCCGATTTAGCAGAAAACGCACCTGTTCGTGGTTGCATGGTCATTAAGCCATGGGGTTATAGTATATGGGAATTCATTCAAAAAAAACTCGATCAGCGCATTAAAGATACGGGTCATGAAAATGCTTATTTTCCTTTGTTCATACCGCTTAGCTTCCTAGAAAAAGAAGCATCTCACGTCGAAGGATTTGCAAAAGAGTGCGCCGTCGTAACGCACCATCGTTTAGAGTCTAAAGATGGTAAACTGATACCAACTGGTGAACTTGAAGAACCATTAGTTGTTAGACCCACTTCCGAAGCTATCATTGGAACATCTTTTTCTAAATGGATTCAATCGCATAGGGATTTACCATTACTCATCAATCAATGGGCAAACGTTGTCAGATGGGAAATGCGCACACGTTTATTTTTAAGAACAGCTGAATTTTTATGGCAAGAAGGACACACAGCCCATTCTACAGCCAAAGAAGCTGAAGAAGAGACTTTAAAAATGCTAGAGGTCTATCGAGAAGTTGTTGAAGAAACTTTGGCTATGCCGTTAATTCTCGGAACTAAAACAGAACGCGAAAAATTTCCTGGTGCTGTTGCAACGTACACAATTGAAGGTATGATGCAAGATCGTAAGGCTTTACAAATGGGCACGTCTCATTACCTTGGACAAAACTTTGCCAAAGCCTTCAACGTGCGCTTCACTAACATCGATGGTGATGTCGAGTATGCGCATATGACATCATGGGGCGTCACGACTCGATTAATTGGTGGACTTGTCATGGTACATTCTGATGATGATGGTTTAAGATTACCACCCAAAATTGCACCCAAACAAGTTGTTATTATTCCATTTATTACAGATCCTGAAAAATCAGAAGTTGTCATGAATGCGACAAAAGACGTTTTAGCTAAAATATGTTCTTTAAAATATAACGATGACTCCATTCGTTCTCACATCGACCAAAGAGACATGCGTGGTGGTGAAAAAGGGTGGTATTGGGTTAAAAAAGGTGTACCGATTCGCATTGAAATTGGTATGAGAGACATTGAATCGGGAACGGTGACTTTAATGCGCCGCGATAAAGCACCCAAAGACAAAATGACAGTAAAAATCGAAGAACTGTCAACTGTCATACCAAAAATACTTGAAGAAATTCAATCAAATTACTTTGCTCAGGCCAAAGCTTTCAGAAAACAACATCTGCATGAAGACATTGAAAATTTTGATCAAATGATCACATTTTTCACTCCCAATAATAGTGATAAACCAGAAGTGCATGGTGGATTTGTATTAGCATTGTGGTGCGGATCAACAGAATGCGAAAAAAAACTCGATGAACACAAGCTATCTATTCGTTGTATACCTCTTAAACAACGGAAAAAAGAGGGATGCTGTGTGATCTGCGATCAAAAAGCATCCCTTGATGCAATTTTTGCAAAAAGCTATTAGTTAATAGCCACTGGCAACTGAGGGCCTCTGCAGTTGAAAAGCTCTTTCAACTGTAGGAGGCGCTTGTGAGCTAATTGATCATTAACTGATGTTAATCCCATTTCCCACTTACCACCATCTTCGGTTTGGTGTCCTGTACGTATCCAAAAAATAGCCCATTGATTGTCTTGGTCTTGAAACAGATGTGTAGAGCCACTAACTTTTGGCTTATATTTATTAACGACTTGATGCTCTTGAATATTTTCAAATTTTTGTCGTAGTTGAAAATAATTGTCTTTTTTACTCTCAGGTATTGAATTTAATGCATCGACTGCAAAAGTTAATGCAACAGGAGCTTTGGATGGAAGTACATTTTCTCTAACGTGAGATGCTCGAAACTTTATTGACCATGAAGCTTTTACATCGTTAGGATCAGTAATGAAAGCATTTGCTGGCTTGTCATAATGAATATTATACTGAAGATTTTTTATTTTATTTTTTATGTAGAGTTTAGCTAACCCTGCTTCTACAGCCGATTGAACTGATATAAATTTTGGGCGCATTTCATCATCTAAGCCATTTTCTTTAACAGTTTGACAAGATTGTAAATCAAGAAATAGTTTATTTGTTTGGTCTGAGATCTTACCTATTTCTTCATAATTTTGTTGCAATACGTTTAATGAAGTATTAGCTGCATGGTAAATTGAATCACTTATACCTAAATCCGAAACTCGTTTTGTCATTTATATATTTCTCCTAAAAGTCCATTTAACTATTCTAACTTTAACGATTGGTTAGATTTTGCAATGTAATTTAAAGAGATATAAATTTAAAAGCACTAGTTACCGGAATTAATGTTAGTTCCTAGTCTATATTAAGTAATTTTAAGTAGTTTTACTTATTGATTAGATAACAAGAATTACTCAAGAAGTTACTAGGAATAGGTTCGAAAAAATCATGAAATTATATTGGAAGTTTCATTTTTTTGAGAAACACGCTTTTTTTTAGTGAATCTAATCGAATGATAACTACTAATGTCTGGAGATAAAATATCTCTAAGTGTGTACTTATAGTAATTTCCAAAATAGCCGCGTTCTGGTTTTGGGCCGTTATACATCAATCTTTTAAGGGGAGTCACTTTATTAGGTAATGTTGATAAAAATTCTCCGATTTCTTGTTCTTCAGTTGAAAATTGAGTGTCTAAAGGTTTATTTAAGACAGATTTTTCCATGAAGTCTTTATTTTCATCTTTAATCAAGTTTTTAATTTCAGAATGATCAATATTATTGATTAAATGATTGATGTATTGAATAAATTGTCGATCAATTCGATTGAAATTTTCTCCCTTGATTAAACTTTTAAAGACTAATTCATGATTGATCAGAAAAGTTGGTTTGTCAGATGACTCATTTAACTTTTCTGAAAAAAGTTTAAAACAAGGATGAATTGAAGATAGTTCGTTGTATTTAAACAACAATTCAATCAATTTTAATTCGATGAGATATACAGATTGAGAGTCCATAAATTTGTAGGTATCTAATAAATGATTCACATCTTTAACTAATTTCTGAAGAACGTTTGGATCAACTAATGGCGAATCTTTTTGAGTCAATTTTGAGAAAGTATTAGATAATTGCTTCAATTTGCACGCAACTTTTTCACTTGCAACCAGCTTGTTTTTTTCTGTTTGTATCAAGGAATTAGCCCTTAAGCCATGGTTTCTTAAATTCATAGTTTTAAAAATTCGACTGCAAATCCAATTGAGAGTTTTTTTCTCTTCATTGTTGTGATTCAATTTTAACAGCTCAAAACATATGTTAAGGTCGTAATAAATTGTAGTCCTGGATGCTGATTTATGGTGGGCAGTACTTTGTAAGAGTCCTTTAATAAACCAATGTGACCATGGCTCTTCAAACTGCATATGAAGAGATAGTACCGAATAAAGTTTATGTTCAAGCCGTTCGATTTGTTCTCTGGCTAAATCGGATGGAATTGCACATAAAAGAGATTTAACTTTTCTTAAAGATTCTTCAAAAGCAGGTTTGTTACTTTCGCTTATAGTTGAGCGTTTCCACATTTTAAGTTTGGAATAGCATTCTGTATAATTTTGACTTGGATGATATGTGTATATGGAAGTCATTATTAACCTAAAAATGGTGAACTTTTAATAAATTTTAAACTTATGGTTTAAGGACGTATTTCAAGAATACATAAT
>JAEMRK010000018.1 GCA_016463375.1 Parachlamydiales bacterium | reverse complement strand
GGCTTCTTGTCCATAAGCAAAATGCACATTTTCAATTTCAAGAAATTTACCAAACTTTTCTTCCAACGCTCGAGGCAGGCGAAGCCTTAAACTTAAAGAGCCATCTTTTTGAGTTGCGACGCATGTTTGATTGCCTGCTGTTTCGTCTTTTGATCCTAAAACAAAAAATTCACTGTTTCGTTTTGCATGCCAAGCTTCTTTCCATTGCTCATGTGAAGTAAATCCATTTTCTTCGAGATTATATTGCTTTCGAAAAAGCTTTTTTCCTCCAAAACAAAGATGTATTCTATCGTTCTTTTGATCGTTTTGCAAACAAGAAAGTCGATAAGATAAGATATTGTGGCGACGTTTTTTCTGATGTAATACAAAACGTTTTGAGGGCTTTTTTTCTAACAGCTTAATCTTTTTTTCTAGAGAATCGAGCTGCTGCTTTAAACTTGTTATGCCTTGAGAAATGAAAGTTTTACAGGCTGCAATTTTTCCTTCAAGGCTTACTCTGCAAGCATTAAATTGACGTGCAGTAATGCCATAAAGCTTTAAAAATGCATTTTTACAAGATGATGTTTTTTCCCCTTTTGCTGTTTCAGCAAAAAGGGAGCGCTCAACTAAACTGAGCAAGCTTGCGCACTCGTCAAGAATGGCTTGCTGTCTTTGATCTAGCCTTAAGCGGGTTTGATAGGTTAGAGTAATTTCACTTGTCATCGCTAATCAATACCTTGGCAGCCTCTATTAGCTTTTTATTTTTTCTACTGCGGCTTCCATACAAACGAGCGGAAAAAACAGTGATGATTTCTAAAACATCTTGCGCAAGTTCTTCTTCAAATGAAACGTCATCCCCTTTATTGATGATTACAATTTCAATTTGTCTCTTTTCGCAAAGAGCAAATATAAGTTCTGCTCCAAAACGAAGCAAGCGATCTTTATGTGTAAGGACCAGACGAGAAATCTTTTTTTCAACAATTGCATCTAAAAGAGTTTTTAATCCCTTTTTTTGATAATTCATTCCCGATCCTAAGTCTTGAAGAATCTCAAAATTCCAACCTTGCTTAATGCAATAGGTTGAAAGAGCCTCGGCTTGCCTTTTTAAATCTTCTTTCTGATCATGGCTGGATACTCGCGCATACCCAATTGTCAAATCACTTTCAAGAACTTTCTTGTCCATTAATTTGTCTAAATTGTAGTATCTTGTATCTCCTGTCGATTTGCGATCTGGTACAAGATATCCAATCTCTTCCCATCGCCTGAGAGTCTGAACACTTACACCTAAAATTTTTGCAGCTTTGCCAATCTTGATAAATCTACTCATATGTATAGATACTATCAGATATGTATAGATTTCTGCACACTGTTTCTAACCCTTTCATAGGGTTATTTGAGCGTGTTTTAATATTTCTAAGAACGCCTCATGGTATTTAGCAAGCTGATTTTGTAATATTCAAACAATGGAACGAATGGTAAAAATAATCAAACACACACAATCCATTGAAAATTTTTCAGAGTATAAAACTTATGTTTTGCAGTTTGAATGGCCTTTTATGCTACAGGATTTGAGCTCAATAACTGTTTGTTGGAAAAGGCTTTATAAATTAATAAGAACGCGGTTGATTGATTTCAGAACTTTTGATTACAAGAGGATCCTGAAGAATCTTAGACTATCATTTGTAGGGAATTCTACCAGTTCTAAAACACGAGTAAGAAAAGCATTCAGACAAGTTTTTCAATATTTAAACTAGCTGTAAATCGCATCTCATCATAATTCTAGGAGAAATTAGCTGGAAGATACCCCTGGGACGTACTAGTACTTATACCTTAAATTGGCCAGGGTTTATTACCATCATAACTTCGTCATTATTTCCAGAACCTTTGCAATATTCACGAAATCTAGTGTCTTTATCAATATTGAGTTTCTCAGCAGCTGGTTGAGATATTTCAATACTGAGACTACAAGCCCGTTGAGCTTCAATGAAATTAAAATCTACGTTTTTTTCAAGTACGATCTTTGTCACATCGCTAGTACTTACAGACAATCCCATTTGTGTGGCGATAGATGCAGCTGCCATCTCGAAAATTTGTTCGAAGACTCTTTTTTCTTCTGCTGATGCATCGAATGTGCTATCCACTACTTTTGTCGTTCCAGGAATTAAAGTTTCGCTATAAACCATAAACCTGTTTCTCGTAGGCCCACTCTCATGCTCTAAACCTACTTTCTTAGCTAATGCATTTACACAATGAGTTTGATCTGAATCCAGCTTAAGATATGTGTATCTTGAAGGCCCTGATAGAGTCATATGGATAGGACTCTCTGTATGAATTTCGAACTGACTACAAGCCGCAGTCATGCTCGAATGAAAACTTATACTAGCATCCTTAAATGTCATAAAAATCCTAACTGAATTAGTTAAATTATCTTGGTTAAAAAAATAAAAAACATAGCTTATACAGAAAATAATTATTTATTTCTAAAACTTTTAATTATAGTGTTCTTCTCATTTGATCTAAGAGACTATTTTTAGAAAATACGAGAAAAATATTTAAGTGCGACTGGACTCTAAAAATACCTTTGACTGGAAAACAATTGTAAATCAACTTAGATTTTTTTATTTAATGATGCCCTCATATTTAGGACTTTTATGCTTTACAGAATCGGTTTCTTGTGCCTTTTTTGCTGTTCTCTTTTCAGCGCAGAACATGTTTACCTCAAAACACCAAATATCTCGCAACAAGAAATAATTGGAACCAACGTGGGAATTCGACCTTATAGAAAAACTGGTATACGTTTAGAAACTGAATCATTTCTTGATAAGCTTATCATTCATAATTATGGCTATGGTGGATCTGGTCTCACTCTTTCTTTTGGTGGCGCAAAGGAAGTTCTGGAAATACTCACTAATCAAAAATCATCGTCTAAAAGTGTAGCTATTTTAGGTGCTGGGGTGGCTGGTTTATCGACTGCTTATGACCTATTAGAAAAAGGTTACGACGTTCACATTTATGCCAATGAATGGAGTCCTAACCTTATATCAAACGTTGCAGCAGGGATTTGGAGCCCACTTGCGTTTCCATCAGATATTCCCGAAAAAAATAAGCAATTACATCAACGATTTTTGGAAGCTGCCGAACAGAGATTTTTGAATAGCATTGGCGCTGAACCAGAATTTGCTGGAGTAAGCATAATTTCTTCTTATAGTTTTAAAACAAATAGCACTCAAGAAGCTCTCAAAACAAAACATCGAGGCGAAGAAGTTGTTGTTCATTTTGATAATGGGATAACTAAAAATGGCCGCAGAATTTATGAGCTTGCTATTGATGGGAAGTTGTTTATGGAAGACTTATATTCTAAAGTAAAAAGTAAAGGGGCAGTTTTAGAACAAACGCATTTTAAAAATTTAGACGACCTACTCTCGTTAGAAGAAACCATTATTATAAATTGCATGAGTTTGGGATCTAGGGAACTTTTCAATGATCAAGAATTTATTCCTTTAAGAGGTCAAATTGTTTATTTTAAGCCTCAGGAAGGTATAGATTATTTGCTCTATCAAAATGTACCTAATGATACAAATAGTTGGGTTTCTATATATCCCTGGAGTGACCGAATAATTTTAGGTGGAGTCTACGAATATGGTGAAGAAGAACTAATAATTGATCCTAAGATTATAGAAAAAATTATCCAAAATGCACAAAATTGCTTATCTAATGCTTTATAAATTTTTAAGACTCTAGGAAAATCATTGAGAGTTCTGACGAGTATGAAAAACGTCAACTTTTGAATTTAGTGTTTCAGAACATGAAATTAAAGGAAATTATCAATCCATTTAGAAATATGTAACTGAAATTAATAAGACTTGAAATGAAGAAAATTTAAAAAGATATTTGGGGGCGATTGGACTCGAACCAACGGAGACCGAAGTCGAGGGATTTACAGTCCCTTGCAATTGCCACTATGCGACACCCCCAGAAAAAATATGCTGGCAACAGGAATTGAACCCACAACCATCCGATTACAAGTCGGGCGCTCTACCAGATTGAGCTATGCCAGCATGGTAACGATGTAAGCGATGATTTATAGCAAACGCTCACATTTTGCACAACGATTTATTGTTCAGGTGGTGCTGTAATGCGAAAATCTTTTTTCGTCATCTCGAAGTTCTCAGTTTCAGGTACAGTATGGATCTCATTAAAACGCTTCATTAAATCCATAGTGTCGTTTTGTTCGGTAGCTGATTTATCAACTTCTTGACCACCAGCGCGAATCACTTTTGCAGAAAATTTAGGCTTTGGAGGTTTGCTAATGCAGCATTTTTTATACTTAAGTCCAGAACCACAAGGGCATGGATCATTGCGACCAGGAGCAGATGTATTCATAATAGTCTCAAAATAAGTTTTTAAAGGAATTATCTTATCATGTTTTTACAAAATTGTCCACGATCGCAAAGCATGTAGTTGCCTATAAGGCTTAATGACAAGTATAATCATTGGCCTATCAACGATCTAAAGGTTTAATGGACATACATCTTCCTCTAGCTTTGCCTCCATGGACTACTCAAGGTAAAAAAATCGAAAGCATGGTGCGTAAAGCTATCTACACATTCCAAATGCTTGAAGGATCTCAAAAAATATCTATAGCTTTGAGCGGTGGAAAAGATAGTTTAACATTGCTATTTCTTCTAAAAGCATTGTCAGGGCATGGATTTCCAGAGCTTGAAATCCATGCTATAAACGTCGACGGGGAATTTTCTTGCGGTGCAGGTATACAAACTTCTTATTTGAAAAAAGTGTGTGAAAAACTGGATGTTCCTCTACATGTCTTAACCTCGACCCAAAAAAGAGAAACATTGAGCTGCTACAGTTGCTCAAGAGAAAGAAGAAAATTGCTATTTGACAAAGCTAAAGAATTAAACGCCCCAACAATTGCTTTTGGACATCACAGAGATGATAGTATTCAAACACTCTTGATGAACCTTTTACATAAAGGAGAGTTTGCTGCAAATCAACCGAAAATTGAAATGCAACATTATGGGGTGACGATTATTCGTCCGATGATTTATGTTTCTGAAAAAGAAATTGAGCGCTTTGCAGATTACTACGGTTTTAGAAGAATTACCTGTCAATGCCCTGTAGGACAAAATTCAATGCGTAAAAAGACAGATCAACTGCTAGCACTTCTTGAAGAAAATTTCCCCAATGCACGCACTAACTTATCGCAAGCAGGCCTCAATTACGGTTCCGATAAAGCACTAAACCCATAATAAAAATGACAAATCCAATTACGAATACCATTACGAATGTTGCACCAAGTCAAGTGCAAGAAGATCCTACAAAACGACTTGTAAAAAAAATTTCGGCACTTGCTTTAATTTACATAATTGGATATTGCGCTAGAAATTTTAATTATTTTGACCCTTCACAAAAAATGAAGAGTTTTTATAGCAATATTGAGAACGAAATAATTGTATTTCCTATTTTGGATCTTATAACCGGTGGCGCAATTATAGCGACAGTCGATCGAATATGTAAGATTAAAAATCCTAGATCTAATACGCTTTATTGCAATGAATTATACCCCATTTTCTACGGAGCATCTTTGATACTTACAAGTTCTTTTATGATAGGTGCTAAATTATACCCAGAAAGTAATCATGGATCTTTAATTACTGTACTTATGATCCAAAATTCAGTTTTAAGTTGCACTCAAAGCCCTCTTCTTTGGTCTAAGCCAACTACAGAGATCCTTCACGAAACAAATCCAACATTAATTACAATATCGTCTGAGGCAAAAGAATCTACTAAAAACTTTAAACAATCAAAGCCAAAAAAACTTATCAAGTCCGAAAGTGACTGGTCTAAACCAGCTCCTACACAATTGCCAAAACCCTTTTTAGAGAAAAAAGCACAAATCTTCGAAAGATCAGATGTAAAAAACACAATTACTACAAATACTATCCGAGGTGTTTTAAAAAGTTTAAAATTAGAGACAATTCCAACAAACCCAAAAACTTTTAAAAATTTCAGGGCTGCTCTTGAATTAACGATAGGAAAACCTATTACGGATGATGAGGTTCGAGATTTGCATAAAAGACGCATTTAAGTTTTTAGCCATAAAAGAGCTGAAAGTCTATAGTTTCCACCTACTTGAATTTAAGGATAAATTATGTCCGATGAGTCGCAAAACAATCCAATAAAAGATACCAGTGAACACGATACTAGTATTGTTATACAAGGAGTTGAAATCGCTTTAGGATTTCCAGATGATTTTAAGTTTCATTGGGTTGGACAACAAGATGTATTAGAGCAGCTTTTAGCAGCTTGGCTCGTCATTGACGAAAAAGACATCCCTTTAAATCCCCGCTTAATAGGCAAACCAGGTGTTGGAAAAACGACGCTAGCTTATGCTGCAGCACATGTATTAGAAAAAAAAGCTTATATCTTTCAATGCACCATGGATACAAGACCAGAAGATCTTTTAATCACTCCAGTTGTTAACGAAAAAGGTGGCATCAGGTACGTTGCGTCCGCTTTAGTCACTGCAATGATTCGCGGTGAAGTCTGTATTTTAGATGAAGGCAATCGCATGAGCGAAAAATCATGGGCATCGCTAGCTCCCCTACTTGATAATCGCCGATACATCGAATCAATCATTGCTGGTTTAAAAATCAAAGCCCACCCCGATTTTCGCATCTGCGTGACCATGAACGATGATGCCTCTACATATGAAATCCCAGAATATATTCACAGCCGCTTACAACCACAAATTTACCTTGAATTTCCTGAAGCTGAAGAAGAAAAACGTATTCTTAAAGAAAACTTACCTTTCGTTGATGAAGAAATTCTCGATTATGTCGTTGATTTCTTACAACGAGCGCATCAGCACATGGAACGCTACACTGTACGAGATGGAATTAACATTGCGCGCTATGCGGCCAAAAGACTCAAGAGCGTTGATAGCAACGCTCCAAAAGATGGCCTCTTGCGCCAATCTATAGCAATGACATTAGGAGAAGAAGCGGTAGTTCATGCGAAGTAAAAAGAAACTAAAATTAACATTATTGCGCCACGCGGAATCAGAAGATAATTTAAACCAATGCTTATCAGGCCATCGTGATACACAATTATCAGAAAAAGGCCTTTGGCAAGCAGAATGTTTAAAAAAACGTTTTGAAAATGAAAATTTTCAAGCCATCTATTGCAGCGACTTATCAAGAGCTAAATCAACTATTTTACCCTACACTGAACATCAAAATATTAAAGTTCACTTCACCCCTCTTTTGCGTGAGCGTGCAATGGGTATTTATGAAGGGACTGAAAAGTGCACTCTTGCGCAAGCACAAAGGTCAATGCCATTGGGTGTCTTCAAGCCGCAAGGCGGTGAAAGTCTTTTGGAAACACAAGAAAGGGCACGTCTTTTTTTAGGAACACTGATGCATCTTCATGAAGATGGTGATATCTTAATCTGTTCTCACGGATTGTTTTTACAACTCTTTTTAACTAATCTGCTTCAACGAGAGTTAGAAGATGCCGCATCATTTAAACATGATAATACAGGCATTTCAGTTATTGAGATCATCGGTAAAAAACAAATAGATCCTGTTAAAATTAACTGTACTGCCCATTTACGATGAGTTTTTTCGTTCAATGGCAAAATATTTATATGGTGCCGGTTTTACATTATACGATGGAATCGGCTTCATTTGTCAAAATGGCTTTTGATGAAATTACTCCCGATTGTGTAGCCGTTGAACTTGCTGAAACAATGGAATCGCAGCTTAAAGACGCTGTAGCCAGACTGCCCGATATCAGTGTTGTTATCTCTGGTGATACAGATCCCACTTATTATTTAATCGAACCATGTGATGCTGCTTTTGAAGGCATTCGCCTTGCTTTAGAAAATGGCATAGGCGCCTATTGTATCGACTTAGATGTTGATGCAGCTCCAAGAGGCGGATTAAGTGTTCCAGATCCTTATTCAATGGCTAGAATCGGTTTAAAGGCTTATTACGATTCGTACAGGATCTTTGCCGATCAGCTACCCCAAGATCCCCTTAATAAAAAACGCGAAGAGCACATGGCTCGACGCTTGAAAGATTTGTCATTGCAGTATGATAAAGTTTTGTTTGTTGGTGGTATGGATCACATCCATCGATTAAAACTTTTATTAGATAATCAAATTTTTGCAACACATACCCATCATGAGCGATCTGAAATCAAAGTCTGTACTTTGACAGATGAGTCATGTAGACAAGTGATGGCAGAATCTGGATATATGTCTACTTTTTACGAAATATGGCGCTCAAAACCTCGCCAGACTCTGATTGATCGGCATACACTTAATTACATCATGCTAAAAGAAGCTGCAGCGACCTATACAAAAGAAATGGGCCACGCCTTTGAAACCTATCATGTGCGCAATATACTAAAGTTTGCTCGCAACATGGCTTTCATGCGCCATCAATTGCTTCCCAATTTGATGCAATTATTAACATCAGCTAAAAGTTGCGTTGATTCTAACTATGCTTATGAGTTGTGGCTTCTTGCCACAACTTATATGCATTTAAAAAATATCGATGGACTATTAGAACTCGACTTAAGCGTCGAAGAAGTTTGGGGTCAATCGAGCCGCATTCAATTTCGTTTAAAAGAAAAAAGTCGTAAATCCACACAATTTAAAAAACGAAAAAATCCTAATTTTTTAAAATTTCGCGCGTTTAATCCTTATGCAGTTTGTTCTTATCCAAAAGAAGATCTACGCATTGAGTCTTTTGCTCAATATGTAAAAAAACGCGGTGAAACTTTAGTACAAGATGAAACATCTAGATCAATGCCTTTTGCCACTAGTCTTGAAGACGGCATAGATACTAAAGAAACAATTCGCCATTGGCATGAGAAAAAAATTTACGTTAAAGTGCGCGGTAAACCTCAAGGTATGGCCGGTTCTGTTGTCATCATTTTTAATGAAGACTCATCTTACTCAGAAAAATATCCCTGGAAATTAACATGGCAAGGTGAAAATAACCAAGAATCTGACATGGCATTTTATTCAACCGATCGTTTTGATAAAATCGTCGGTCCTGGTATTACTCGTTGTGAATACGGGGGGATGATGATGAGTTTTCCTCCAGGCCGTATGTATGATGTTTGGTCTGATCCAGATTATCAAAATTGCCGCACTAAAGCTGAAATTTTATTGATGGCAGCCATTGATTACGCCATCAGCTCACTCATTGTATACGTGGCAGACACTCCCCCACGAAGTTATTATAAAAGTTACGCTAACCGCTTTGGTAAAAAAATTATCTATTTACCACTATCGCAATTTTCATCGGTTATGCTCAACCAATTACGCCTCTTTCATGTCCTAGATGGTCATGATAGACGCGCAATTGCAGATGACTATATTTTTTAATGATATTTTTTTTGAAAACGAGATTCAAAAGCATCAAGTCTCTCTAAAGCATCTTTTTGAGACAATTCTACAATTTGCCTACCTCCTTCCAATTCGTAAATGCGATTAAGTTCATTCAGTAGTCTATCAGAAGCTCCCCGATCGCCGTAAATTGACATTTTCTCAGCTTCTTCAGGATGCTTAATTTGATACTCCCTAGCATCGATAACTAGCTCGACAAGTTTTTGAAAAAGTTTCTTTAATTTTGGTGCATGTTGCTGCAATTGCTCTTGATTTTCACATGATTGCAATTCGCATGACAATTCATTAACAATATGTTCCGCTGAATCTCTATATTCTTCAAGGCCACTTGCAGAGCATCCAGAAGCCATAATTAGAATAACTAACCCAATAATAAACCGCATTTTCACCTCCTTTTCCCTAGAAGATAGCGCGATGTGTATTTTTTTTGCCAAATTGCTTGTTCATAAATCAATAAAACGCTAGAGTTATGCCTTGTTTTTCCGTTGATGGCGCACCTAGCGCAAACATACGGGCGTATAGCTCAGTTGGTAGAGCTCCTGTCTTACACACAGGCGGTCATAGGTTCGAGTCCTGTTGCGCCCAAACTCTTTTGCGGGAGTAGTTCAATTGGTTAGAGCACCGGCCTGTCACGCCGGAAGTTGCGGGTTCAAGCCCCGTCTCCCGCGTCTCTTTCATAGATTTCCTAAAAAACCATCGCTTCAAACACGATTTTGTGGTATTAAGTGCATTTCGCATATTAGCGGGACAGCTTAATAAGCTACCCGACAGGGGTCGTTCATGAAATCAAAGTCTTCAGATAAAACGTCAATTATCCATTACGTTAATACGTATTTTTGGCTTACACTTGGAGCATTTCTGGCAGCATTAGCTGTTAAAGTATTTCTAGCCCCTAACTCATTAATTGACGGCGGCGTTGTCGGTTTAGCCATGATTTGCGCTAAAATCTGGGGCGACAGTTACTTACCACTATTTTATATTATTTTTAATCTGCCCTTTATCTGGGCTGCATATAAACTCATCGGAAAAACTTTTGTTATTCAGATGGGAATATCTGTTATTTTGTTCGCTTTTTTTTGCTGGACCGTAGAAAAAGTACCACCCTTTCGCGGTGAATCTTTAGAGATTGTCGTCGTTGGTGGTTTTATATTAGGTGCAGGTATTGGTTTAATTATCCGTAAAGGTGCTTCATTAGATGGGACCGAAATTTTAGCGATTATCATCAATCGTCAAAAAGGATTTACTGTTGGACAAGTTATTTTGTTCATCAATATTTTTATTTTTGCAATTGCCGGTGTCATTTACAGAGAATGGCATGTGGCATTGATGTCTTTAATGATCTACATCGTCGCTAGTAAAGTCATGGATATGGTTATTGTAGGACTCGATGAAACCAAATCGGTTATTATCATATCACACAATCCTCACCGTATCGCAAGAGCTTTAATATCTGAACTTGGCGTTGGTTTAACAGTTCTTTATGGTCGTGGTGGTTTTACTGGTAGTGAGCGTGAAATTTTATATGTTATTGTGGAACGTTTGCAATTAGCCGAACTCAAAGCCATTGTTACGCATGAAGACCCAACGGCTTTTGTTGCGATCGAGAATTTGCATGAAGTGATCAATGGACGAGTCAACACTCTAACTAGGAAAAAAAAATTAAAAGTTAAGCACAAAAAAGAACAATAGATTTCGACTTAATTTTATAAATTGTATACTGTAAAATTTATAAAGCACTGATTTTACGAGGAAGTTTATTAAACTTCCTCTCCGATATTGCGACTGAACGACTTTGAGGTGCATCATGAAAAGTCAAACTTTGTCCTCTGCCTGTATCCAATCCTGGCTTAAAAAGCTTGGGAATCTAATGATTTATATGGATCCCAAAATGCAAGGCGATCCTCTTTGCATCACTAACACTGAGTTTCCCAAAACTTTCCTAACCTGGGAAGCAGAAGCCAAAAAATTACTCCATCTTTTAGAGTACGAAAATTTAAGCAAATCGGAACACGATGAAGTTAATCAAGCGTATATGTGGTTAAACTTTTGTCAAGAAATGTACGATGCTTACGTTCGCGATCCTGAAATAATGGCTGAAGAGCCCGGTTTTCAAGCGCTTGAAAGAGCCCTTGAAAACGAGGCTTTAAAACCCCTGATTCGCAAATTCCTTGATGAAAAATGGAATCAAGCAATGCCTAATGCAACGATGACTCATGCACAATGCTATGCACTTCTTTGTAAAACAATGGGTGAAAATGCTAAATACACTCAAGATTTCGTAAAATCAATAGCCAGTGATCTATCAGACATAGTTTCTAAAGCAATTGATTGTGAATACAAAATGTCAGCATTCCCTGCTCAATTAACTGCTTATTTAAATCAACACTCGATTGAATCTCACTACCGCAATTTCTGGTACGAAAAAGGAAAAGATCCTGAACGTATTAAAGAGATGATAGGCTGGATTAAGAAGAAGCAAGGGCAATAATGTTTGCAAAAGGTTCAACATGCGTTACTGAATCTTTATCCCACCTCGTATACAAATCATGCTTCACATCTAAAAGATCTAATGCCTTACCCACAATAAATTTTTCGACATCTAACAATGTGCGATGATGCGTATACCAACCAGGAACTGGTGGTATCATTACAGCTCCCATACGTGTTAATTTAAGCATGTGCTCTAAATGGATTTCACTTAGTGGACTTTCTCTTGGAACAATCACTAAACGGCGGCGCTCTTTTAAAGTCACATCTGCGGACCTTTTAATTAAATTATCGCAAAGTCCTAGCGCAATACCTGCCAAAGTTCCCATGCTGCATGGGATAATTAACATCCCATCTGTGTGATACGATCCGCTGGCAATCGTTGCTGAAAAATTACCAATACGATGGATTGTTAATTTTTTTTGAACATCTTCATTAAAATGAGATACAAAACCGCTTAAAGTACCAAATGACGCTCCAAGCTCGATAGATGCTGTTAGAAGCGCTGGTTTAGATAGTACTAAATCGACATCATAATCAGCATTGGCAAGCGCATTAACTGCATGCTTTGCAAGAATAATGCCTGATGCACCACTAACTCCTACGACAATACGCGCCATATCACTTCCCCTGCTGTAAATGCGAGTAAACAAAATGCAATCCAACCATTACATACAAAAAAAGTCTTTTCAATGCGATGTGTATTTTGTGGACAAATCATCTTATGTTGATAAGAAAAAATACTAGCTACAATAAAAATACCAATATAGTAAATCATACTAGCTTGAACTAACAAACCAGTCACAATCAACACTAATACACAAAGTCCATGCAATACTTTTGCAAGTACTATTGCAGGCTTAATGCCTAGTGCTACTGGTGCACTTCTCAATCTCCACTGACGATCAAAACAAACGTCTTGTAAGCTATAAAATATATCCATACCCGTCAGCCATAAGCACATAGCTATACCTAATAATATAGGTGGCCAGTCCACTGTCCCTTTAATGGCAATCCAAGCCATTAAAGGGGCAAAGAATTCAACAAGCCCCAACACTAAATGACAAAATGCTGTGAAGCGTTTGGTGAATGAATAAAACACAAGTAAGGCAGCTGGTATAAAAGATAGTGCAAAACACAAAGGATTAATTAACCAGCAACAAATGATAAATCCGATCAAACATCCGACCGCTAATAATGTGACTTGGAAAACGGTCACTTTTCCAGTTTGTAAAGGCCTATGTTGTGTCCGCGGATTTCTTGCATCGATATGTCGATCAATTAACCGATTAAAAGCCATACCCGATGTACGAGCTAATGTAAAAGCGACAAGAATTAAACACCATGTACGCCATTGATTTAGTGGTTGGTGATAGTTTCCATCGATGAATGGAAATAACGCGCCAATGAGCGCCCAAGGTAAACCAAAAACTGTTTGTTTAAACATGACAAGTGTTCGAATCTGTGCCCAGTTCATCAAATCCTCATACCTTATAAAAATTTGAATTTACTCTTAGCTCATCTTTGCTAGCAACAATTAAGAAATGCAACACCGTTGACTAGGGATTTCTTAAATTAAATTTACATTAAATTAATATTCTTCTACATCAAGTATATTGTTTAACCGGGAAGCTCGTCATGTCAGGTACAGTCTTAGATATAGCTAAAAGCCAATTCACACCCTCAACAGTAATTTCAAGTTCGAGTCAATCTGGCTCAATAATGTCCAGAACGACCCGTGTTTTACATAATCACAATTTAGCTCAAACTTTCGCAGTTGTGGAAATCGTCGCATCATTAGTTGTTATTGTCTTAGGTATTGGAACAGTTGGATTCGGCGGTAATGGACTGATGGGGTATTCATTAGTTTTCACAGGATTTGCATCACTCGTTGGCGGCTCTTTTACATTATATAAAATACGCAGTCTTCGCTATTTACAAAATCAACAAGAGCAAATCACCCAACTTACCTCTGAAAATGAAACATATGCGATTTTAAACACTCAAAATCAAAAACAAATCGAAGATTACAAAAATGAAAATTCAGAATATAAAAAACTCAATTTAGAAAATGCCGGAAAAATCTTAGAGCTTAGTACCCAAGTATTTAACTTTGAGAAATTAAATGAATCTCTTTCGACAACTAATGATGAGCTGGGTGTTGAAGTTACAAATCTTAGGTCTGAGGTTAACAAATTAACCGATATTGAAAAATCTTTACAGTCAGAAAATGACAAGCTCCAAAAAACTAGAATCGAACTGAATAGCGAAATAGATAATCTAAATACTAAGTTTGAAAAAACATTAAAAGAAAAAACAGACGAATTAAATCATGTTTCTTTAGAGCTCTCCAAAACTTCTAAAGAACTTCTGAAAATGAGTGTCACAGCCGATGCGTTCAAGGTTCAGGTTGAAAATCTCCATCAAGAAAATATTAAATCCATAGAAACAATTCAACGATTTGAAGAACAAGTTTCTTCTCTGGAAAAAATTAAAAATGATCTTGAAACGAACAAAATAAATCTTCAGTCAGAAATCAGTAACTTAGAAAAAAACAATAACAAAACCAAAGCTGAAATGGATGCATCTCTCAAAAAGCTTAATGATACAGA
Organism: Parachlamydiales bacterium; assembly: GCA_016463375.1. GTDB lineage: Bacteria > Chlamydiota > Chlamydiia > Chlamydiales > JAEMRK01 > JAEMRK01. The sequence continues at coordinate 14,724 of JAEMRK010000018.1, read as the reverse complement.
GAAAGCATTAAGACAGTCTTCGGAACAAATTAAACGTTTTAATAATATCATCCGTGATCTTTCAGAACAAGTTACTAAGCAGACAGTAGAAAGTATTAATACTCTAACATCTAGCGTCGACTTGAAAATTCAGGATTTTGCAACTCGTGCAAATGAATTAGCTCAGACTCAAACAGCCGTAACGAAACTTGAACACGAAATATTTATGCATGCTATTAATGAGCGCATTGATGAATTAAAAAGTTATCGAGATATTATCTCAAAAGAAACTTTGAATTTGCAAAAACAAGTTGATGAAATGAAAGCTTTAAGTTCGAGTATTGGTGAAGATCGACAAGATATTCACAATACAAATGAAAGTATGAAACAACAAGTTGAGAAATTAACGAATCAAATTTTGAAAATGGGCGACGTTTTTAACAGAATGCTTGAAAAAGATAATGAAACAACAATGAAAGTTGTTACTCAAATTTGCTCTCCAAAAACTGTGCAAAAAATTCAAAAACATGGAAAGATCATGAGTTTTGATGATTTACTACTTGAAATTAGCCCCAATCCTTCTAGAAGAGCCTCTTTTATGGAAATAGAAGAGGGTTCACCTGTTAAAAGAAATTCCCTTGAACCCGGCGCGGCTAGAAGACCATCTGGTGTCTATGAAGTTGCACAAATACCACCACAAAGACGAGGATCAATAACACCACAAAAGCAAAGATCTTTTTCATCGCTAACCGAAGATGCAAATAAACCCCCAACTCTTACTTTAAGCCCCGTATTAACAAGAAAACATCAAAGAACCACTTCCAACACTTTAGATCCACGATCTAGCAATCTTGAGCCGATTAGGAAAAATAATAGTGAAAACTTAGAAAAGAAAATCAGCGACGCTTAAGCGTCGCTACTTAATTTGAAATCACAGCCTGCTGCAATTAAATTATCGATAAAGTTCAGATCATAATCCCCTTTTAAAAACTGTTCGTTTTCCAACATAAACTGATGGAATGGGATTGTAGAATGAACACCACCAATATGAAACTCTCTTAATGCGCGTTTTAGTCTTGCAATAGCTTCTGTACGATCCTTACCTTTTACAATTAACTTAGCAATCATTGAATCATAATTAGGTGGAATGACATATCCCGAATAACAGGCGCTGTCAATACGTACATGAGGGCCGCCTGGAGGTAAATAATAATCTACACGGCCAGGAGATGGACAAAAATTCATTGCAGGGTTTTCAGCATTAATACGTGCTTGAATGACATGCCCTTGAAAAACAATGTCTTTTTGCTTTTTCCTCAAAGGCTTGCCCATAGCAATTTTTAATTGCTCAGCAAGAAGATCAAAGTTGGCGAGTTCTTCACTAACAGTATGCTCTACTTGAATACGAGTATTCATTTCCATGAAATAGAAATTATGTTGCTCATCAACCAAGAACTCAACGGTTCCAACTGAATGATATTTGGCAGCTTTTGCAATCGCAATAGCTGCAAGTCCCATTTTTTCACGAAGCTTAGGTGTTAGATAAGGACTTGGTGCTTCTTCGATCAGTTTTTGGCGTCTTCGCTGAACAGTGCAATCTCTTTCCCCTAAATGCAGATAATTGCCGTGTTTATCGCCAACAATTTGCACTTCCACGTGACGTGGATTGAGGATCATTTTTTCTAAATAAACTTCTGCATTACCAAAACTAGCTTCTGCTTCTTGACGAGCTGACGTGTAGTGCTTAGCAAATTCTTCTTCGTTGTAAGCAATACGGATGCCTTTACCACCGCCACCAGCTACAGCTTTAATGAAAATCGGAAAACCAATTTTTTTCATTTCGACTTCAGCTTGAGCCAATGTAGCAACAATACCATCAGATCCTGGAATCACAGGACATTTAGCAGCTTTAGCAGTTTCTTTTGCTTTTGCTTTATTCCCTAAAAGAGAAATAGATTCTGGAGAGGGGCCAATAAAGTTCAAACCGCAACTTTCGCAAATTGATGCAAAGTTAGCACTTTCACTTAAAAAGCCATATCCTGGATGAACAGCATCAGCACCTGTAATTTCACATGCTGACAAGATGTGAGCCATTTTTAAGTAAGATTTAGCAGCCGGTGCTTCACCAATACAGATAGCTTCATCTGCATGTAAAACATGCAAAGCTTCGCTATCAGCTTGTGAATAGACAGCAACTGTTTGCAGGCCTAAATCATGACAAGCTCTAATAATCCTGACGGCTATTTCGCCGCGATTAGCAATAAGTACTTTTTCCATAATTAAACGACTCGAAAGAGTTTCGTTCCAAATTCAACAGGATCGCCGCTCTCAACAAGAACCTCAGCAATTCGACCAGACATTGTCCCTTTAACTTCATTCATAACTTTCATCGCTTCGATAATGCAAACAACTCCACCTTCTTTGACTTGATCATCAACTTTAACAAAAGCTGGATCATCAGGAGATGGGGCAGCATAAAACGTACCGACCATCGGAGAAGTTATGTAGCGACTATTATCGGGCTCGGAAGGAGCGTTCAAAACAGGATGTCCAGGTGTTACATGATGGCTCAAATGCATTTCTGCAGGCGGCAATGGCGCAACGTAATGTCGAGAGTGTTCTTGCTCTAAAAATGATGGTGGTTGGTAATTGACACGCTCAACGCCATCATCGCGTTCAAGCTGCAATTCGTAACCTTCATCTTTTATAGTTAATTTCTTTATACCAGAGCGCCCCATGGCTCCCATTAGCTCTTTAATCTGCTTTAATTCCACGTAAATACCTTTTATTTAACAGATAATTGGCTTGCATTACACGCGCTGAACGTATTCACCGCTTTTAGTGTCTACTTTTATAATATCTCCAGACTCAACAAAAGGTGGCACTTCAATTTTAGCACCGGTTTCTAACACAGCAATTTTTGTTGAACCTGTAACATTTGCCTTGCTTGCTTTACCTAAAATCGATGGTAAGGCGTCAACTCGGACGACCATCAATTCTAAAAATTGCGGCAGTTCCACGGAGAAAATTGTGTCGCCATAGAATGTAGCTAATAATTCAATACCTTCTTTTAGATAATTGACTTTATCGCCAATGACATCTGCTGGCACCAAAACTTGTTCTAAATTGCCAATGTCTAAAAAAAGATAGTCTTTAGCTTCAGGATAAAGAAATTCAAGGCGTCGTTCTAAAAGAGAAACATCTTTGACAGCCTGATTAATTTTAAAATTCTTTTCTAACAATTCATCTGTAGCCAGGTCGCGCAGTTTCGTTTTGATGAATGGAGTCCCTTTAGCGACAGTGACTTTAACACTAGACTCAACTCGATAAAGCTTACCGGTGAGAGAAATAGTCATTCCGGGAGAAATGTGATTGCTTGTTCCCATTTAGTTGTACAACTCGTAAATTTTTTAAAAACTTTTACATTATAGGCGATGGAGCCAAAAAATCAAGCTCACTTTGCACGCAAAGTTTTGATCGCTTTAGCCATATCGGGATCTTTAAAGAGATAAGAACCTGAAACTAAAACATTAGCACCAGCTTCAATACATGAAGGGGCTGTTTTAGAATCTACTCCACCATCCATTTGAATCGCAAATGGAGGCTTTTCATCAGCTGTTGCTTTAACACCGGTATCTCGAATTCCTCTTTTATCAACAGCTGTTCTAATAAAACGCACTTTTTCAAGAACTTCTGGCATAAAAGATTGTCCCCCAAAACCTGGGTGTACAGACATGATTAAGATCATGTCACATTTGTCAATGTAAGGGGTAATTAATTCGACAGAAGTCTCAGGACAAATAGCAAGTCCTGCTCTTGCATTACACTTGCGAATGTAATTTAAAGTATCTTCTACATCTTCTGTAGCTTCAAAGTGAATTGTTAAAGAGTTGGCACCTGCTTGAACAAAACGCTCGATGTAATCAAATGGATTATAGATCATCAGATGAACATCTAAAAAAAGATCAGTAGCGCGATTGACAGCAGCAACAATTTGAGGGCCCATTGTTAAGTTGGGCACGAAGTGCCCATCCATCACATCGAGATGAAGCTGATCAGCACCAGCTTCTTTACATCGCTGGGCTTCCTCAGCTATTCGGCCAAAGTCAGCAGAGAGTAGTGAAGGTGCAATAATGATATCGTTAGTCTTAGACATATACAGTTGGGGTTAAATGAGCTTTTGGCACTTGGCTCTAAGATCGTTAAAGTCGTATTTTGATGCAAACTCTAAAATTTCTGGTGCGTTTGCGGCATCCATCTTATTAGCTATTTCCTTCAGGCATTCTTCTGTTAATGGTGCCAAGTTAAGTTCTTGACCAGTAGCAGCAATACGCATGAGTTCTTCAGGTGTTAACTGTTGCATTAAAAATTCTCCATAACATTAAGCATTAATTATACTTAGTAAGGAGTTTTAATTCAATACACCATTAAAACCTGCTAATAAAAAATTTATTTTGAGTATAGGATTTCCAAGCGTGTAGGGCCTTCTCAATTGCTAAACAAAAATTTAAACGTTTTTCTTTAGCTTCGCAACGATATAAAAATCCCCAACACGTAACTTGCGATATTTTTAAAGTCATTGATGTATATTGTAGTGAAGGAATTTTTAACTGATCAATAATATAGCAAATCGAATCTTTAAAAGAACTGTCATCAGCTACAATAATCAAAAAAACAGTACCATCATCTTCTTGAAATCTAAAAGAATAACCCTCATCTTCATTATATCCGTCTTCTAAAGTATCTAATAAAAGTAGGAAGAAAATTTTTAATAAGTGAGGTTCTAACAATGTTCTCATTAATACTGGAAATAATGAATAGAAAAAGTTTTCAAGCAATAATGCATTATGTATGGCTACATCTCCTAACAACTCCCTTAACGCATCATAAGTTTCATTTTGCTTAGATATCATTCCCCCATTATAATCTCTAATTTCACCTATAATTCTTCCAAGCTCAAGCATAATCACTTGCCGCGCTTTATATAAGTCAACAGAATGATCTTCTCTTAGAAAACGACCTTTTTCTAATTTCACCTGAAAAACATTTGCCTCTTTAGGATGTTTCTTTCTCAACGAACCTACAACCTTAACACGGTCATGGCCATATTCTAAAAATGTATTACCATCAATAAAATGTTCGTGAATAGGCTTAGAATCTTGACGAAGCAATCTTAATAAAACGACTGTAAAACAAAGCTTATTTTCAGTTTGTTCATCAAATATCAATATTACTTGAGGTATGTCGCGAACAAATTTGAGCTGATTGCTCAAAGTAACTATATGACGCATTATCTCCTCTTCATTACGCGGCATGAATATTGGGTGAACGCGTCTCTCAATATAATTCTTCAAATCCTGCGGCAATTCTTGTCGCAGGATTTGAATCTCTTCTTGAGTGAAATTCGAACCATCACTTTTTTCAATTTCGCAGTAAAATAGGCGTGTTAAATCCGTTCTCAACCTATTTATAAATAAAGAATTTAAAACTTTAGTTGCCTCTGGGACAAACGTTTGAATGGCGCGAATTAAATGACGTTGTTCAAAAAATTCAGAATCACCAAATAAATTTAGACCAACAACGATGCCCCAGACTGTTTTAATACCTGAAGTACAATGCAATCTCGTTTTAATAAATTTAATACTTAAATGTCGTCTTTCAGGGAAATGCTCCAAAGCTTCTTTCAGTGCTTTTCGAAACAGATAATGAAAACAAATAATCCGACTCATGTGCTGGTATTCACGAGCTGCTTTAAAAGATTCATTACACGAAACTAAAAAATGTTGCATTTCCGAGAAAATATCGTAATCAAATTCATCTGGTCTTCTTTTCACAATAGCTGCAATATTTTCTTGAATCATTGCTGTCTTTTCATCCATGGAAAGTCCCTTAACTTCCAAGATGCGAATGGCATGATAAACTGACTGTGCTCCCAAACGAATTTCTGTCGCAATAATAGGGGTGTTTTTTTGAACTATATCCAAATCTCTTGCAGACTCAATTTTTACTTCAATTTCACAAAGTGTATATATATTTTCTTCATGAATTTGCGGCAGGCGAAAATCAGCTGCGAAAAAAACAACTACATTTAAACGTTTTCCAGGAACAAGCCATCGGCTAACCATTTCAAAAAAAAATTTAAATGCGTTGGGTCTATAGGGACATAAAAGAAAGAATGAAAGATTAATCGGAACTTCATTAAACTCTGACCAAGTAATGTACGGAAGATTTTGAAAAAAACGCTTTACACTCGATAGATAGCGATTAAATTCTACATTAGTTTCAAGAGGAATGATACGCATTAACATAGCTCTAATCATCTCATCATAGAGTCTTTGACGTATCGGGTCGCTTTGTGTTCCGTACAAAGGAGCGATATTTAAAAATTCAAATGATGGGATATTCATGTTAACCGTTGTTATCTTCATAAATAAACTGATCGTGATTTTTTTCAAAACTATCAGCTATTAATGTTCCTTTATGGGAACTGCCATTAAAAGACAATATTCGTAATTTTAAACGATTTTTTTCTGCTAATTCTATAGACCGTGTATGCAAAACTTGTGAACCCGTTGAACTAACAATTTTTAAAGCTTCTTTATAATTTAATTTTGGATAAATATTTGCTAATCTATTTTTTTTTGGATCTTCATTATAAATACCATCAACATCCTTATAAAATTCAACAAAGTCTGCTTTTAAACAAATACCCAATGCTACAGCAGATGTATCAGAACCTCCCCTACCAAGCGTAGTTATTTGACCTGTTAAACTAACTCCTTGAAATCCGGCAACAATTATGACTTTATTTGCTTCTAAATGTGGAAGAATTCGAAAAGGTCTAACGTCAATGATTCGGGCTTCTGTATGCTCATCACAAGTTATTAAACCAGCTTGACTACCTGTAAAACTGATGGCATCAACACCTTTTTTTAATAAGGCCATGGCGAGTAAAGATGCACTAATTCTTTCACCAACAGCGACTAACATATCGTATTCCCTACGTGGCAAGTCAGGATTAACTGTTCTTGCAAGCTCTATTAATTCATCAGTAGTATCACCCATTGCACTAACAACAACTGCAATTTGTTTATAATCTTTTTTTCTTTCAAAAATTATTTGAGCTATACGTTCAAACTGATTAACTGTGGAAACTGCTGCCCCGCCAAATTTCAAAATTAGTGTTGACAATCTAGACCACCTTTTCTCTTAAATTAGCGTTAACATAATACTGGACTTGCGTATTGTCAATGTTGTATTTTATTTACTATAATTAACAATCTTTACCAAACTTTAATAAAGGCCATTAAAGCCTTCTAGATGCCTCTACAGCGTATTCTAAGGTGGTTAAAACCTGTAATTCTCTCTTACTTTTGTCATTGCCATTTTTATTTATATTCTGATAATCTATATTTCTTTAGCTAGAAACTTCAGGAGAAAACTTTAAATGTCCAACAAACCCTTAAAATCGTCGAACAGCGATAACCTTCTTGACGATGTTGATTTCAAACAAGAAGATGCAGATTTGTTCAAGAGTCTATTAGACAGCGCGCAGACCAGCACAGATGCAAAAACAAACCTACTTACAACAGGTACAATTCTGAAAGGAACGATCGTTGAGCTGTTAAAAGACTACGTAGTCGTCGATGTGGGTTTAAAAAGTGAAGGTTTAGTACCTATAGAAGAATTCTCAGATCCTTCTGAACTAGCTTTGGGCAATGAAGTAGAAGTATTTTTAGATCAACCAGAAGACGAAGATGGACAAATTGTTCTATCTAGAGCCAAAGCTGAACGACAACGTCAGTGGGAATACATTCTCGAACATTGCGAAGAAGGTTCTATCGTTACTGGCCGCATCGTTCGTAAAGTTAAAGGCGGCTTAATGGTTGATATCGGTATTGAAGCCTTTTTACCAGGCTCTCAAATTGATAACAAACGCATTAAAAATCTCGACGAATATATCGGCAAAACGTTTGATTTCAAAATTCTCAAAATCAATACTGAACGCAAAAACGTTGTTGTTTCTCGTCGTGAACTATTGGAAGCTGAACGCATCTCCAAAAAAGCAGAAATGCTAGAACAAATTAAAGAAGGCGAAGTCCGTAAAGGTATTGTAAAAAATATCACTGATTTCGGTGTTTTCTTAGACTTAGACGGTATCGACGGTCTATTACATATTACAGACATGACATGGAAACGTATCAAGCACCCATCAGAAATGGTACAGCTCAGCCAACCATTAGAAGTCATGATCTTACATATCGACAAAGATAAAGGTCGTGTTGCTTTAGGTCTAAAACAAAAAGAACCAAATCCTTGGGACGAAATCGAACAACGTTACCCTACAGGTACTCGCGTACAAGGTAAAATTGTCAATCTTCTACCATACGGTGCTTTCATTGAGATTGAACCTGGTATCGAAGGCCTTATTCACGTTTCTGAAATGTCATGGGTTAAAAACGTTACAGATCCTTCAGAAGTTGTTAATAAAGGCGACGAAGTTGAAGCAATTGTTCTTTCTGTTCAAAAAGAAGAAGGTAAAATCTCTTTAGGCTTAAAACAAACAGAACATAATCCATGGGCTGATGTTGAATCAAAATACCCAGTAGGAAGCACAGTTATTGTTGAAATTCGCAACTTAACAAACTACGGTGCATTTGTTGAACTCGAACCTGGTATTGATGGTCTAATCCACATTTCAGATTTAAGCTGGATCAAAAAAGTTTCTCACCCCTCAGAAATTCTGAAAAAAGGTGATAAAGTTGAAGCTGAAATTTTGTCAGTGGATAAAGATAGCAAAAAAATCACTCTCGGGGTAAAACAATTGAGTCCAAACCCTTGGAAATCGATTGAAAAAACGATGCCAGTGAATACTATTGTTAAGGGTAAAGTAACTAAAATTGCAGCATTCGGAGCTTTTGTTGAGCTAGATAATGGCTTAGAAGCACTTGTTCATGTTACAGAACTTTCTGATCAAGCTTTTGGTAAAGTCGAAGATGTTATATCCAAAGGTGATGAAATCACTGCTAAGGTTATCAAATTAGATCCTGAGCACAAAAAGATCGCTTTATCTATCAAAGACTTCTTAGTGGAACAGAATAAAGTAAATCGTGATGATATTGTTGTTACTCCTCATGCAACTCCATTTTCTCAAATGGCAGAAGAGTATGAAACCCGTGAACAACAAAATCGCGAAAAAGAAGAACGCGAAGAAAACGATAGCAATGAAGTAAGTGAACAAGACGAAGGCAACGAGAGTTAATATCTCTAGAAGCATTTGCTTGTAACTAGTGAAAACCGAAGGACCATCCTTCGGTTTTCTATTAGGTTACCTTTTTAAAATTGAACGTTAACAACCTTAAAAGGCTTAGAAATAATGAATAAAGATCTCGTTGCTATATTTGAATACCTTGAACGTGAAAAAGGGGTCAAACGTGAGGTCGTCATCGCGGCGATTGAAGAGTCTTTACATGCTGCAGCTAGAAAAAGCGTCGAAGGCCTTGGCAATGTTTCTGTTCAAATCAATCCAAAAACTGGCGATATCGAAGTCTATGCCGAAAAAGAAATTGTCGAAGAAGTCACAGAACCTACAGAAGAAATTTCTTTGGTCCACGCCCGTGAATTAGATCCCGATTGTGAAATCGGACAAGTTATTGATGTAGCTGTCACACCAAAAAACTTTGGTCGCATTGCAGCTCAAACAGCTCGCCAGATTATCTCTCAAAAATTGCGTAGTGCCGAAAGAGATGTAATCTATGAAGAGTACCGTCATCGTGTTAATGAAATTGTTTCTGGTTCAGTTAAACGTTTTGCCCGGGGAGCAAATCTTGTTGTTGATTTAGGCAAAGTTGAAGCTTTACTACCTGCGCGTAATTACCCTAAGACTGAACATTATCATATTGGTGATAAAATATTAGCATTGCTGCTAGAAGTACAAGATCTTGAAAATGGTGGTGCTGAAGTTATATTAACTCGCAGCCATACAGAATTTGTTCGTCAATTGTTGATACAAGAAGTTCCGGAAATTAGTGATGGCATTGTTACAGTTGAAAAAATTGTAAGAGAACCTGGCTATCGTACAAAATTATTAGTTCGCTCTTCAGATTTTAAAGTTGATCCTGTTGGTGCCTGTGTTGGCATCAGAGGAACTCGTGTTAAAAATATTGTCCGTGAATTGAATAACGAAAAAATTGATATTATTCCTTACGCTGATGATCCTGTTGAACTTTTACAAAATACCTTATCTCCTATTGAGATTCGTAAAATCCGCGTTAATGATGAAGATGGCGTCATCTCGATTGTAGTTAATGATGACGACTTTGCCACAGTAATCGGTAAGAAAGGAATGAATGCCCGTTTAACAGGGCAAATGATTGGCTTTGCATTGGAAGCGCAAAAAATGAGTGATTATGGAAAACTCATGGCAATTCAGCAAGGACAATTAGTGGCATCGGAAGATGCCTCTCTCGACTTACCTCTTGAATTAGGCGGCATCAATACTTTAATTGTGCAAAACCTAGTCCATGCAGGATTTGATACACCACGCAGACTTTTGTCCTCTTCAGCAGAGGAACTAGCGCGTGTACCTGGAATCAGCGTGGAAATGGCCTACAACATTTTAGAACATGCTAGCAAACAAAGGACATAAGCGTTGGCTAAAAATCTAAAGATAAATATTAAAAATACTCAACTGGCCGAAGCGCTTAACCTTGGGGACTTGAAATCTAGCGTAGGTAAAAAACTCGCGAAGAAAAAAGAAAAAGAGTCCGCACAAGAAACTCCTGAGGAAATCGCTCCAGCTCCAGTAGCTAGTCCGACTGAAGAAGAGCCACGACGTGTTAAAGCACGTCACAAAACGACTGCGGTTAAAGCCGAACCAGTCGCAGAAGAGCTTCCTGTGGAAGAGCCAGTATCAGCTGCACCCGTTGCAGAAGAGACTAAATCTTCACCAGAACCTATTGAAGCCATTCAAGAAGCACAACCTTCTAAAGCACTAGAAGAGTCCGTGCCTGTAAGTGAACCAACTAAACAAAGTGTAGAAGAGATTCCTACGATAGAACAACCTGTAGAAAAAAAAGAGCCGCCCCGTCAAGCTCGTCCTTTCGAGAAAAAAGTCGGGCCACGATCTGATCGTCCTTTTGAAAAAAGAGATCCATCTCGCTCGAATCGCCCTTTTGAGAAAAGGGATCCAAATCGCTCAGCTCGTCCTTTTGATAGAACGCGCAATGAAGAAAAACCTAAAGAAACCGCAGCTCCCCGACCTCATCAACCTTTCGCCGCACCAGATAGCCCATTCTCACCAAGAGCGCGCAACGTACCTTTAGACCGTGCCGAAAGCCCACCACGCATTAAGCTTGGACCGACAGGCCGTCACGTTAAAGATTTACTTAAACCAAAACCAGTAGAACCAGCACCGGTTAAAAAAAGTGGCCCACCCTATGCTAAAAAGCCGGGTGAAGCACGTGTAAATCCACGTCCAGGCACACCCGGAGCCCCAAGAACGACTGAAACAACAAACAACGATGCAACTGCTCGTAAACCGATAAAAGCTAAAGATTTTAAAGATGTAAAACCTTTACGCAAACAAGCGGACACGCGCACATTTGATGCTCGTGACAGACAAGGTCTTCGTGATAATGAAGATGGTCGATGGCGCAAAAAACGCCCTTCAAAGATGAATAGACATGCTATGGAAGATACGACTATCCGTCCTAGCTCTTTGAAAGTACGTTTACCAATCAGCGTTAAAGATTTGGCTGCAGAGATGAAGTTAAAAGCATCTCAGCTCGTTTCCAAACTTTTCATGCAAGGTATTGTCATTACATTGAATGACTTGCTTGATGATGAAACAACAATTGGTTTACTAGGTCAAGAATTTGCTTGTGAAATCACAATTGATACATCTAAAGCAGAACGCATGCGTATTACCGGCAAAACGATTGCCGAAGAAGTTAAAGAAACTGAAACTGATAAATTGACTTACAGAGCTCCTGTAATTGCTTTTATGGGTCACGTCGATCACGGCAAAACAAGCCTTATCGACGCTATTCGTTCAACTAATAGAGCTGCTGGTGAAGTCGGAGCTATTACTCAACATATCGGTGCATTCCGCTGTACAACTCCTGTTGGTGATTTAACAATTCTCGATACACCTGGTCACGAAGCCTTTTCAACAATGCGTCAACGTGGTGCAACGGTTACTGATATTGTCGTTTTAGTTGTAGCTGGTGACGAAGGTATGCGTCAACAAACTATTGAAGCATTAGAACAAGCTAGAGAAGCTAATGTAACAATTGTTGTTGCGATCAACAAATCAGATAAGCAAGGTTTTGACCAAGAAAAAATTTACAAACAACTCGCTGAGCAAAATCTTTTACCAGAAGCTTGGGGTGGTACAACCATTACTGTTAATTGCTCCGCTTTGACAAAAGATGGTATCCCTGAGTTGCTAGAAATGTTAGCTCTTCAAGCTGAAATTTTAGAACTTAAAGCAGAACCTACAGCTCGTGCTCGTGGTACTGTTTTAGAATCTGAAATGCATAAAGGCATGGGTCCAGTAGCGACCATACTTGTACAAAACGGTACATTACGCTTTGGAGATGCTTTGGTGTTCGGTTTACTATCAGGCCGCATTAAAACAATGCATGATGATATGGGAATTGAATTGAAAGAAGCTGGTCCATCTACTCCTGTAAAAATTTCAGGTCTTTCTGGATTACCAGAAGCTGGACAAGAGTTTATTGTCGTTAAAAACGAACGTGAAGCTAAAGAAATTGCCGATGCTCGCCGTGAAGAACAGCGCCAAACGTCGCTCAATATCTCTAAACGTCTTAACCTGGACAAATTGGCTCAACAAGCCGCCGCACAGCAGAAGAAAATCCTCAACGTTATCCTCAGGGCCGACGTTCAAGGTTCAGTCGAAGCTGTTCGCGCGTCTTTAATGCGTATTAAGTCCAATAAAGTCGAACTCAACGTAATTTCTGCCTCTGTCGGTGAAGTGTCAGAGTCTGACGTTCAATTAGCGTCTGCATCTCAAGCAATTATTATTGGTTTCCATACTCAAGTTGAAAGCCATGCTGAAGATATTATTAAACAAACAGGCGTATCTGTTCATCTGTACGATGTCATCTATCATGCAATAGACGGTGTCAAAGACATGATGAAATCGATGCTTGATAAGATTGAAGAAGAACGCGACGTTGGTGCAGCTGAAGTTAAAGCAACATTTAAAGCATCTCATCTAGGTGTTATTGCTGGATGTATCGTAACCGAAGGAAGCATCACTAGAAATAACCGTATACGCGCAGTACGTAATGGAGAAGTTATCTGGAAAGGCACAATGTCTTCTCTAAAACGTGTGAAAGAAGACGTAAGAGAAGTTAAAAAAGGACTCGAATGCGGTATATTGTTAAACAACTTTAATGAACTACTTGAAGGCGATATTTTACAAGCCTACGAGTTACATTATATTACTCAAGATTTGTGATAAGGAGCTTTGGATGAGTACTACTAGAAGAACAGAAAGACTCAACTCCTTGCTCAAGCAAGTGATCGGTGAAGTCATACGTAAAGATGTGCGTAATCCGCACATCGGCACATTGCTCACCGTCACTAACGTCGACATCACAAAAGATCTCCATCACGCTAAAGTTTCTATTAGCGTGATAGGATCTGCCGAGCTCAAAGAACAAACATTAGGTGCACTCCAGGCATCAGCTGGATTTATTGCTGTACAAGCTTCAAAAAAAGTCGTTATGCGCTACTTCCCTGCTTTAACATTTAAGATCGACGATACAGTTGATCAACAGATGCGTATTGATGCTTTACTTAATGATATCCAAAAAGAACGCGAAAGCCGCGATTCAGAATAGAGAACTCAATGACAGGTCTTTTACTCGTCGATAAACCCAAAGGTAAAACTTCGTTTTACCTCGTTGGTTTATTGCGAAAACTCTTTAATATTAAAAAAGTCGGTCATGCCGGAACACTTGATCCTTTTGCGACAGGTGTAATGGTGATGATGATCGGTAAAGACTACACTCGATTATCTGACCAGTTTTTAGGCCAAAGTAAAGAGTATGAAACTGAAGTATTACTTGGTCAATCCACTGATAGTTATGATTGCGATGGTGCTATAACCAGTGAATCAGATTACCAACCAAGTCTTGATGAAGTTAATAAGGTATTATCTTATTTCCAAGGAACGATTGAACAAATTCCCCCGATGTTTTCAGCTAAAAAAATTGGTGGTAAAAAGCTTTATGAGTTAGCCAGACAAGGCAAAACTATAGAGAGAAAACCTGCAATTGTTACTTTAGAAACGATATTAGTTGAGTACAACTATCCCCTCCTTAAACTTAAGATATCTTGTAGTAAGGGAACATATATCCGCTCTATTGCCCATGATTTAGGAGAAATGCTTAAATGTGGCGCTCATTTAGTGAGTCTTAGACGATTAAAAAGTGGTCCTTTTCCAATCGAACAATGTATTACTGTTGAAGAACTGTTAGATCCTTCTTTTTCAATTAATGATCTAAAGTTAGATGATAAACTGTGTTTAAGAAAATCTACAGAATTATAGATTGATATAATTATGCGGTAATCAAAAACTGGTTACCGCATACAATTGTTAAGTTTAAACGACTAAACGATCCGATACTATCTCATTATTGCTTAATTTAAGATCTTTAATAGTTTTATTAAACAGAGGTGGACTAATTCTATGATGATACGTTCTGATTTTAA
>JAEMRK010000017.1 GCA_016463375.1 Parachlamydiales bacterium | reverse complement strand
CCTAAAAATAATTAAAGAGAAATTTTCACACTATTTTCGCGAAAATGCAAAAGATATTTTTAGTGTTTTTTTAATTTCAACTTCAAGCCTTGCTACTAGCAGTGCATTTTTAATTCTCTGCGAAGTTAGTATACCTGTCGTAATAGCAATTACTTCAACAATTGTTTTGTTCTGCTTATTATTACCTATGCTATTTATGATTGGCTCGGCAATTAAATCGGTTATTACAGATGCGCTAAAAACTTTTAATCAAGAGTCAGTAGAAAACCAAAAGAAAATTTGGTTAAAAGAGGTTTTAGTCATATGCAATACTTCGCGTTTTGCAAAACTATTCCCTGTTTGCAAAGACGTTGAAAAATACATCATCGAAAAAAATCATTCATTTTGGCCCAAGCCAAAATTTGAAGCTACAGTGTTGTTTAAAGATCCTTACGACGCTGAAAAATATCTACTCAAAAAAAATTATATTGGGCCGATAACAGAGAGAGAAGAAATGGAAAAAATAGAAGCAAATAAATGTGGAAATTTTATTTCTTTAAGAATCAAATCCCAAACAAATCATTCAAAGATCTATAAATCTTCCGTTTTTTCAAAATTTGCCATTAGCCAATTATTGTCTCAACGTCAATAGCTCCATAGGTTTCGACAATGTGATGAGCTTTTTTTAGTTGCTCTAAATTTTTTCCGGTATTAATTCCAATGACTGTCATTCCTGCAGCTAAGCCTGCAGAAATGCCAGTCGCAGAATCTTCAATAACTAAACAACGAGAGGGTTCGACCCCTAATTGTTTTGCCGCATGTAAATAAATATCAGGACTTGGTTTGCCAATACCGTTAACATGTTGGACATGATAGATGTGACTTTGAAAATATTTATCAAGATGTAAGGATTGTGTGACATTTAAAACACAAATGTCATCAGAATTAGTTGCGATCGCCAACTTCAAACCCTTACCTTGAATTTTTTCGTAGAAAGCAACAAAACCAGGTATAAATTCAACAGAACCGGCGAGTAACCTTGTAAAAATCGCTAATTTTTCTCGTCCAAGAATCGCAGAATCCACATCAATTCCTGTTAATTTTTTTACATGTTCAATACTTGGTCCTAAAAATTTACCTCGTAAATCATGAGCTAACTGAGACTGAAGAGATTTCGTATAAGGTTTATGATGGTTAAGTATTAACTCCATCGTGGCTTGTTGCCATAGGTGTTCTGTATTAATGATGGTTCCATCTAAATCAAATATAATGGCGTCATAATGCATAAATAAGTGTTCCCTTGCAGACCAATTGCTAAAATGTTAGAAGAATCTTATGCAATCAGCAATGTTTTATATTATTTTTAGTTTATCTGTCTTGGTCATAATCGGCCTGGAATTACTCTATTTTCATTATTATAAAACAACACATAAACAAAATATCTTATGGAGTCTCTTTTGGATTGCTTTAGCACTAGCTTTTGGTTTTGTCATCTACAAAATGCAAGGTAGAGAACAAACTATAAACTATTATACCGGCTACTTGATTGAAAAATCCCTAAGCTTAGACAATCTTTTTGTCTTTGCAGTCATCTTTAAAACTCACCACATCAGCGAAAAAAAACAAAAAGAGATTTTACTTTGGGGAATTATTGGCGCTTTAGTGTTTCGAGGGATCTTTATTGCGGTAGGGGTTACATTATTGCAAAAATTTCATTGGTTAGTCTATCCACTAGGTCTATTTTTAATTTATGCTGGTTACCATCTGCTAAAATCGTCTCATAATAAAGAAGAAGTAAAGAAAGAACAAACTTGGGCAAAATGGCTTAAGAAAAAGTTTCATTTATCAAATTTTATTTTAGTACTTATCATTATTGAAGTTGCAGATCTAGTGTTTGCAGTCGATTCTATACCTGCTGTTATGGCAATCACATTAGACCCTTTAATTATCTATACTTCCAATGTCATGGCAATACTTGGACTTAGGGCCTTGTATTCAGCTCTTATGCCTATCTTAAACCGTTTTAGGTATATTCATTATGGTTTGAGTATAGTGATCATTGGAGTGGGTATTAAAATGATTTTATCGCCAATAGTTCATGTACCCAGTGTGGCATCTCTATTATTTACCGTTAGTGTTATTACCATAACACTTTTGCTCTCTTGGAAAAAATCAAAACCACATCGTAAAACGTGAAAAAAACATTTAGGAATATAATCAAGCCCAACAAAGAAAATTTGTGGGCTCGTATACTTAGACTATATTTAAGTTTATTAGAAAAAAAACTTAAATGTGAAGCTTCAGACGTTAAACATCTTTAGAAAGTTCTCGTTTCAATAAGCCAAACAAAATACAGATGGTTAACGGCACAAGGAATGAAATGTAATATTCAGGTCCGACTGTGTGCCAGTCATAACTGTTATTTTCAGACATTTTAACTGAGTCAAAAATAAAATTAGCGAACAAATAAAGTGAATAGCCAGTACCTGTAGCAAGCCAAAAACCTCCGCCCCGATTAAAAAGAGCTAGAAAACCCAAACATCCAAAAGCCAATTGAGCCATTCCTAATTGGTAGTAAGGAATTTCTTTGAACATCATCTCCCAAATTCCATGTATAATTCCACCAACTCCAACGTTAAACACGATGAAATAAATCAGAAAGAGTTCAATTTTTCGATGAGCAAAAACATAAGACCGAGAGCACCAAATATGAATGCTAGCTAGTAGTAATGGTAAAATAAAACAAACGATATACACATTAGAAAAATTCAAATTCGTCATATCCATAAAGACCTCCGTGTAAGTCTTTTTATACTAGTACATCACACAATTTTAAAAAATATTCATGTACAGTTAAATCATTTGTTAATTCAGGATGAAAGGTAGAACCAAGATGTGTTACACCTTTTATTTTTTGCTGAATAATCACGGGCTGATTTTTAAAACGTCCTAAAACTTCAACTCCACAACGAACTTCAGTAATCTTAGGTGCTCTAATAAAAAATGCTGGAATTTGTTGAATACTGGGTTGTAGGAGGTCAATTTTATCTACAAAAGAAGCAACTTGGGAGCCGTAAGCGTTTCGGTCTACTGCGACATCGAGTAGTTCTAAAGGGGATGTTTGCTGATTAGAATTGATACTTTTAGACATTACAATAAGGCCAGCACAAGTACCAAAAAGCGGCTTTTTATGAGCAAACTTTTGTATAGCTATATCGAGTTTATTCAGTCGCATTAAACGAGACAGAACTGTTGATTCACCACCTGGCAAAATAAGTCCTTGGCAAGGAATCAAATCTTTAGGTTCTCGGATTTCAACAACTGAACAGTTAAGTTTTTCAAGGGCTTTTGCATGTTTTGCAAAAGCTCCTTGAAGTGCTAAAACTCCAATAATCATTGATTACCATCCACGAAAAGCTAAGCGCTCTTGCGGTGTAAGCGCATGAATTTCAATTCCTTTCATAGGCTCTAACAAACCTTTTGATATGTCAGCTAACTTCACGGGGTCACGGTAATAAGTAACTGCTTGAACAATAGCTTTTGCACGTTGAACTGGATCTAAAGATTTAAAAATTCCGGAACCAACAAAAACAGTTTGAGCCCCAAGTTGCATCATTAAAGCAGCATCAGCTGGAGTTGCTACACCACCTGCTGCAAAATTTGGTACAGGTAAACAACCAGCTTTTGCCACTTTTTCAACAAGTTCATACGGCGCCCGCAATTTTTTAGCAGCATTCATTAGTTCAGCAGGATCCATATTATGCAATTTACGAATTGCTTGTTGAACACTGCGCATGTGCCTTACAGCTTCAACTATATTTCCTGTTCCAGGCTCGCCTTTAGTGCGAATCATTGCAGCACCTTCACTAATACGACGAAGGGCTTCACCTAGATTGCGGCATCCACATACAAAAGGGATTTTAAAATCATGCTTAGCAATATGATGCACTTCATCTGCTGGCGTTAGAACTTCACTCTCGTCAATGAAATCGACTTCAAGTGCCTGCAAAATTTGAGCTTCCACAAAATGACCAATACGACACTTTGCCATGACTGGTAAACTAACGGATTCTTTAATACGTAATATCATTTCAGGATCGCTCATACGAGCAACGCCCCCATCGGCTCTAATGTCAGATGGTATCCTTTCTAAAGCCATCACCGCACAAGCACCAGCATCTTCGGCGATTTTAGCTTGCTCAGGAGTTGTGACATCCATAATCACTCCCCCTTTGAGCATTTCTGCTAAACCAACTTTTATTGCAAAATCATCGCCCTTCATATTTTGTTCCTACGTAATGAGAAATAGAACAAAAGTATATCAACACACATACAAGTAAGAAAGTATAAATCGAAGACTTCCAAGGGAACTCTTTAATCAGACTATTTTGTTCAGGATGATTTGTATTAAAATAAATAGTTGCACTTTTTAAATCCTGACGATCTTTCTCAGCAAATGCTGCAAATGCGTTGTGATAAGAACGCTCATTTAAATTGGATTGACCTTGATAGACTTTATCATTAAACAAAAATTGATAAGTGCCGAGTAGTTGGTACCCCAAACGCTTTTTAGTCTCAACGACTTGCCACTCAATAATTTTAGACTGAGTTACGCCATCTAATTTAAAAAATAAAATATTCCCTTTTAAAGATTTGTAGCCATGCCACATGATCATTAAAGAAATAGCGATTAAAAAAAGATTCCATACTCTTTTTGGCATAATAAGCACTTCTGTTAAAATTTCATTAAAACATATGACATATGGTAAAAAATAGTGTCAAATTTATTAAAATTTGCTCGTTCCCTAACAACAAATTAATCTTAAAAATAAAAATAATTTAATATATTCATTCAATTTTTGGCTTCTAACACTGAGATTGTGATTGAAAACCTAATCCTTCATTTATTAAAATTACTGACTTTGTTAAAATCGAGTGATTTAGTAACAATTTCGGGAAACCCATAGGAAAACGATGGCTAAAGAGGCAAAAACTAAGACAAAACGTCCGACTGCTTTGAAGCGCAACGATCAAAACGAAAAAAAGCGCATGATCAACAAATCATTTCGCTCTAAAGTGCGCACTGCCGTTCGTGGCTTTGAAGAAGCTTTGACTAAGGCCGATGCAGCGCAAAAAACTTTATCCCTAACTGAGGTTTACAGCCTAATGGATAAAGGAGTTAAGCGTGGTGTATTCAAAGTAAACAAAGCCAGCCGTACAAAAGCTCGTATGGCAGCTAGACTTGCAAAAGCACAAGCCTAATATTTTAGATGGGCGGGGCTCCCCGCCTCATTTATTGATTCTGTAAAATTCTTTGATTAATACTTGATAATCGTTTGCATTGCTTATTAATAAGCCCATGTAAAACAGCATCACTCCCGCAGATACACAGACTTTTTTTGGCGCGTGTAACGGCAGTGTAAAGAACTTCTCTGCCAAAGCGGCTTGCCGCTTCAGGCAAAACTATGAATACTTCATCAAATTCGCTTCCCTGACTTTTATGAACCGAAATGCAATAAGCATATTCATAATTAGGAATTTGACAGGCATAAAAACGTCTGAGTGGCAATTCTTCCTCTCGCGCGGGAAACAAAGCATAAGGCATCTCATCATTTGAGGAGTCAGTGACTAATAGTCCCAAATCTCCATTAAATAAATCTAAGGGATAATGATTTGATTTAACAAGTATGGGTGCTACAAACAACTGATTATTTTTCTGCGATTTCAATAAAAAATATTGTGCCAGCATCGCATTGAGTTGATCGCTACCCAATAAACCATTGCGTAATGGAGATAAAATTCTGAATTTTGAAAACTCTTTAAAAAGTTGTTTCCACTCTCCTTGATGATCTGACGGAAACAAGGGAATTACTGCTTTTAAAATAGCATTTTGTAACAGTTTTTCATCGAGAATATTTTCAGGGTTAAATCTTTTGAGGCCCGCTTGATTTTCATTTAGCAAATGTAAAGCAGCTTGACATTGACCATCACAAATGCTTTTGGCAAAAGATAACATCGTTTGTAATTCTATTCTTAAACAGCGCGTTAGAAAAATTTTTGGTAAACTATCGATAGTTGTTAGGTCTGCAAATAAATTACCTGCTTCAATTGGGGGTAATTGAGCACAATCACCAAGCAATATTAATCGAGATCCTTCTTTAAGTTTTGTAAGAAGTTTTGCAAAAAGATTGACGTCTATCATTGAACTTTCATCAACCAGTAAAATATCTGCATCAATTGGTTCATCATCGTTTTCTTCACTATTTTTTCGCATCTTGACTAATGCTTGTAGAGTCTTAAACGATATTTTTGAAGCTAACTCACCATGCGAACTTAAAAAACGACTGACTTGAGTAAACAAATGAGTTGTTGCTTTACCAGTCGGTGCGCTAACGCAAATACGAAGTTGATCTTTCTGAGAATCATTGAGGCATTGCCACAAAACAGACACCAAATGCGATGCCGTATATGTTTTACCAGTACCAGGGCCTCCCGTAACAATCGTTAAAAGATTTATGGCAGCGCATCTTATTGCTGAAGCCTGTTCTTCTAACAGTCGACCAGATGATGATAACTGCTCAAGAATGGACTCTAATTTTTCATTATCAATTGATAAAAAGGGCTTCAAACCAGAAATCTTCTTCAATTGATCGATGACAATTGTTTCTGCAGTCCAATTGCATTGGAGATAGAATCTATGATTCCAATAATTTAAAGGAATATTTTCTTTTGCTTTTTCAATTAATACCGCGACTTCTTTTGAGCCCTCTGTGATCTTATTTCTAAGAACTAACCAATTGTATTGCTCACCACATTCGGAATAAAGCTCGTTAAATAATTCCTTAGGATCTGGTAATAGTTTTTGAGATATCTCTACACACAAATGACCATCTCTTGATGATCTTAATAAATAAGATAAAAATAGCGCTGATTTTTCAGTCCAAGAACCGGCTAAGATTTGTTGTGCAAAGATATAATCAACATAATGTAATGCTTTTCTTTCTATGAGATCTGCAATTAAACTTAATTTGTCTGTGTGGGGGGCAGTTGTAGGGCACCTTTCATAATACAATTGTTTAGCAAGACCTGTCATTGGTCACCTTCTTCAATTACATGGTAAATTCCCAATGACGTATCTGGCTGGCATCCTCTTAAAAAGATGTAGATGG
This sequence comes from Parachlamydiales bacterium, assembly GCA_016463375.1. Classification (GTDB taxonomy): domain Bacteria; phylum Chlamydiota; class Chlamydiia; order Chlamydiales; family JAEMRK01; genus JAEMRK01. The sequence goes on along the minus strand of JAEMRK010000017.1, from coordinate 23,109 downwards.
CACCACCATAAACTTTATCAAATTGTTCTTTTGTCGTTAGTGTCAAATATCTTTTTAACGCTTCTTTATATATGCGCGCTTGCAAAAAATAGTCCTTAGCTTCCATTTCTTCACGCATAGATTTAGTAGAATAGTCAGTGCCTAAATGATTGCTTTTCCAATCAACAAGATAATATTTCCCCTCATGGCGAAATACCAAATCGATAAATCCATTAATAAAGTTATCTTGATGACCAAAAGAAAATTCCATCTCACGCCACAGGACTTTTTCATCAACGTCCTTAAGTTGAAAAGAACTAAATGAGCTAACAATTTTCGCATTAAATATGGCAAAAAGGTGTTCTGCTATTTTAACAAAATGATCCCTTAAGGACGTCGCCTTTAAAAATAATTCCGTTAATGGGACTAAATCTTGAGCTGATTGAGCCTGTTTCATTTGATTCCATGAAATTTTCTGCAAAATTTCATGAATAATTATTCCTGTCTCAGCTCCTAACGGTAAATCGTTTTCTAAAATATCTCTTTTGACATGAGCATTATCTTTTACATCTGCCATAGATGTGTAAGAGGTAATATAACTCGTCGAATAATGAATGTTCCAAGTCGGTGGGCAATTTAATACAATTTTTTGATGTTCTACAATTGGTGGTGAATAATGATAAGGGTTGTCCAAATTAGAATAAGTGATCGACGATGTTCTTTTTAAAGTATCAAGAGCTGTAAAAATTTCGTTCGAATGTCCTATTTGCTCGTACAACTTTTCGATCGTCAAAGCTGCTCTGCCAAATCTTGCACAAAAAAGTTCCATGGGAGATGCAGTTCCGGGAATCAACGGCTTTTTTTTCATATCAAACAAAATAGGTACGTACAATCTCTTCTTAGCTCTAGTCATCGCAACATAGAGTTGCCTCATCTTTTCAGCATCCAGTTCACTACTATCACACTCATCACTAACCTGAGTGCGACTAGCGAGTCCTAAAGCAAATACAACATCGTATTCAAGTCCTTTACTCATGTGTGTTGTTAAAATTTGAACTGATCCTGTCTCTTCTTCAGTATGTAATCGTAACCGCTCATCATCTGGATCTCGTAAAGCTAATAAATTCAAGGCATTGTACAAAACATTTGGAGAAGTACCCTGCCGGCTTTCTTCTTCGACTAAAATTTCCATCAAACGATTACAATCACGATAAAAGAAGATACCCTCTTTTTCAGATAAAATTCGTTGCGATATGGTTGAATTTTGACCATCAAACTGTGTCGCCATGAGAGTATTATAAAAATATGCCACCCCCTTTTCGATCAAAGATAAACGCAAATTAGCAAAATAGTAGAAGAGCTTTTGCTCTTCTTCTGGTTCTGTAAATTTGCGTAATTGATGATGGTTTAAACCAAATAATGGTCCGCCTAAAACCTGCCTCATCAAACTAGAAGTTGATGTGTGATCAAGAGCTTTGATTAACTCTTTAAAGGCTTGGTATGCATCTGTCTCAATTAAACTTTTGCTGCGTTTAGTGACAGCAGCTATACCCACTGTTTGTAAATAATGTCTTAATCTTTCAGCTTGATAACGATCTTTGACTAAGACTGCAAATGATTCTGCCCCCATTGATTGGTTAATCATCATGGTGTTAATTTCTTTAGCCATGTATGGAAACAAAACATCAGATTCAATACTTTGCGATGGCCATTGTTTTCCAGTTGAAGTCCCTTGAACGACAAAGAAATGCACACTTCCTTGCTCGTCGATGAAATGATAGTCTTCTTTAAGAGGTGCGGATTTAACTTTTGGTATACTCAGTGCTTTACCCCATCGAGGTAAACTCATCCAATCGGGAACAGTGTTAGTATCGAAAAGAGCATTAAGAGCTTCAACTAACGGTTTTTGAGATCGATAATTAGTGTCCAAAGATGCGCAGGCACTCTCACCCAACAATCCTTGAGCGTTAAGATATGTGTAAATGTCTGCTTTACGAAAGGCATAAATAGATTGTTTGGGATCGCCCACTAAATAACATAAACGTTTTTCATCGTACTTAAAAAAACACTGTGAAAAAATTTCCCACTGAAGAGGATCAGTATCTTGAAACTCATCAATAATGACAGCTTGGTATCTTTGAAATACCCGGTCATTAAATTTTTCATGCTTTAAGCTACGATGCATTACTTTAAGCAGCTCATCTGGAGTCCACTTTTCTTCTTGGTAAAATCTAAAAGACAAAAGTTTGCGACAATCATCAGCCATACGATTGAAAATTTTTTTCGCAGAACTTGCTTCTTGAAGAATAGGAAACATAGATTGATGAATGTCAGTTAAAAATCCGTAGTAAAATAAAAACGACGGCGTTTTTGAACGGGCTTTTTTATTACTTTCTTTATAAAGATCGAGCCATTCAGCTCGATCTTCTATAAAAAAATTAAAGTCTGCAATAGTTATCTCATTAATAAATAACTGACTAAATTTTTCGATACGCTCTTCAATGTCTGTTTTGATAACACCTTGTTGATTACAAAAACCCTTATAACATGAACTTAAAACAATAAGATCTGTTTTAAGATTTTCAGGGACTATTGACCATTTAGATTGTAAAGCTTCAACGATCTGTTTAAAACTTTGGAAAAGTTGTTCAAAAGTTGAAAGATTCTTAGTCTCTTTTTCCTGTGAAATCTCCTTAACCATCTTATTTTCTAGTTCTTGGGCGTCACCTCTATGATCTTTTAAAAGAAGTCTCAATTGTTCAGAGCTATATTTTAAGGGGTCTAATTCAGTTAAAAAGAAATCCCTTACAACTGCTTGAATTGTCGCCATTGGATATTCTTCTTCTGGAGAGGATAAATCAAATCCTACATGACTCTCTAAAGTGTACTCCCTAAGCATTCGATAACAAAAAGAATGTATTGTAAAGATTTGTGCTTCATCAAAATCGGAAGCTGCTTTTTCGAGATAGCGTTTGGCTTGAATTACAGTTTCTTGGCCTTGATCACATAGCGCTGCTAAATAATCGGGCATATCTTCGACAGGATTTTTTAAATATTCAATAGCCTTTTCGAGATGAGAAAAAATACGCATTTTTAATTCGCGCGTAGCTGCGCGCGTAAAAGTTACAACTAGAATTTGATGAAGAGCTAATGGTTTTTGATCTTTAAAATTTTCAACTATTAAACGAACAACAAGATTTTCAATTGAAAATGTTTTGCCCGTTCCCGCTGAAGCTTCAAGAAAGTAGGACCGATGAACATTGAGGCTGCGCTCAAGGACATTAAAGCTTTTCATAGTGAGCCAAAAGCGGTTGATAAGTTTTTTCTGCGATTTGTTGCCATTTTTTCGTAATTAATTCCGCGTCAGGTAATGAACCTTTTAAAGCAAATTTTGCCTCATCATTAAAAAAATGGGACCAAGCACCTGTAAGATCATTCTCGATCATTTGCTGCAGTTTTGCAACATCGCCCGAGATAATCACATCAAGCCACTCAGGTATCAAAGGGCACGGATTTTCAATTGCCAACAGATGAAATTCTATGAAATTTTTTAATGCAGTTTCAGGATCATCGATAGTAAAATCTATGATCTCACCACTAGCCATGAAAACTAAAGCTGGCTTAAAGGGGCTATCATAAAATTTATAAAGGTAATTTAACACGAGTAAGGTAGGCCAGTGACGAAAGAATAATTCTTTTTTTCTTCGACTTAGAATCACTAAACCTTCATTCGTTAATCCCTCTATTTTACCAACAATTTTAAACGTAGTATTATTATGTGATATTTTAATCAAAGGAGCAGTCCAAAAACTATTTTTTTGGAGTAAGATCTCGCCCGAGTTTTGAGTTAATCTTAATGAGACAAAAGAATTTTTTGACAGGTTTAAATGAACCATATTATCTTGAATGCCAATCACTTCTTTTTCAAGATTTTCAATAGCTACTTGTTTAAAACCACCAATTGGTAAGCGCCCTTTTTTTTCAGCAAGACTAAGCATATAAGCTAAGGACTGGCTCAATGCATCTTGCTTATAGCGATACATTTCCAAAGCATCAATTGACCATTTTTCAAGATCTTTTTCTTCTAAATTTTCAACCCTTACTTTCAAAGTCTCTTCTAGATAAGTTTTTAATGGATTTTTGGCAGTGCGCAGCAAATGCCTTAAATCATATTCAATATTATTATCATTAGTCGGAAGCTGTGGATTTATCGGGTTATCTTTAACAGTGATTTCAGAAATAAAGGCTGATTTTTCAACTTTAATTTCATTATAAAAAATTTGAGATAGTAGATAATTGGTCTTAGAAAAATTTCTTAAACCTTGATCTTCAAAGTAAGATTTATGAAAAGGATAGAAGGGGTGCTTTACAATGCCCTTATCTGAAAAATTAGCTCCTTTTAATTTATAATGCCGATCTAAATAATTAATGAGTTCAGATAAAGCAGTCGACGGAGGTTGTTCTTTATGATCAACAGGCGACCTTCCACAATAAGATATATAAAAAATAGATCGGCATGACAACATAGATTCAATGAATAAATAGCGATCATAATCGGTTCTTGTAGGACAATAATCACTGCCTTTATGACCGCGACATAAATCAAAAGACGCACTCACATCTCGTCTAGGGAAGCTTCCTTCTTCAAGGCCCAGTAAACAGATTACTTTAGCTGGTATTGCCCGCATAGGAAGTAATGATGAAAATCTTATTGATTGTAGACAGTTTTCTTTGTAGCTTAATCTCTCTTGTCTAAGTTCATCGATTAAATAATACTTAAGTGTTGAAAAAGGAAATGTTTGCGATAAAGACTGAGATGCTTTTCGCAATGATTCGAATAAGTCGTAAATCTGTCTTTTTTCTAAAACTTCTTTTTCATTATCAAAATCTATCGAAAAGTAGGCTTGCAATAAACATTCTAAATAATCAGCCCATTGCATCAATGTTAATTCAGTACCATCTGTTAGCCATGTTAAATCTTCTTTTAAAGAGTTCAATAGGAATAACCATTTACCTAAAAGTTCGGCTTTACAAAGATTTACTCCTGCAGAAAGACTATTAGGATTGTAGTTTAAACCTGCTAAATTTAAAATTAAGGAATGAATACCGTGTTCCCATGTCGCCATCTCACCAATATGGGTATCATGGTCTTTACCATATTCTTTTTTTAATAACTCAAGCCGATGCTTGGCATTGGTTCCCCAGCGGATACCTGTTTGCTCAATCCAATATTTAAGCTGATCGATATCCTCATCCGTTAAATCGTGCTTTCTTTGTAAGGGCTTTTTCTGGAATAAATCCATCAGAACGGCGACATTCCAACGACTTTCAGGTAATTGTAATAAGAGCTCTAATGCTTTAGCTAACTGACATTGCGAAGAAAATCGTAAATCAGTTAGCTGAATAGGAAGCTTACCCTCGCATGATTCAAATACTGCTCGAATGTAAGGGGCATAGTCTTCTATTCGAGGCGCCATAACTAATATGTCTTTAGGCTCTAAAGAACGATCATTATCAAGTATGCTTAATAATTGTTGATAAAGGATTTCCACTTCGCGCATTTTAGACGGAGCCACATGGATCTGAATAGATTGAAAATCCTCAATATTCTGAGGTTCTGTTTCCGATGGATTACGTAGTAAAAGTAAATCTGTTTGTATTCTTTGTAATAATGAGGGGGTGTCGCATTTAAAAACACTGATCTCGTCATCAGCTAAATTTTCATAATGACAATCTGTCATCAACGGTTTAGCAATCGAATAATACTCTTGGATTAACCACTCTTTTTCTTCAAGCTGCCTTGCAAACTCTCGGCCTAATCGACCGAAGTTTGCAAGGAGTGGATTAGTATCTCTCAAATAAGCTTCAAGTTCTTCCCTCTCGTTTTCTTTAGCCCCTTTATTTTCAAAAAAGGTGCTTAGTCTTTTACTTTCCCACTCTGATAATAAGTCAGTCCAAAAGGCTCTAGTAGGTGATAAAAGATAAACAGTAAATGAAAGATGCTGAGCTACTTGATAAAAAAAGTCGACGTGGAGTTGAGATAGAAAACTGAATGAAAAAAGATGAACCTGCCAGTTTTTCTGACTAATTCCTTCGAATAAACGAGCTAACTCTTTGTAAGGATAAGCCCAAGCTCCTAGTTCTTCATGGAACAGCCTACACCATAAAACTTCTTGCCAATCTTTTGCTTCTTTTTGCTCAAATTCTGCAAGTACCCGGCCTCCATACAGACCATAATCGCAAAATAGCTTGGCAAGTTGGTGGGATAACCCTGTGAGTCGCTTATTAGATTTAATTGATGATAAGTCACTACCGATATATTCAAATAAGGGAAGCCAGCATTCTTTATCTTCAACGGATAAAAAAGAAAAGTCTTTAAGGGTTTGTCTAATTTCCCATTCAATACGTAATGCCAATTCTAAAGATGTTGGAAATCCTTTAATTGTAATGCCAAAAAGATCTTTAGCCAAAGTCATAACAGCTTCGTTTAAAAAACAAAATTTAATACCGGTCATGACTTTAAAACGTTCATCATTGGCGGCTCTTAGCGTTAACCAACGTTTCATTTGATGATTGGGTATAATGACGATTTTTTGAATAAATGGGTCTTGAGCAGAGTCATACAATGAGTGCATTAAGCTCTCATACAGCTCTTCAAGCCTATTACTGGATACCATTTTGGGTAAAGTTTCAGTGCTCATCTGCTCATAGGAAACTTGGGATGAAATTAGCATATCATGACAAAGAATTTTCTGCTAAACTGAGCTAAAAATTAAATTATCAGTGGATTAACTAATGGGAAATTTCATTAAGAAAAAGCTCTCTAACTTATTGTATCTAAATACGACTCAATTTCTCGGCGCTTTAAATGATAATCTTTATAAGCTATTCTTAATTTATTTATTAATCGACAAACAAGGTGCCGCGTACAGCGATCGCATCTTGTCTACAGTCGGTGCAGTTTTTGTAATCCCATTTATATTATTTTCAGCATTAGCTGGAACACTTGCTGATCGATATAGCAAAAGAACGATTACCTTAATCACTAAGTATATCGAATTATTTTCGGTGATTTTAGGGATTATTTCTTTTTGGCTCGAAAATGCATTTTTAGGATATTCAGCTTTATTTTTACTAGCAGCTCAGAGCGCTTTATTTGGACCCTCTAAGTATGGTATCATCCCAGAAATTGTTGAAAAAGAACAGATCTCAAAAGCAAATGGCCTATTATCCTCTTTCACTTATTTAGCCATTATATTCGGAACTTTTTTAGGTTCTTTTTTTACTGACATCTCCGACCACCATATTTTTGCGGCTTCATTTTCTTGTTTAGCTATTGCAATCATCGGTATTTTTGCAGCTGTTAACATACCTAAAACACCAGCTGCTGGATCTAAACAAAAAATTACAATTAACTTCTTAGGTGAGCTTTTAACAACTCTTAAACGCACATCTAAAGAAGGTAAGATGTTACTTGTGATCTTTAGTGGATCATTTTTTCTTTTCCTTGGTGCTTACACTCAGTTAAACATAATACCCTATGCACTAAACGAAATGAAACTCTCAGACGTTGCTGGCGGTTATCTATTTTTGATTGTTGCATTAGGTATTGGTAGTGGTTCTTTAGTGGCCGGAAAGTTATCTGGTAAGCGTGTCGAGCTTGGGTTAGTTCCTGTTGGTATTATGGGTATGACCTTAAGCTTTATGATGCTCGGCTTCTTCTCACACAGTCCCGCAGTTGTTTTTATCTTCTTATTTGCTTTAGGGGCATTTGGTGGATTTTACTTAGTACCATTAGATTCATACATCCAATCTACAAGCGATCCTAAAGTTCGGGGCCAAAATGTTGCTCTTAATAATTTCTTAAGCTTTATTGGCGTTTTAATCGCTTCATTTTTTCTCTTTTTCTTTGGCAGCGTTTTAAAACTGACATCAGCTCAGGGCTTTTTAGCGATGAGCGCATTATCATTCATTGTCATGATTTTTATCGTCAAAGCATTTTTTGTACAAAGCTTAGGGCTTGTGGCTCAAAAAGTTGTTAAGAAGTTTTGTAGTATTGAAATTCATGGCAGAGAGCTATTATTACAAGGTAAGGGTGCCATACTTGTTTGTCCCCACCCAAGAGGCCTTAAATTCTTTTTGCCCTATCTTATAGATCCCGATCGCGTTTTATTAGCATATCCGTTGCCGCCCGAAAGCTTTTGGCTTAAAAAACTTGTTTATCTACAAAAAGCTCAGGTTCTTTTAGAACGCAACCAACAAGAAAGAAAAGCCCATTTTTTAAAAGCTGTTGCTGAAGCTTATCAGGAGAAAAAGATCCTATGCATCATGGGTCAAGAATCACGAGTAAAACGAAGTCTTAAGGGAGAATCCTATCCTTTATTTTTATTGAGTGTAGGATTTCATGCAGAGAAAACACCCAAAATTCTTCTTAATATTAGTGAAGAAAAGTAGGCTGTTGTAAGCCTAATTCTTGTGGGCTGTTTTATAATTTGTCTGTCATTGCTATCACAAATTCTTCTTACGCAAATACTAATTAGCAGGCTCTACTAAGAGCCTGCTTAGATCTTTTTTTTATGATTTATTAATACACTTTCTAATTCTTTTGCACATCTTAGTGCCTAATTTAGCGTTGTAATATTCTATATCAAAACCAATTCCCGGAATTACTTTGAGGACCCATTCGATTGATACTGAATTCTTATTAATGCTTCGTGGTACATATTTAGTTTTATTAACCTGTTGATTTATTAGGTCATTTATTAATGGAGAATTGCTTAACGATTTGATATTGAAATGTTTTATCTCACAAGTTTGATTTGTATACGTACCAATACGGCTGTATAAATCCGAAGGATGATATGTGTCGTGATTGATCCGCTGAATACGATGGTGAGAATTGAATAATTTGTTAGTTATGACGAACGTATGTTTCTTATACATGGTATCTCCTGCGTTAGCAGATGATTCGATTAAATAGAAATATCTAAACGAATACGTCTTAGTGCATTGTCTTTTTAGGATCTTTAGTCCTTCCGCATCTTTACATATTAAGTCTATCTTTCAACCTTACGGATGAAAACATTATCACCAAACAAAATTTTAAAGAAGAAACAAATGTATATTTTTGAATTTAAACTCGGATCACTTGGGAAAAAAGAAATACCTGAAATGAAAAGAGCCCCTTAAAAAGGGGCTCTATGAAAGACTTTGTAAACTTAAACTACTAATCGATTAGAAGGAGTAAATTACGCCTAATTCGAAGTCACGGAACATATGGCTTCCACCAATTGCTTTTGTAACTGGAGTAGAAGTTTTGAAACATGCTCTTAATGCCAAGTTTGTTGTGACATTATAGAAACCTGTAGCTTCTACGCCTTTATAGTTTGTGTTACCTTCAACAGTTGCTGGGCTAGCAGCACCAGTAACTTGAGAAGTTGGGTCTACTAAATAAGCACTATCGTTTGTAATGTATGGAGATGAATCATATCCACGACCGATACCAGCAACATCTACGCTTGGGATAGCATTAAATTGTACCCATTGATAGTTAATGTTGAATGCCCAATCACCAGCAACTTCTAATTTACCGATTTCAAAACCAGCATACCATGCCCAAGGCAATTTTTGATTATTGCTGATTGGCTCTTTACGAGCAGCGCTATTGTATAGTCCAGCAGCATATACACGTGCTGGGAAGCTAAAAGTTGAGTTACGGAAAGCATAACCTACTGTTAACTGATTAACATCATAACGATATTGGTAGTTATCAACTACACCAGCAAAAGCTGGAGTTGCTGGTGTTGTATTTTGAGCACCAGTTGTAACACCATTCTTTTCCCAATGGATGTACGAATATTTCATGTACAAACCAGTATCAAAAATTTCCATTGCGCCAACTTCACCAACCCAACCGTAATGGTTAGTCATGTTGTCAACGATGAAAGCACCGCCATGTACGAAGAAATCGCCAGCGCCTTCCCAAGAATAATCATAACCTAAGATAAATCCGTCATATGTACTGTTGAACTGAACTTCAGATTCAAACAAATAGTCCATCTTTTGACGACCTACTTCTGCGTAGATTTCTGTTTCGCCACCATGAACGAAATCATAACCAACAAATGCTCTTTCTACGCGAATGTTAGCGTTTGTGCCAGACTCTGTACCCATTGAATTTTGGAAATTCAATTTAACTTGAGCCCATGCACAAGATGCATCATAGTTAACCAATAAGTTAACTTCTGATAAAAATATGTTATTTGGTTTAGCTGCATAGATTAAACCAGGAGCGCCAACATATTGTGCGCCAGATCCTAATTCTTCATTTCCACGAGCTTCTCTTTCTAAGCGTTCCCACTTAGCGCGAACATCCCCTGATATAAAGAGGTTGTTTCCTTTGTTTAGGACATTGACAGTACTCTTATTTTTTTCGACTTGTCTAAGAGCATTGACATCGTAGTCTTCAGCGCTGTAGCTCACGGCCGCAAAACCGGATGACACCGCAACTACTGCCACAAAGGGCAATAAGTACTTTAACATTCTCATTCGACCACCTATTGTGTGTGTATTACTTGCAATAATGATTGTGTATTTACCTGAGAGATTCCACAGTGTCAACAAAAAAAGTAAAATTTTTTTGTTAATATTGAGTTTTTTTGAATCCACAGTCGCAATTTCCATTCGAAGTTGCTGGTTCAGAAAGCTTTATTCGCTGATACGCACTAGGCGAAAAAAATTTTAACTTTAAGCTTTTCTGTCATGTTCTTTCTAAAATCTAAGTATATATACTCATTTAGAATTTTGGGAAAAGCAAAAAAAACAAGAAGATAAATTTAAGAAATATAAATTTGAGATGCGAAAAAGAAAGAATATTTTTTTAAAGAAATTGGCTCTTCGAACGAAGAGCCATTTATTTGAACCAATACAATTTAGTAAGAGTAAATTAAACCAAGTTCCATTTTGCGATAATCATTGTGTCCACCAATCTCTGTTAAAATACGAGTTGAGTAGCAACCATCAAGATTCAAAGCCAAATTGGACGTAATATTATAAAGGGCTGTTAAGCTGAATCCTTTATAATTTGTTTGACCTTCAACTGTAGCTGGATTCAGGAAATCAGGATTTACTCCACCTGTGTTAGCGGGGTTCAATGGATCTTGCTGATAAGCTGGTCCTTGACAGAATCCTGCTCCAATGCCAGAAACATCGTATTCAGGAACTGCATAGAAACCAACATACTGGTAACTAACAGTAACTGAATAGTCACCTGCAACTTCTAATTTACCAAATTCAACGCCAGCATAATAGCCTTTATTGGCTTTATGATAATCTGACGTCTGAGTTCGTTTTGCTGCACCATTATATACCATACCACTGAACAAACGTACCGGAGCACCAAAAGTTTGAGGTTCGAAAACATAACCTATAACTAATTGAGTATTTTGGTAACGCAAGTTAGGTGAATAACGAGTACCTGACGCATCAGCTTTATTATTTTTCCAGTTGATAAAAGAAAGCTTTGTATAAAGCCCTGTTTGGAACATTTGCATTAAGCCAGTTTCACCAACGTAACCATAATTTTCTGAAGTACTGTTTACAATAAATGGACCAGCATGAACGAAAAAGTCGCCTGTGTTTTTCCAGCTATATTCATAACCGATCAAAATACCATCATAGATTGAGTCAAATTGAATAGACGATTCAAAAAGGTAGTCCATTTTTTGACGACCTACTTCGACGTATAATTCATTGTTACCCTGATCTAAAATATCATAACCAATAAAAGCGCGACGCAATTTTAAGGTACCAGGGCTTCCATTAACACCCAATGGATTTGCTTTAAATTCTAGTTTTGTTTGAGCCCATGAATTGTCAGCGTCATAGTTAAATAAGAGGCTCGTTTTGGCTTCGTAACTGTCAGCAGGAACACCGTTTTGACCAAAATAATCAACACCATTAGTTTTTCGGTATTCTTTAATCCACTTAGCACGAACATCACCACTAATAAAAAGGTTTCCACCTTTATTTTTAATGCTGATAACACTCTTATTTTTCTCAACTTGCTTCACTACAGGTTCATCACTGTCAACCAGTGTATAAGACTGTGCAGCAACTGTTGAAACAGCTACCAAGCTTAGAACGCTTAGCAAGTACTTAACCAATTTCATAGTACTCTCCATCTCTATACTTATTATATCGTCTTTGATCGCGCACTGAGCTCTATAACGCTATTTTTCAGCGTAATTAAGTACTTTTGGTGCGGACTTTATTCATTTTGCGCCATTTATATGCAAAACTGTTTAAAGTTTATAAATCACAACATTGTTTAAGTAAAGAAATATACGAGATAATTCACGCTCAGAAATAAGCGTGAATTAGTTTTTATAAATATTTTTATTATGATTAATTAGAAGTGCGGTATTCGTGAGGACGAGTGTAAACCGTCCATTTTTTCTGATCTTTACCGTTCAAATATCGACGCCACTCGAGCATTTGACGGCCGTGCAACCCTAAGGTATCTAAACGCCAAAAGGTTAGGTTAAAGTTTACAGGACTTACTATAAATCCGAACACTTCTTCTGCCCAATTACTATCTGCAAAAATTAATGGTTCGGGAGCAGCAAGCTTCAATTCTCTCATCTGCGCACAAACTAATCCATAATCGTCATTTGAAGAATATGGCGTTTGGCGCAAAAGATTAAGCATGGCGATTATTATTGATAAAAGCTCGAACGGGGTTAAGAATTGCGAAGGAAATGAGTTAAAACAATAATTAGCAATTTCTGATGACTCATTTGCAAACATGGATAAGTTATTAGGCAACCTGCTAAAAATATTTAAAATATTTTTTTGCAAATCAGACTGGGGTGTGAGTGGGAGACTCTCAAAGAGAAGCCCCTCAATTTCTTGAAGTAATACAGCAGGGAGATTTTTGCCCCATGATTGAGAAGAAAGGCGTTGGAGCACTAGATCCCAAAATTGCTGCGGATTTAATGGAGAAGCCATCCGATCAAGAGTTTTCTTAACTAGAGGTTGCATTTCCTGCGAGAAAATTAAACAAATTTTATCTACTAGCCAATTAATCTGGCCTTCATTTAATTTTTGTTCCTCATAGAAACTTTTACAAGGATTAATGTAGTTGTCTCTAACCCATGTATAAGTGTAAGCATCATCGGCTTTCCAACCAGATGAAAATATTTGACGATTTGGTTCTAAAATAAATGCATGTGATGGAGAATTCATTAAAAATCGCCCGCTGTTTTGCTGCATCGCAGCAAAAACCGTAGGGGGAATATTCTTCATAACATCGATTAAGAAAACCAGAAGTTCAGTTTCACTTTCAACCCATCGCTGTTCTGTTGTTGGTTCATGATTTAGTCCAAAATAAACTTGTACTAAAGTATCCATCGTTCCACCAGACACGTAAGCCCAGGGTTTAACACTTACTTTTTCTAAATTATCTAATGGATTGTTAATGATTGGTACATCGTGAGCTTTAGCAATTCGTTGAAATGCAGAATCAATAAACGTTTTAGTTTTTAAGTGCAAAACAAGCTCGGTAACGGCTTGCGATAAAAGATTTTCAATTCCTTTAACATCTTCATTCAAAGCAATTTCATGTTCAGTCATGACAAAAAATTCACAAAGTACTTGTATGAATTGTTGAGAATTTTGAATGAGTGTCCATGTAGATGGGTGAGATCTCCCGTGTTTGGCTATAAGTCTAAAACCTGCGGGACTGTCAGCAAAAATTCCTGCCTCTACACCCTGCATGTCTGCATCATAGACTTCTTGAAAATGCATAGGAAATAACTCGAGATATTTCTCGAGCATTAAAGGGTAGAGTTTTCTACATTTAATTGCATTTTCGTGAGCCGCGTCTCTTTTGTCTTGAGCTAAGTTATAGTCCATGGAACGACCATGATAATCGGCTCTGCGCCAATTAAGTTTTTGTTGGGAATCAGCATCCCGCATCATCGATTCAAGAGCTTTTAACTCCAAAAATAATTTTTCATATTGAGTTTGATATTCATTAACAACAGCATTGAATTCATCGAGCTTAACTTTGAGAAAGTCATATAAACATTGCCCAATACCACCCTCTTCTTTTGAGTCTAATCCCAAACTTGCATAAAGATTCCATTTTGAAAATTGAGCTTTAGACTCAGAAAAAGAAGCAAGAGTATATTCCCAAGCTTTCAATAGTGCATTATCGCTCAAAGAGCGATAAGCTGCTTTGGCCAATTGAAATTGAGTTTGAAATTTTGCCACATCTGCAATTTTTGATCGGCGACCAGCTGTCACTTTTGGAACGATGGCTAGTATACTTCCACTAAATAATTCAGGTGGTGGGCTTTCTTGATGATCGACATCTGCTTGGGACAAATTATAGGTGTGCATCAATATTGATTTTAAAATTTTCTCAACAGTTACAGTACTACCTGTAAAGCCAGGAAATACTTCTTTGATGGTATTTTGAATGATAGTTAATGTTTGTTTATATTGATCCGAAGGCGTCATGCTTGGATCAAGCAAACCACATGCTACTAATGTCGAAATAAAAGATAACGAATTAGCTAAAGACTTACCTTCTGGGTCTAACCAAATAGGTCTTCTCAGTTCGCCCATACCCCAACTAGCACTTAAAGGAACACTGTGTTCAACACCGTCAATTGTTCTTTTTAATCGACCGCTACTCAAAAGATCACGTAAATCAATGACCAATTGTTGAAACTGCTGAGATTGAATTAAGATGGCAGGAGCTGTAGCGAAGCAAGAACCCACCGTTTGCCTTAAACGAGTAAATAAAGCAGTTAGGACACTTCTTTTAGCCTCAACATCTGTTATCATTTTTCCATGTGGCAATTGTAGAGTATCTCTTATCAATTGCTCTGCGTAGATAAAATTTGTAGGTCGATCGATAGTCTTAATCAGAGTGACTAAATTTTTTTCTTCAATTAATGCATCTAAAACTAAAACAACGTGATTAATGTAGGGAACATCATGGTATCCAATTGGGTCTAATAAAAAACGCCTATCTGCAAAATAAGATTTTAAACTAACTAGTACGTCGTATTGAAATATTCCTTGATCATTGATTAAGAGGTAAGCCAGTCGTCTAGCCATATTAATATTGCGCAGAAGACAGGCGTTCATTTGCGGCAAATCGATTGCAGGATCTTGCCAGACGCCCCAATCATCCTTTTGCCTCAGCCACAATGCCTTGATGGTTTTTTGCCAAAACAAGGGATCATCACGCTGCACATTAGCTGCTTTAAGCAACTGTTCTAAGTCCTGTCGCAAAGGCTTCCCCCAAAATGTCTGGTAATTTCTCTTAATTCTAGTGTAGAATAGAACTTTCGAAATTAAACTTCATTTAATGGATTTTCATTATGTTGATCAAACTAAAAGATCAAAACAATGTGGAAATTTCCTCCGGTAGTACTGGAGTAGATTTGGCCAAGCATCTTAATCTTAGCGAACCCCACCAAGCTTTGGGCATCGAAATTAATGGAAAGCTTTGCGATTTGTCTACGACATTAACTGACGGAGACGTTGTAAAGCTGATTAATTTCGAGGATCCGCAAGGTCAAGAAATGTTTTGGCACACTTCAGCTCACGTCTTAGCACAAGCCATCATGCATCTTTATCCTAATGCAAAACCAACTATCGGGCCGCCGATTGAAAATGGATTTTACTACGATTTTGCAAATCTTCAAATTTCCGAACAAGATTTAGAACTCATTGAAAAAGAAATGCAATCGATTGTATCTCAAAATCTTCGCACTCAGCGCGAAGTTTTGAATGGTCGTGAAGATGCATTGATAAACTTTAAAGATAATAAATATAAATGTGAGCTTATCCAAGGATTTGAAGATCAAACTTTCACAGCTTATAGACAAGGTGATTTTTTTGATCTTTGCAGAGGGCCGCACATTCCGAACTTAGGCAAAATCAAAGCTCTGAAATTAACTAAAACTTCTGGCGCATATTGGCGAGCTGATCAAAAAAACGAAATGCTAACACGTATTTATGGTATTTCATTTCCTGATCGCAAGTTGTTAAAAGATTACTTAACAAGGCTTGAAGAAGCTAAGAAAAGAGATCATAAAGTCATTGGCCCTAGATTAGATCTTTTCTCTCTAAGAGAAGAAGCACCTGGTATGCCGTTTATTCATCCCAAAGGGATGATTATATGGAATAAACTCTTAGATTTTTGGCGTGAATATCACCAAAAAGCTGGATACGTAGAAATTAAAACTCCAGTGATGATGACAAGATCTCTTTGGGAAACTTCTGGACATTGGCATAATTATCGCGAAAACATGTACGAAGTTGCCATTGAGCAAAGAGAATATGCAATCAAGCCAATGAATTGTCCTGGCTGTATGTTGTTTTATAAAACACATGTTCATAGTTACAGAGAGCTTCCTTTGAGGGTAGCAGAAGTCGGACTAGTCCATAGGCATGAAGCATCTGGTGCAATTTCTGGTCTATTCCGTGTTCGTTGCTTCCACCAAGATGACGCCCATCTGTTTTTAAAACCAGAAGACATCACACCTGAGATTGTTAAAACGTTAGACTTAGTCAATCAGATTTATTCAGTATTTGGTTTGACATATCATGTTGAACTCTCAACACGTCCTGAAAAAAATACAATCGGCAGTGATGCTGACTGGGAAATGGCAACTGACGGTCTTCGAAATGCATTAATTGAATCTAAAACACCTTACAAACTCAACGAAGGTGATGGAGCTTTCTACGGTCCTAAAATTGACTTCCATATAAAAGATGCAATCGGTCGTACCTGGCAGTGTGGCACAATTCAATTAGACTTTGCATTACCTGAAAAATTTGAATTGGAATATGTAGCTGCAGATGGAACAAGGCCTCGTCCTGTAATGTTGCACCGTGCAATTTTTGGCTCAATTGAGCGTTTCTTCGGTATATTGATTGAGCATTTTGTCGGACGATTCCCTTTATGGTTAAGTCCGATCCAAGTGCGTATTATAACAGTTGCTGATCGCCATACAGAGTATGCTCAAAGCATTCTTAAAATGTTAATTGATGCAGGCATTCGTGCAGACATCGATGATGCTTCAGAATCTGTCAGTAAAAAAATCCGTGCTGCACAAATGGCACAGATTAATTACATGTTTACTGTTGGAGATAAGGAAGTTGAAGATAAATCCGTAACACTTAGAACAAGAGATAATGTTGTTCATGGTGAAATAGATCTTGCTCGCTTTATTCAAACAATTATTATAGAAAATAATGAACGAGCTTTGTCTTCGACTTATACTTAACGAACAGTAGGTTTATTGCCCATGCCAACGATTACGGTCTGCAGTTTTAAAGGAGGGACGGCTAAAACGTCTACCTCTCTACACATCGCGGCAGCTTTTGCCCAATACCATAAAAAAAAGGTATTGCTGATCGATTTTGATCCACAAGCAAATCTCACAACTGGCCTGGGTTTTGACCCAGACCAGTATGATAGTTTGGCATCAGTACTTCAAGGTGAAAAAAACTTAAAGAATGTGATCAAAAAAACTAATACTCCTCGTTTAGATCTAATTCCTGCAGATACTTGGCTTGAACGAGTTGAAGTTTCAGGTGTACTTGCATCTGATCGTTATTCTCATGAACGTCTCAAAGAAATACTAGCCCCACTAAAATATGATTACATTATTATTGATACGCCACCATCTCTTTGCTGGTTAACTGAATCTGCACTCATCGCATCTGATTTTGCATTAGTTTGTGCAGCTCCAGAATTTTACAGCATTAAAGGGCTTTCGCGCCTGGGTCAATTTTTAGAAAGTATTGGTGAAAGACATAAGCTTAATGTTGCAGGCGTTTGTCTCTCCTTTTGGAATCCTCGTGGAAAAAGTAACGAAGCTTTCCTAGAAGTAATTGAATCAACTTTTCCAGGTAAGCTATTCAATAGCAAAATACGAAGAGATATTACTGTTTCAGAAGCTGCAATTATGGGTAAACCCGTATTCACATCTGCAGTATCTCGTGCGGGCGAAGACTATATAGCTCTTACACAAGAAATCCTGCATCGTTTTAAAAAGGAATTAGGATCGCGTGCACTCTCAATTGAAGACGCTGAAAAGAAATCGACTGTTTAAGTTTTAATATTGTTATCAATTCTCAAAAACCTCTTAATTTCAGAATTTCTTTTCTAAACTATGAGGTTTTTTAATGTTTTCTCCAAAATGTGAAAGAAGTACAAATCACAGCTATTTAGCAAATAATTACAAAAATCATACTAAGGAAAGTGATAATAAAATTTCTGATCTATACGACCGTATGCGATTTCAGGACTGTTTTTCTTTTTTTAAATTAGTTAAGCCTTATCAATCCGTCATATATCAAGGCTTCGGTGCTTTTGTAACACCTTCTTTGCCAAGTAAATTTAAAACACTCCCCGTTTTTCTATTTTATAAAAATGTCAAAGGTGAGAATGACATTAATTTTCTTGGCAGCATAAGTGTGAAACGAGAGGCAGACCTATCTGATTTTAGTAAAGATTTTGTGCATTGCAATATTAGTAAACCAAAATTAGGTCTTATAATTAAAGATTGGAAAAAGTCAAATGTTGAGGTGTCATCTTCGCCACTAAAATTTAATGAATTTGTCGTATTAGGAACCACTGATGAATATATCTGTGAATGTGCTTTTAATTCTTTGCTGATTAATATTCTTAAAGACACTCCCTCAATTGAAAGGTTAAGGAAAATTCAAATAATTTAATAAATTTAATAATTTTTTTTACGAAAAATTCCAAATCAAGTACAACCTGTAAAGCAGTTTTACAACAGGTGCGACATGTCAAAAATCAACTCGATATTATTTAAGCGTTTACGCGGAGATAAAGATAAAGGTCAGTCTAAAATGGCTGAACTTGCCAAGAGAACCGCTGACGGCCAACTCACAAGCTTTTCAGGTGTATTTGGATTTACAGAGCTTTCTGAAACTGAAAAAGAGAGACTGACTCTCTTGCTACAAAATTACGCATATGATGAACAAGATATACAGGCTGACTTAAGGTCATTATCGGCTTTAACATCAGAAGTTAAAGCAATTACAAATCAAGCTGCAATATTGCATGGAGAACGAATAAAAAAAGCTCAAACTCTTTTAAAAAATTATAAAGAGGGCGCTTTTTCGGCTTGGCTTGTTAATACATATGGTAATAGACAAACCCCTTACAACTTCTTACAATACTTTGAATTTTTTGAAGTTATACCAAAAGCTTTACATCCTTTAGTCGAATCAATGCCTAGACAAGCTGTTTATACTTTAGCTAGTCGCGAAGGTACAATTGATAAAAAAGAAGAAATTATACGTAATTCGACTGGTTTAACCAAACAAGAGATTCTAACAGCTATACGTGAGATGTTTCCTTTAGGTCATGAAGATGGTCGTCGTCAGAATGCAGGTGATAATGCTCTTCATGCTTTGAAGCGGTTATTCAGCCATTTGCAACGTTCTCAAGATGAATTATCTAATGATCAACGTAATGAAATTCATCAACTTTTACAAAAAATGAAAGCGCTATTCTAGCTTTCTTTTTTTGATTCTATTCTATAGGCTATTAGATTGGCTTTCTTCTTTAAAGACGAAAGCCCTTTTTTTTCTAACGTAATAAGGGTTTTACCACCATGTTTGATGAAAAGTTCCTAAGCCAATTAGAAGGTTCGCTACGCCGTATCTTTGCCATGAAAATTACGCGTTCAACATTTCGCGAAATACAAAACATGCTGTTGACACTAACTAATGGAGATAAAGATATCGCAAGCGATATTTTAGAATCTCTATTTACCGGACAAGTTAAAGATACTGTCTCTAAAGGTAAAGGTGCCGAAGCGATCAAAGCAATGACTCGTGAATTTTCAATACCAATACGCCTATCTAAAGAAGTTTTAGAACGTGGCGAATTCGTAAGCATCATCACTTCTGATACAATTTCTCAAAAAGACCGCGTGGGTCTATTGAATCGCATGCGCCGTACTGATGGAGAAGAATTCTTATTTATTACAGATACTGAAAGCACAATCCATTTATTACAGCACTTCGCTGGACGTATGCAAGAATTAGAAAAAGTAGAAGCTGGTAAAGAACAACTTATGGGCCACCGTAAAGATATTATTTTACTGAAAGCCAAAGTTGACGCACTATTAGCAGCATTAAGTGAAAAAAGAACATAAGTTTTAAATGGGGAGTATTCTACTCCCCAAGTTAACTTAAGTATTTAAAGGACAAGAGTCAGCTTGTGAGCTTTTCTTCTTTAAAGATGTGTGACACTTCTTAGAATACAAACCAAATTCCTTAATAAATTCTTTTAAAGCAACTGCGTCATTTCCATGACGTCGGCCTTGATAATTAAGAAAAACAGCGTTGTGATCTTCATCAATTGTAAAATAGGATAAATAGGGATCTTTGTATCTTGATTCAAATAAAGACTGCCTGATTGTAGATGGTATACAATCTTGGCCTTGCCAAATCTTTGTTTGAATATATAGAACTGTTGAGTGAGCTTTAATTTTGAGATCCATTCCCCAGCTTGTTATAGCTTCGTTTAGATCTTGATTAGTGGAGTTAAGAATGACATTAATTATACTTTTTAAAGACATAATTCCCCTCAAAAAGCGGGTAATAATGAAACCGCTTTAATATTGTAACAAATCAATATTTATTAAGTATTAATGTTACATTAATTTTACTTAAAGGGGATTAAAATTTAATTTATTGCAAATTCCAATCTATGGGTTTTGCACCCCTACTAGAAAGTAATGAATTAATTTTTGAAAAATGCTTACATCCCAAAAAACCATGGTGTGCAGAATAAGGAGAGGGATGAGCTGCCATTAATAAAGCATGCCTTTTCGCTTCTTCACTGTTAAGAACAGATTTGCATTTTTCCTGAGCAGATTTTCCCCATAGAACAAAAATTATGGGATCTTCACGATGACTCAATACTTTAATTACTGAATCAGTGAACTTTTCCCAACCCCGAGCCCAATGAGATTTTGGCTGGCGAGCTCTAACAGTTAATGTTGCATTGAGCATAAGCACACCTTGTTCTGCCCAACTTTCTAAGCAACCATGTTTTGGTATTGTAAAGCCAACATCATCACGCAGTTCTTTATAAATATTTTGTAAAGAGGGGGGTGGATTTACACCCTTTTGCACACTAAAGCTTAATCCATGTGCCTGACCTGGTCCATGATACGGATCTTGACCAACGATCACAACTCGTGTCTTTTCAAAAGGAGTTTTAAAAAAAGCATTGAACACTAAATCTCTGGGAGGGAAAATCTCCATACCCATTTCTTCTTCATGCTGTAAGAATAATGCTAAATCATCCATGTAAGGTTTCTGTAATTCTTCATGAAGTGCTTCTTCCCAAGATGACTCTAGTTGATAAGGTAATTTGATAGCGTATTTCATTTGCCGACCTTTTTTGACTCACTAAGCTAAAAACTTTATCATTGCTCCCATTTGCCGACAACACTATTGACCTTATTAGTTGTCCCCTCTAAAATGCTCTTTTTTGCGGAAATGAAATATGAAAAATTTGGCTGAAAATAATCTTGTTCGTTTTAAAAATATCTCTAAAACTAAAAATGGCATCTTTGCCAATTTTAAAGTCAAAGGTGTTCGTGGTGGAACATTTTTTTCTGCCTCAATATCTGTAGATATTTCAGCAGCCGAAGTCGAAGCGACCGATACATTAGAAAAAATTATCGAAGAATGCGCTCGCATCGGCGTTGACCAATTCAAAAAAGCAGAATTTCAATTTGAAGGCCTTGTAGCCTCAATCTAAGTTTTATCTGGGTGTGGCGCAGCTTGGCTAGCGCACTTGCATGGGGTGCAAGGGGTCGTAGGTTCGAATCCTATCACCCAGATTCTTTTTTTTTTGCATTCGCAAGTAATCAATTTATCAAGCTTTACATTGTAAAGCTTTTAGCAGAATATATTTCTTTATAAATTTACAAATGATGCAGACAGAATATGTATATCAGTTTTATTAAATCCTTTAAATGGATCCTAATTTTCTTAATTTTTATAACTACATATTTGCCAGCCGCTGCTGTCAAATATTCGAATATTGAGACAATCATTTTTGATTGTGATGGAGTCTTGGTAGATACCGAACACCTCAAGTTCTTATCATGGCAAGAAGCTTTAGCAACTCAAAATATTGAGTTCACTATTGAAGAATACATGCCCTTAGTAGGTCATAGCTCAATCAACATCTTAAAGATGATTGAGCAATCTAAAGGCCTTCAGTTATCAAATGAAATTATCGATATAAAAAATGCCATATACATTGAACTTCAAAAGCAAGGTGTTGATCCTATTCAACCTATGGTGGATTTTGCTCGTTCATTATCAAAAAACAAACAACAATTAGGGATTAAGCTTGGTCTTGCCTCATCAGCTAATCAAGATGAGATCTTAATTAATCTGAAACAAATTGGTTTAGAAAACGCTTTTGATTTAATCATTTCTGGAACTGATGATTTAGATGATTACACGGATGCTGAAGGCAAAAATAAGCCTAAGCCATACATCTATATAGAATCAGCTAAACGACTAGGTACGCGTCCGTGTTCTTGTTTAGTCTTTGAAGATACTCAAGCAGGTGTTAGTGCTGCAGCTGATGCGGGTATGTATGTCATTGCTGTGCCTAATCTGTTCACAATTAATCAAGATTTTACCAAAGCTACCAAAGTAATTCCAAATTACTACGATTTACCAAATATTGAGGTTTTTCAACGTTGATTTTGTACGATGTATTGTAATCCAGACTTACTACAATTTTACTTTTGCCTGAGAGACGCTTTACAACAACTCAAATGACATTTAAATAAATGTAAAATGTTGTAAACTAAGACCTTGTGTTAATAAGAAACAATTGATATTTTTTAAAAATAATGCTATAATCCAAATGAACTAACAAATATGCGGACTAATTCGAATGAAATTTTAGCTGCGGTATCTTAATAACAATTAAAATAGCCCGAATAAAAACGAACTTACAAAATAGCTCGGATATTTGTTAGTTTTCTAATAATTACATTCAATTTCGAATATGGACAGGCATTATTG
>JAEMRK010000118.1 GCA_016463375.1 Parachlamydiales bacterium | reverse complement strand
ACCTTATAATAACATAGGGTTAACTATGAATATTTATAATAATGTTAATAATAATCTAAAAACTAGTCCTATACAGCTTCCTACTGTTAATAAATCACAATTAGATAAAATTAAATTTAACAGATGCACAAAGGCTTTACAAGAGCAAGCTGCAATAGCTCCTAATTTACGCTCTTGGAATAAGGTAAAACCAATTTTAAATGAGGCTTTACACTTAGCTCCAGCGACAAGTTTATTTAACAATTTCAAATCTAATACTAAAAAATTGATTAATGAATCCAATGAGACTCAAATAGCAGAGCTATTAGATTTGGTTGCTGATAATGATAAATCAAAAAAATATTTACTTCAGATTTTGAGTGCTGAGCAAGTTGAAGCAGCTGCTCAAACTAGAATGCCAGAGTCTACATCAATTAAAACTGTAATTAAATCAATGGCCAAAGAGCCTGTTAAAGTTGAAACTGAAGAATTGAGCCCCATTAAGGTAAAATTAAAATTTATTAATTCTAAAGTGCAAATCATTCTTCACCATTTTTCTGATTTATTTGAGAAGTTAATTAATCCTTTTCAAACACACAAACACGTTCAAAGTCATCAAGAAGCTTACAGTATATTACGTAGCTATGTTGAATTCTTCTCTATCCCCATCCTAATTGGAAGTTTGCTAGGAACTGTTATTCCTATTGCGACTCCCATTCTTATCGTTGTCTTTATCATAGTAATGATTGGTATAGTCGGCATTTATTTTAAATTTCTGAAGGCACCGCCCCATGATTTACCACCATTTCGTAATTTAACTGATGAAGCCAAAGCTGGAAAAATTCAACCTCAGCCAGGCCGTGATAATGAACTTAGAGAAATTGTCGAGATACTAGGTGATCTAAAGCACGTAAGTATGCATCCAATCATTGTCGGACCATGCGGCATTGGTAAAACACGTATGATGATGAAATTAGCTTATGAAATGTCTAATGGCTCAATACCTGCATTAAAAGGCAAACAAGTATTTTATGCCCATGCATCATGCCTCACTGAAAAAAATGATTTAGAAAGCGTCTTTGATCAAAACAAATCACATGAAGATAATACTATCTATGTGATTGATGGTATCGAGACATTAAGTGAACCTAAAAACAAACATACATTAGACATATTAAAAGCTCATATGGATACCAATCCTAGAAAAATTCACGTGATTGGTTTAACGACGCCTAAAGAATATAATAAATCTTTAACGTCTGAGCCTTTATTTGCTAATCAGTTTCAGGTCGTTAAACTGGGACCTACGGCCAAACAAGACACAATTGATATTTTACGTCAGTTTGCTAATACTAATGCACCAGACATTCATGTCACAAACGAATCTCTTAAAAAGATCGTTGAGCTAACAAATGTCATAAAAACCGACGAGTACCAACCAGCAAGGGCCATTAGCTTACTAGTTAAAGCCCTATCTCTTGCCCAAAAACATCAAACGGGTCATGACAAGATACTCGATTCTTTAAAACACGACTATAAATTGCTTCAAAACACTTTCCATCGTAGCAAAAAGTATCGTATAGATACTCCTGCTGGAAAAGAAGCTGCAAAATTGAGAAGGGCTTTAAGAAAAGAAATTCATAAAAGAGAGTCAAACATCGCTGATGAAAAACAACAGCTTTTAAAATTTAGAGAAGCTCAAACTGAGAAAAAGAATCTTAAAGCCTCTCTCTGGAAACAAGCTTCGGTTCTTTCTAAAAAGCATAGTAACGATGCTTTAAAAAACTTCATTTTTGATATGTATTTTGATCTTCCTCAAAAGACTCAAGAACTCAAAAAATGTAAGGGTGAATTTGTACACTTAAATTCCGGTGTTGATCTTACATTGGTAAATAATGTTTACAAAGATTGGGTTAAACAACATAAGAAAAAAGCAGTAAAAGTTGACGCCAAACCTTTAGAAAAAT
>JAEMRK010000016.1 GCA_016463375.1 Parachlamydiales bacterium | reverse complement strand
ATTTGCTGCATTAACAATGTGATTAAGTGTTGTACTTGGAAGTGCAAAATGGTTATGCGGTGCAAAAATTGTTTCATCCATTACCCAGAATAAACTTGAAAAAGCACCTTCAACAATATGACCATTATGAGTAACTAAGACATCATCAACATTTAAATCTATCGCATACTGTTTCAGATATAAGCGCTCAAGATAACTCAAAGTTTTGAAGCATGACAATGCATGATTTATTGGTTTATGATAAGTAATCACTTTCAATGGTTTGTTTGTTAATGCAACCGGCTCTAATAACAATGCCCATTTACCTTCACGATCAGGTAGTGCTAAATTACAGGCATTTTCTACAGTCACAATCATTTTTAAACGCCATCGTCCACCGGATGCTTGATTTAACTCAATCAATTGACTGATCCAGCTCATCGATAATTCTGGCATTTTGATATTGAGCTTATCACATTGTTTTATCAATCGCTGAATATGGCAATGATACCCTTCTAATAAACCATTTTGCACAGCCATTGTTGTAAAAACACCATCACCAAATAAAAATCCGCGATGGTTTAATGTTAAGCAAGGTTGATCTGCTGGTAAAAATTGACCATCATAAAACACATAAGTCATGGTTTAATACCTTAAATAGTGTTTGTCCTTTATGAAGAGTTTCTTGGTATTCAAGTTCTGGATTGGAGTCACAAACAATGGCCCCGCCAATTTGAATATCCACTAAATCGTCTTGAAAAACCAAAGTTCTTATTGCTATGTTAAAATCAAAGTCACCATTAGCACAAAAATACCCGATAGATCCTGTATAAACACCTCTTGATCTTTGCTCCAATTGATGAATAAATTCGATTGCTTTCAATTTCGGGCATCCAGTAATCGATCCGCCTGGAAATATTTTTTTAATAATTTCTAAAGGATGATAATGGGATCTAGCAGTAGATTGAATAATCGACAACATATGAAAAACATTTGTATATGTCTCAATGCGCCACAGCTCTTTAGTATTAACTGTTCCTGCAATGCTAACTTGACTAAGATCATTGCGCATCAGATCAGTAATCATCAACAGTTCAGCCTTATCTTTTATCGAGTTTTTTAATCTGCTCAGTTGATTCTCATCTTCAGCACTATTTTTTCCACGTGGAGCTGTCCCTTTGATCGGTCTTGTTTCAAGTATAGAGCCTGTTTTTTTCAGCAAGCGTTCTGGAGACGATGAAACAATGGTTGCGTTGGGTGTCTTAAAATAAACGCAAAAAGGTGCAGGATTAGTTTTGATAATTTGTAAGAACGTATAAAAAGGATCAAATGTTCCTTTCAACACGCATTGCTGTGATAAGTTTACCTGGTAAACATTTCCACACAGTATCTCTTCTTGAATAGCTAATACTTTTTTTTTGTAACAATTAATTGATTCGAGCGGTTTAACAATGGAGTTTACAGTTGATGAAAGTCCATCTTTAACAGGATAAATCTGACCTTTCATCAAAAAATCTATTTCATTTTTTTGATCTATTTCAAGATGTTCTTCAATGCCAAATATCTCAAGTGTGCCATTTTTCCACCTAAGTGTCAGTGCGCATTTTTGAAAATAAGCTAGTGGTATTGTTGGCTCTATTAAGGGAATATGACTATGAGATTGGGAACTTGTCCCCATTTCATAGGTAATATAACCACACCATTCAGGTCTATTATTTGAACTATTTAAAGCCCCCAAGGATTCTTGGATGGTATCCCAAGTGTCCTTAGAGTGGCAAGAAATTGTCATGGATTGATATGGAAACAAGAATAACAAAGTTTGAGATGCAGAATCAAAGGAACTACCAGAATAAAGAAGACAAGTACCTTCTTCATCTGCATATTTTTGAGCCAGTCCAATCAATACTTCTATTGGACATTTGATTGTGTAATCCATTACTTCATATTGTTGTAAACAGCATCGACGTCATCTAATCCATCTAACCAATCGATAAGACCAAAGTTAGATTTAGCTGTCTCTTCATCACACTCAACCCAGACTTTGGGTATCATTTCAAGTTCAGCTTGTAATGTTTTTAAACCTTTAGCTTCGATAGCATCTTTGACTGCATAAAGTTGTGATGGATCTGTTAATATGACGTAAACATCATCTTGGACTTCAAAATCCTCAGCCCCAGCTTCTGTAACCAACATAAACATGTCATCTTCTGAAGCAGCGTCTTTAGCCACATGAATGACCCCTTTACGATCAAAATTAAACGCAACAGAGCCAGGGTTTGCTATAGTGCCACCTTGCTTATTAGTCGCAATACGAATGTCTGAAGATATACGATTTTTGTTGTCAGTTAAAACATCAACAATCAAACCAACGCCACCGTGGCCGTATAATTCATACGTGATAGCTGTAAAGTCGGCCTGTTCATCAGATGACGCTTTTTTGATATTACGATCGATATTGTCGTTAGGTAGATTGACTTCTTTGGCTTTTTGAATCGCTAATCGCAAACGTGGATTAGTTTTAGGATCGGGGCCACCCATCTTAACTGAACTGATGATCTCTTTTGTCGCTCGAGAAAACAACTTACCTTTTTTGGCATCTGCCCTTTCTTTGCGATGTTTTATATTAGCCCACTTACTATGACCTGCCATGAATCCTCTCTTGTCCAAACAGAAGAATTTTAGCAAGTTATTGAGCTTTTTGCCTATTGAAAATCTCTTTTTTATTAGCTCTTAGCCATTTTTGACAAAAGGAATATTGTTTAAATTTTTTTTCCTCTGCTTTAAACACTGGACCATGCTGTCTAAAATGGCCTTTTTGATCGTAATAGCTAGGAACTACGTGGTGTAACATTTCGTGATAAACCACTAGTGAAACAAATTCATAAGGAAAGAAGGGATCATCCATCATTTGATTAATTCTAATAAGTTTTAGGGTGTCGAAGTATCTGCCAAAAACTATGTGATTTAGTCCACGTCCTGGCTTAGACCATGTGATCTTAAGATCGAGTTTTTTATCAAAATAATATTGATT
Organism: Parachlamydiales bacterium; assembly: GCA_016463375.1. Taxonomy (GTDB): domain Bacteria; phylum Chlamydiota; class Chlamydiia; order Chlamydiales; family JAEMRK01; genus JAEMRK01. The sequence continues at coordinate 27,361 of JAEMRK010000016.1, read as the reverse complement.
GATTTCGTCATAAATTGCTTGGAGATCGTATAAAACCCCCGTGGTTTTAATAGTGATTTTCTTAACTTTAGGGGTATGATCGAGGTGACTAGATTGATTTTGAATAAAAACATTAATAATGCGATTTGATTTTTTATCGCGCTTTTTTAAAAACCGCGCAACAGCTTGAAGAACATCATCTGGAGCTTGTAAAAACATACGATGAATTGACAATCGCTTTTTAAAAAAGCGATTGCCTTTCATAGAAATCATACAAGTGCGGTTATCATTAAGCATGAAATCGAACTTAAAGCCCGTATACTCTTGCAGTACTTGAGCTAAAGTTTCAGGAGTTAGCATTTATCTAAAGAAGTCGTTCCATCGTGATTTTAGGAACAAACTTCCCATCTTCTTTGAGAAAATGATTTTGTCGACCCACTTCTTTGAATCCAAATTTATTATAGAGATGTACTGCAGGATTTCCTTCGTAATACTCTAGATAGAGTACCTCTAGTCGAAATTGCTCTTTACCCAAATGCATAATGTTGTTCAACAAGACAGACCCAACACCCTTACCTTGATATTCCGTGCCAACGATAATTGAAAATAAGCACTGATGTGCAAGTTTTCGATAAGGCATTAAATAAAGTGTCGTTAATCCACAAGGAACACCATCAATAACAGCAGTCAATGAGCAGCGGTAACGGCTCAAACTAATCCAATGTTTAACTGCATCATCAACTTCTTGCACATCTTGCATTGGAAATCCACGCAATACACCCGGTTCTAATAGCCATTGCCTTAAGTAAGGGGCGTCGTCCATTTCTGTAAAACGCACATTAACATCGGGCCTCAATATCTCTTTTTCCATAGCTAATTTCCAAATTCTTTTAAGTAAGCGACAATAAATTCATCTAAGAGATCTCCATCCATCATTGCGTGGACATTGCCTGTTTCATAACCGGTTCTGGTATCTTTGACAAGAGTATAGGGTTGGAAAACATAATTGCGGATCTGGCTGCCCCAAGCATTATCTTTTTTTTCTCCCGCTAATGCTTTGATTGCATTCTCTCTTTCAATAACTTCTTTTTCGTAAAGCTTGGAGCGCAGCATTTTCATACAAGACTCTCTATTTTGAATTTGGCTACGCTCACTTTGACATGATACAACAATATTTGTAGGCATGTGTGTAATGCGCACAGCAGAATCTGTTTTATTCACATGCTGCCCACCGGCGCCAGAGGCCCTATAGGTATCAACGCGAATATCGTCAGGTTTGATCTCTACAACAATATCGTCCTCAATCTCTGGAGTGATTTCAACTGATGCAAAACTTGTATGCCTTCTAGCGTTAGAGTCAAACGGTGAAATACGAACAAGTCTATGAACACCTTTTTCAGCTTTGGCATAACCATAAGCGTAGGGCCCTTGTATCTTGTAAGTGACATTTTTAATACCGGCAACTTCGCCATCAACTCGATCGACCATATCGATCTTCCATTTGTGATCGCTAGCCCAGCGCTCATACATCCGAGATAACATCAATGCCCAATCGCAAGCTTCTGTACCACCTGCACCAGAATTAATACTTAAATAGCAATTCTTAGCATCAAGTTCGCCAGAAAGCATGCGCTTAACTTCTAAAGACTCTAGTTCTTTTTCAATTGCTGTAAATTCAATCAAAAGATCTTGGACCATTTCTTCTTCTTGAGCATCATAGGCTTCTGGAAGAAGTTCATCAATATTAGAAAAACGCTCTTTCAGATCCGCATAAGGGACCGTCCAGGTTTTTAAAGCGTTACTTTCGGATATAATTTTTTGAGCATAAACTTGGTCATCCCAAAATCCATTGGATGCCATAACTTCATCAAGTTCGTTAACTTTGGCCTCTTTTGAGGCTAAGTCAAAGATACCTCCACATATCAACTAAACGCTCTTTGAATGACTTAATTCTTTGTTCTAATTCTTGATTCATTGTCAATTGCCTGTTTTAAATATCTAAAATATTAAAAAAACTGTTTTTAAAAGTCAAACTGTGAGCAGTCTTTAAATCAAATCAGCACAAATTTGTTCGCGATAATTACGCATTAGTTGAACCATGAATGAAAGATTGTGAATTGTTGCCAATGTCATTGCGGTTAACTCACCGGCTTTAAACAAATGATGAATATACGCAAGCGTATAGTTTTTACAAGTTAAACAATTACAATTTTGGTCGGGTGGCACGAATGCATTTTGGTAAATGCGCTTTGTGACATTAATATCACCTTTATAACTAAGCAAAATTCCATGACGAGCACTACGTGTTGGATAAGAGCTATCAAATGTATCGATACCCAGTGGTATGGCCATATCGATAGATGGTAAATCACCAATACCTAAAAGATGATTGGGCTTCTCTCTTGGAATGAAGGGCATAGTTTCTTGTAAAAGCGTATACATCTCTTGACGATTTTTACCCAAACTGCCACCGATGGCGTAGCCATCGAACGCAAGTTTAGTTAAAAAACGACAACTTTTTTCTCTAAGATCTGGATCTATACCGCCATGAATGACTGCATACATCGCTTGATTTTGGGGATTTTCTAAATGGCAATTTAAAGAGCGTTCTTCCCATCGATGAGTGCGGTCGAGTGATTGGACAAGCTTATCTTTTTCTATGTGGTAAGGAGGTAATTCATCAAAGGGTATAATGATGTCAGCACCCAAATCTTTTTGCGCTAGAACAGATGTTTCTGGAGTTAATAAAACTTTTGTCCCATCGCGATAAGATCTAAATAAAACGCCCTCTTCTGTGATTTTCATCACCGAGCCATCATTTTTTTTTGTACCACGACCTTTTAACTCATTGGCAACGGATCCATAAGCTAAGCTAAAGACTTGAAATCCACCAGAATCTGTAATAATTGGAAAAGGTCTGTTTATAAACTTATGCAACCCCCCCGCATTTTTAACAACAGTTGTACCCGGCTGCAATAACATGTGGTACGTATTGCAAAACATGAGCTGCAAGCCAATGTCATTAACAACAGTATTGTCCAATGCCTTTAAAGCACCGTTTGTCCCGACAGCTACAAAGCCTGGCGTGTCGATTATACCATGAGGCGTATGAATACGACCAACTCTGGCACGCGATTTTTTTGAGGTGTGTAGCAACTCATAATCAAAAGTTAAAGCGGTTGTTTGCATAATTTTCTAGTCAACACTAATAAGGGTGAAGAAAAAACTAAAAGTCCAAGTTTTAAAAAATAACTAACAGCCATAATTGACCACAAGGAATTAACAATACCCCATAATCCTATATAACCAAAAACAGTTGTATCAACAGCTTGTGAGATGCAAACGCTAATTGCATTTAACATAGTGAATGAAAGGGAACTAAAACGTTTTTTTAAGATATTAAATAGTTTGGCGTCTAGTTGCTGCGCTATAAAACACGCAACTAATGATGCGATTAATAACCTTGGCATGGGGTCATAAAGAGCTACATAATGTTGTTGGCTGGTATCAAAGTCAGAAGGTATGTAAAAAATTTGTAATTTAGAAAATATGACAAAAGCTGCCATAAATATTAGAGTGGCCAAGCTCGCTTTCTGAACAAGTGTTTTGTGACCTGCATCAACTAAAATATTCATTGCTGTCAAAGATCCTAAAACATAAGGATCGGCAGGCGTTGCTGTTAATCCGAAAAACGGTATTTGTTTGAGCACAAACAGATTTGCTAAAATCATTAAAAAAATAACTGCTGCAAATAACGACTCTTTACCTAATCTGTTGCAGACTAAAATAAAGCTAAAAACCACAATTAAATGTAAAAAATAAATGAGCTCATTCACAGCAAAAAGCTTAGCATACCTTTAAATAGATCTCCTCTTAAAAATAATAATAAAATATAGTTAAGAATAGTAATTATTTAGGAGCGTTAATAATGAAAAAAATTTTAATTTTTCTTGGAATTCTTTCAAGTATAAGCTTATTTGCAGAAGCAAGATTGGAAAAAGCTCAATCCCAATACGTATTATTTTTAGAAGGAACACCATATGAGCGTGGATTTCAACACGGTTCTTTAATGAAAGAACAAGTACAAGCTAATATTAAAAACTTCATCACTAATCCCCCAAAAAATCCGGGAAATAATGGTCAAAAAGATACCCGTGTTCAAGATTTTCTAAAAGAGCTGCCAAACATTATTCCGCATATCCCTCAAGAATTAATGGAAGAAATGCACGGCGTTGCTGATGGCGCAGGCATTGACTTTCAACAAATTCTTTTGTTAAATGTTTTCCCTGAAATGTACCATTGTCTCGGATTAACGACTCCTGCCAATTTATCCAAAGATAGTCATCTTTATCATGTGCGTGTTTTAGAATACCGCATGGGAAATGGCCTTCAAAAAACAGCCACTTTGATGGTAGTTAAACCATCAGCGGGAAATGGATATGTTAACGTTTCTTATGCTGGATTTATTGGTAGTATTACAGGCATGAATGCCCAAAAAATAGCTATTGGAGAAATTGGCGGACAAGGTTATGGAAATTGGAATGGCATTCCAATGTCATTTTTAATGCGGATGGTTTTACAATATTCTAACACACTAGATGAAGCCAAAACGTATTTAAAAAATTCAAAACGTACATGCGAATATTGGTATGTCATTTCTGATGGTAAAACAGATGATGCAACTGGAATTTATGCAACAGCGAGTCAGATCAATTTCGTTGCACCTGGCGAGAAATTTGCATATTTAGCACCTGGTGAGCTACCTGCCAACTATTTACCTAATGGCACAAATGACAAATTCTTTTTAACAAATTTTACAATCGATTCATCCCCTTACCATACAGTAATCTTTGGTGATGATAAGATGTTAAAGAGCGCTTACATCTATCCTCCGGAAGGTTTTGTTCTCATTGTTGGATGTAATACAATACGCTACCCATTAATCTTTGAAAAAATTCTTCCTAAAAGATCTACAGATGTTATTGATGAAATTGAACTTGAAAAAATGATGATGGAGCCAATAGGAAGAGATTCCGATTTGCATAATGTTATTTTCCAACCAGCTCTTGGTAAATTATGGATTGCACATGCGGGTTCAAGCAATGAACCAGCATATTCTCAACCGTATGAAGAATTTGACATGAACAAGTGGTTTAACCAGTCTAAGTAATTTCTTTTCTTAAACAAATAGATTCATTTTCATCGATTTGATAAGCCCACTGCCAAGTGGGCTTATCAATTGGGTTTAATGAAAATTTCAAGCCTTCGACATCTTCTGTAACAACTAATTTATGCCCATCGGGAACTGTAAAAGAATGATTTCCATTGAAATGGACATTATTAGCGTGAAACTCTCCATTACCTATTAAATGTATGTGCAACATCTCATGGTGATCGTGAGACGATTTCCATAACTCCGATCGAGGGCATGGTTTCATGCCTCGATTGCATATTTTGACATTGTGTAATGTGCACTTACCAGTTTGATTGCTGTAAAGCAGATGATTTTTATGATCTGTATGCCCCATAACTTGATCAGCATTAATAACTAAAGACCCTTGTAAAAATAGATTTTGAAAATCGATCTGGCTAATTTCTAAATTCATTTCACTATTAACGCACATTTTACCACCGCGAATCTTTTGAGCAATAATAGAATACAGTGGCCCCAAAGCTGGATGGTAATTAAAAAAAATTGGTACTAAACCATCTTCTGGATATGTTGGTAATTCAAAGTGACAGTTTTCTTGAAGTAGTTGATAGGCATTGCGTAAAATATCTTCGTAGCAACCAACTGGCGTCTCGATGGCCGATTTATTTTCATCATATTTATTTTTGGCTACAGATATAGTTTTGCGTCGATCATTATAAGTGACATAGCATTTAAATTTTTCAAAAAGCTTATCATCCAGTTTCTTATCAAAAGTTTGAGTAAAACTATCTGAAAGATTCTGCATTGTGGTTTCTAATCGACCGCAAGTGGTTTCGTACTCAGCTCCAGAAGAATCTTTTTCAACCCATTTAGATTTCATATTTAATATGACGCCGGGAAAAGGGTTAATAGACACCTTTTTTTCCACCATAGGAATGTCTACAAAAAGAATATTAGTATTGGAGGGATATTTTGAGTAAGGACTTCCATGAGATACCGGAGCGTCCACAATGCCGTATTTGCCAAAGTCTGTATATTCAATATTTGATAAAGTATAAGTAAAATAATCTTTATCATGCTTTTCCCTAAGAACTAAAACGCCTTCAGCGGTTTTGACAGCTCTGGAACATGACGCAAATCCAAAGTACATGTCTTTACTAATGCCATAGCCACAAAATGCTAAAAGTCCATGATCAGTACCAGCAATCGGATTATTGATCTGTCTGACAAGTGCTTTTTTGAACCCTTTTGATGACAATTGCTCTAAAATACCCTCATCTTTAAGAAGTTTCCAAATTACCCCGTGGCCACCTGGTTTCATAACGGGCATTAAAGGATTTTCAACAGCCCATTTACCCTCTTTTGTGACTACAGGCACTTGCGGTTGGACACAAAAATAAAAACGGTTTTTTGAACGGTTGAACCAATTATTAGATTCTAAAATTTCAATGATGAGATCGCGGTTGCGTTTTTCATGTGATGTCATCAAGACGATGGGAACGTTGACTTGCTGATGAAAAATCTGAAAGTGCAAATATTCTTTTGCTTGCACATCGCGAATCAATTGTTCGAGTAAGGTGCGTCCTTGAAATTTTAAACAAGCGGTTGGAAGAGCCTTGCCCGAATTAACATCAATTAAACCTAAACGATCACCAGCTCCGCCAATGGGGTAAATTTCAGCCATTGTATTTAAGTTTTGCAAACCAGCAATTATTGCTTTTTGAACTTGTCTTGTGTGTACGTTTAAATCAATTCCTTCGGGATGGCGAAACTCTTCTTGCAGATGGTTTTCGAATACTGAAGTGATAAGTTCATGATAAACAAGCATTTGATAGCCAATAATGCCACCAACTTCACTGTAAAAATCTTCAATTTCCCATAGTTTTGCTAAAAGTTGTTCCAATTCTGGTGTTAATTTGGTTTGTGGTTTTCCAAATACACGTTCATGCTGTCCTATTGCAATGATCGATTTAATGACAAGTGCGATTGATGGTGTAAAATTTAAATTGGGGAAAAAGTGCGTTAGTTGTTCATTGACATGGGGCAATCGATCTAAAATTGCGCATTTATGCGCAATATCTGTTGCGTTTTTCAGCTGATTAGCTAGTTTTACTAAAAGTAGGTATTGAGTATGTTTATTATCCATTACAATTACAGAAATTCATCTGTCGAAAAATTATAGTATTTTTAATTTATCGAAAAGTTAAATTTATTTCTATTTAATTTGATTTTCTCACTAAGTTGATATTCGATTTATGAAAGGGCTCTCTCGAAAAGATAGTAGCAATTTCTTTTGACTCAAAAATCCCAACAGAGATAAAAGGATCGCTATGCAGTTAATCATTTTTTTTCAGAATCAACATTTTACGTTTTAGCTCGGTTTATCGGGACGTTTATGTATTTTAAAGAAAACAATGAACACTTGTTCATCAAGACCAGATAAATCGTTCGTTTAATAAAACACACTAAGGAGTGTATCACATGGCACAAGAAAGAAAAAACTCTGCTTTGATGAAACCCGTTGACATCAGCGAAGAGCTAGCGGCAATCATCGGCAAGGGACCAATGCCTCGTACTGAAGTTACAAAAAAACTTTGGGCTTACATCAAAAAAAATAACAGACAAGATCCCAAAAACAAAAGAAACATCATTCCAGACGACAAACTAAAAAAAGTTTTTGGCACTGATAAAGCTGTCAATATGTTTGAAATGACAAAACTTGTTTCTAAACATCTATCAGAACCGACCGCTCGCGCTTCAAAATAGTCGTTTTTTTTAATTTCTTCTTGGCTAGATAAGACTCCTCATCAATTAGGAGTCTTTTTTTTGTTTCTGTTCTTTTTGTTATAAATCTGTTAAATTTACTCCATACTATGGCACTAAATTTGAAAAATATAGCTTGGGATCTATTTTGCATCATATCCATTATTGGGATATGGCCCAGATTTATTGAGCCCCAAATTTTGAGCATTAATAAAAAAAGTATTACCATACCGCTTCCCCAAGAACTCGACGGATTAAAAATCCTCCATTTTTCAGATTTGCACTTCAACAACCTCGTGTCAAAAAAACGGTTAATGCGCATTCAAAAAGCTATCAATGCTTTAGATGCGGATATTTTATTATTTACTGGCGATTGGATTTGTCAATCAAAGTTAGACCAACCAGAAATACTGTGCTCTTTTTTAAAAGGGCTTATTGCTCCCTTGGGAATTTATTCCATACTTGGAAATCACGATTATCAAAGCTATGTGACTAAAAATGAAGAAGGCAATTTCGATATCGAAAGGAAAAATCGCTTGTTAATAGCTAAGATTTTTTCCAAACTATTTGGAAAAAATCAAAAGCGTTCAGGATTGGTGACAAAAGATGCAGCCGCTGTTCCTTTTTTAGATAGTTTAATTGAACTTCTAAAAACAGCAGGCGTCAAATTACTCCATAATCAGTCTATCCTAATTCCTTACAGCGGTACTTACTTCAACTTAGTTGGGCTTGGAGATTTATGGTTGGATAAAGCAGATATTCATCGAGGTTTTAAAGATTATAATAAGCATTATCCAGGCATTGCCATGGTGCATAATCCAGACGCCTTTGATCAAATGCAAAACTGTCCAATGGACATCGTCTTATGTGGACATACTCATGGAGCGCAAGTCAATTTACCTTGGCTGAGTAATAAATTTGTTGGCGTTGAGAATAAAAAATACAAACGTGGGCTAATGCAATTAAATGGTAAATGGGTACATATATCTCGTGGGCTTGGCAGTAAAATCTTATTTCGTTGGTTCTCAACACCAGAAATCACTTTGTTGACACTTAGGAAATCTCATGGAATCGCAAAAACATAGCATCAGTTTAATTCTACTAGCCGGAGGCATTGGAAAACGCATGGGTCATGCAAAACCCAAGCAGTACCTGCCCCTTAATAATAAAATGATTGCGCTACATAGCTTTGACATTTTTCTTAATAACTCATTCATAAAAGAAATAATCGTTGTCTGTGAAGACGAATACCAAGTTCATTTCAAACAGAATTGCCCTGCTCACTATCCTTTATCTTTTGCAAAGCCAGGTAAAAGAAGACAAGACTCTTTGTATTCAGGTTTATCGAAAGTCCAAAATGAAAACGCAATGATTGCTGTTCATGATTCAGCTCGCCCCTTTGTGCCTTGCCTGAATGAATTGATTCGCGCAGCCTTTAAATACGGGGCAGCAGTATTAGCTTCTCCAATGAAATTCACGGTAAAAGAAAGCACCCCATCTGGATTTGTATCACGTACTTTAAAAAGAGAAAGTCTTTGGGAGATCCAAACTCCTCAAATGGCCTTTAAAGATCTTTTTATGAAGGGTTTTGAAATAGCGAACGATCAGCAACTGACAGTAACTGACGATGTCAGTTTAGTTGAATTAGTCGGGCACCCTGTTAAAATTGTTGAAGGCCCCAACTCAAATTTTAAAATTACAACATTTGAGGATATGGCTATAGCCACTCAAATGATTGAAAACCTAATAAATGATGACACAAAAAAACCACAATTACAAACTCCTCATTGCGTATGATGGAACAAACTATTGCGGTTGGCAAATTCAACCCAATGGCGACACCATCCAAGAACGCTTAATCAAGATACTGACGTCTTTACTTCAAGAAGATATCCATCTCATTGGAGCTGGACGAACAGATGCTGGTGTTCACGCCTATGGACAAGTAGCCCACTTTAAAACTCAAAAATGTTTGGACTGCAAAAAAATACTCAAAGCCCTTAACGGGCTTTTACCAAAAGATATTCGTGTATTACATATGCGAGAAGTTCCCATGCACTTTCACTCTCAGTACAGCGCTATTAGTAAAACGTATCATTACAATCTTTGGCTTGATCCCATTACAAATCCTATGAAAAGACACTATACGACATGGGTCAAGCAACGAATGGATATCTCATTGCTTAAAGAAGCAGCCCAAGTATTTGTTGGAACTCACGACTTTACATCGTTTGCAAATTCTGCAACTGAGGGTAGCGCTGCTAAAGGCGCTACCCGCACTATACAAAGACTTGATGTGATCGAACAAGATGGCGGCGTGCGCTTGGAATTCCAAGCCAATGGGTTTTTATATCGTATGGTGCGCAATATTGTAGGTACTCTCATTGAAGTCGCTCAAAAAAAACGCCCTGTTAATAGCTTAATTCAAATTATAGAAAGTAAAGATCGCCGTTTAGCTGGCAAATCTGCTGCTGCAACAGGCCTATTTCTTATGAATGTAGACTATCCAGACGATTTAGCTCTTCCAATGATGGAATAAAAAGGTAAGACCCTTTTTTTAGTTGGTCTATACCTGTTGGCTTGAAAGCTGATACCATAACAGGAACAGCTCTTGTCCCTTGTAATGCTTTAATGCCTCTAACTGTATCTTCAAAACCAATAATACGATCACCGTCCACAGAATTTTCAAAAACGGCTTTTTGATAGCACTCGGGACTGGGTTTTGCATTTGTGTAATCTTCTCTTGTATACCACTTAGGTATCGTATTTAAAATGGCACTTTTAGAACGAATGGCATCGATGTGAACTTTTGGAGAGTGTGTGACGACACACCGTTTTATATCTTTTTGTTCCAATAATTTTAAAAATTCTTTAACGCCTGGCATTAATTCTACTTCTTTTTCAGAAATCAAACGTAAATACTCAGCTCTTTTTTCTGCATAAACAACGCTCCAATTCGGTTCGGATTTGAAAAGTTCGGGAATATCATAATAGATTTGCTCTCGCAATCCTTCAGAACTTGAATGTGCAGCAACAGTAAACCGATTAAAATCCCATTGCAAATCGAAGCCGCGCTTTTTTAGCATGTTTTTATAGGCTAGCAGATGAAAAGCTTCGGTGTTAACTAATAGGCCATCAAAATCGAATAAAAAGAGCTGAAAATCATCAATCCACTTCATAAGTTCCCCATTTAATTTTAAAAAACTATAGCAATATGAAGAATAATAATCTCTTTTCCCTTCGTAACATCGAGTTAAATAAACAAAAAAAGCCTAAAGTTAAATTTTCTTACCATTAAAATATTTATTTGCTAATGTCCCGATTGAGCTAAATGCGGCTCATTCAACATCATTATTGTTGGAAACGCCAAAGAACCGGGGACGAAAATGGCAAGTTTGAACAAAGTTTTGATCGTAGGTAATCTGACTAAAAGACCTGAACTGCGCAAAACTCCAGGTGGAACTTCTGTAACTGACTTGCTTATTGCCTTGAATCGAGAATTTTACAATCTCAATGGTGAAAAACAACAAGAAGTTTGCTTTGTTGATGTCGTTGTTTGGGGTAAACAAGCTGAACTATGTGCCCAATCATTAAATTGCTCGTCGAGTGTTTTAGTCGAAGGACGTTTGCAATTAGATACTTGGTATGGCAAAGATGGCGAAAAACGTTGCAAACTGCGCGTTGCTGCCGAGCGTGTTCAGTTTTTAGATCGAAAAGGTACGACAGAACATAAAGAAACTTATCAAAATGAATACTACGAAGAGACTGATCCTAGGACAGCTCTCATTTAAGAGAATGCAATGTGGCGTGAAATAAAAAAAATTATCCACCACAATCATCATTTTTTAATTACCACTCATGAACACCCTGACGGTGATGGCATTGGCTCTGCTTGTGCTTTAATCGAATTACTACGCCATCTGGGAAAAGAGGCGAAATTTATAGTTGATAGCGCCATAGCAGAGCGATTTCAGTTTTTAAATTTCCATAACTGCTTTTACGAATATGACTCAAATCTAGATGTTTCTAATGCTCAAGTATTTATCATATTAGATACTCATAGACTCGAACGGATCGGTAGAGTCGCAAAATATTTACAACGTTCCACTCTCATTCCTATCTGTATCGACCATCATCTGCCCTCTTCTACATTTACCCCCAACTCCGTTATTGATACAAGGGCATGTTCAGTTGGAGCTATGATTTACACGCTATATAAAGAAATCGGATTTCCATTAACTTTAGAAGCCGCTACTGGAATTTACACGAGCGTTATTAGTGATACTGGCCGTTTTTCTTATGCTTCGACTTCAAGAAAAGCGCATAAATTAGCTGATGAGTGCATTAAACTAGGTGTTGACCCGGAATTGATGCACCAAAGACTTTTCCAGCAGATTCCACTTAACACCATTAATATTTTAGCAGAGGCACTAGCAACAAGAGAGTTTTTCTTTAATGAACAACTAATGATTCAAACGCTTGTCTATCACCATGAAGATCCTTCATCTAACCTAATGGATATGGATTTTCTCCATGAGTTTAACAAGATGTTTAAAGGCTTAAAATGTGTTGTTCTGCTTAGAGAATTGCAAGACGGACGCGTTCGCATCTCTCTTAGATCTTCTATTGGTGGCCCCAATGTTGAAGAAATTGCTAAACAAATCGGAGGCGGCGGCCACAGTAAAGCTGCTGGCGCCACACTTCAATTATCACTTGCAGCTGCAAAACAGCTAGCACTCGATTATTTAAAAAATAAACTAGTATAAATTCTTTGTTTTATTTCAAATTTCTATGTTAAAATTAAGCATAGGTTTCATACCTTTAAGGTAAGACCTGTTTCATTCAGAACTCCAAATGGGATTTTTAAGTATGCAATTTTCAGAAGAAAAACAAGGCGACGTCGTTATTTTACGAATTAATGGCCGTATCGATGCAATAACATCCCCGCAACTTGAAAAAAAAGTGCACTCAATTATTGATACAGGTCACCATAAGGTTTTATTTGATTTTTCAAATGTAGAGTACCTAAGTAGTGCTGGAATGCGTCTTTTACTCTCCGCAACAAAAAAATTACAGACCCTTAAAGGGAAACTTGTTGTTTGTTCTGTCGAACAAGACGTTATGGATGTGATTAAAATGGCCGGATTTAATAGTATTTTAACAATTACAACTAATGAAGACAAAGCTTTGGCAGAATTCTAATTCTCCAAATAAAAATGAGATAGCTCAAAACATGGACGTATATCAAAGGGCTTTAAAGTAATGGCAGAATCCTTGCTGCAAGAAGAAAAAAGTAAGCTGTCAATTAATTTGCACATTCCGCTTGAAGAACGGATATGGAACCCAGCCCATCAAAGAAAACGTAAAGTTATTTTTATTGCAGGGCCTACTGGAACCGGCAAGACTGAATTGTCATTACTATTATCTAAATCACTTGGTCAATGCCAAATTATTTCTGCCGATTCAATGCAAGTCTATAAAGGGATGGATATTGGAACGGCAAAAGTTTCGTCGGCTATACGACAAGAGATTCCTCATCACCTTATTGACATTCGAAACATCGATGAATCATTTAATGTAGTCGACTTTTATTACGAAGCACGCGCTGCAATCGAATCAATTTTAGCTCTTGGACATGTCCCCATAGTTGTTGGGGGTGCAGGATTTTACTATCGCTCATTGTTATATGGCCCTCCAGAGGGTCCTCCGTCGGTTGAAGCAACAAGACTCAAGATCGAAGCTGAACTGGAAAAATACGGTGCAGAATCACTTTATGAAAGATTAGTTAAGCTTGATCCAGTTTATGCAGAAACTATTACTAGGAATGATAAGCATAAAATTGTTCGTGCATTAGAGATCATTGAATTAACGAATAAACCTGTTAGCGCATTTTCTTGGAAATGTCGCTACCCAACTCAAGATTTTGATTTTCATTGCTGGTTTATTTATCGCCCGCGTGAAATGCTTTATAAAATACTTGAAGACCGATGCGATGAAATGATCCGGATGGGATTTGTTGATGAAGTCAAAACTATGAAAGAAAAAGGATTACTGCTTAATCCTTCAGCATCGCAAGCAATCGGTTACAAACAGTGTTTGAGCTTTTTAGAAACAGCTCAAACACAAAAAGATTTAGAAGAGTTCATTCAGAAATTTAAAACAGCTTCCAGACACTATGCAAAAAAACAATTTACATGGTTTCGACAAGAGGAAGCCTTTCGCTGGCTGAACGTCGAGTTGCATAATCTTGGAACTGCTGCCGAGATGATTATGCAAGATTACCATCAAGGGGATCTTTTCTAACCAAGTATAGCTAAACGATCCTGTTCATTAACTTTTTGTGCATCGGGAACTTCAACTTGCTCTACACCTTCATAAGTTCTAAGAATTTCGTATAGAGGATTGCGCTGAATAGGCTCAAAACCAGCTTGACGAATCATTTGTATAATACCATTATGATCCGTGCGGTTAACAAAACCAGTAGCTCGATGGACATTTTCTTCCATATTGATTCCACCAAAATCATCTGCACCATAATGCAAGGCCTTCATTCCAGTTTCTTTACCCTCTCCAAACCACGAGGCTTGAACATGATCAAAATTATCTAGATAAATTCTAGAAAAAGCTAAAATTTTAAAATAAGCTTCTTTACCCGCCCAATTATGCACAGTTCGTCTCAATACTGTACGATCCCGCTTATAGCTCCAAGGTATAAAGGCTGTAAATCCAGGTATTATATCTTGAGCATCTCTCAATGTTTGAAGGTGCTCAACAATATCTTCAGGCTCTTCCACATGCCCATACATCATTGTAGCAGTTGTTCTAAACCCAATTTGATGCGCTTTCTTATGTAAATCAATCCACGCGTGGGGTTCCATTTTTTTCGGAGACACTATGAGTCTAACACGCTCAGATATGATTTCTGCGCCTCCACCAGGAATAGTTCTTTGTCCTGCATCCCATAAAGCTTGTAAAACATCGTTAATAGAACAATTAGAAACTCTGGCAACATTCCAGAGTTCTGGCGCTGTAAAACAATGAGGATGGACGTGTGGATAGCGTTTACGAGCCTCCTGTATGAGTTCTACATAATAAGATAAAGGGAGATCATCGTTTAATCCTCCTTGCATCATGACTGTCGTTAAACCAGCGTTTGATGCATTTTCAAAATGCTTCATCACCTCTTCCAAATTTTTACTATATGCATCTTTAGCAGAAGGTTTCCGATAGAATGCGCAGAATTTACAATCTGCATTACAAATATTTGTATAATTTGGATTAGTATCTAAGACAAAAGTGACTTTTTTCTCAGGGTGTTTTTCAAAACGCACTTCTTGTGCCATTTTTTGCAGCACGTCTAATGAGCATTCTTTAAATAGCTTTACTCCCTCGTCAAAATTCAGTCGTTTTGCCATAATTTTACCTTTAAAAAGTTAAAAATAAAAATTAACAATCTTTATTGATCACTGCAAGTTTTTTAAATCAGCAAAGTTAAGATTGCGATTTTTGTTCAACTGAGGTAGCATTTTTCCTGTTGAATGAGCAATTTTAATTGAATAGGTTGTCTAAAGGTAAAGGGTGAAACCTAAAAAAGAGTTACAGGCAATCATTTATGGTTCCTATTTCATCTTCTTTTAGTGTCAATCCATTGCATCTATTCTCCTCTTCATAGCATAAGGCAAATTGATAAGAGCTTCTATGACAGATTCAGAACATCTTGAGCAAAACATAATTATGGAACAAGAGGATCAACCTCTAGAGCTAGAACAAATCCTCGATCAAGAGATCGAAGCGGAAGTTCCTGTGGAAGAGCATGAAGAGACAAGCGATAAAAACAGCGCTCATTCTCAACTCCTCGAAGACTATACAAAGCGCTTTGCAGAGCTTAAGCAACCTGAAGAAAAACTTCAAATTGCTACGACCTTCATGCGCAATTGTCTTTCACAGACTGGAACTCCTTATTTTAAAGGCTTTTGGGAAGCAAGACAAAATTGTTTAGCCCTTTTTAAAGAAAATCTTAGTCCACAAGTCCGCCAAGAATTGTGGAACGAATACCGCCAACTATGCGATGAGTGCCACCGTTTAAAACAATTACTTGAAGAACAATCCGCATTTGCTATTGAACAAATTGATCTTGCAATTCAAGCCGTTGAATTTGAAGCAGAAAATCGTACAGATTGTTTAGTGAAAGTACCCACACTTATTTTCCCTGCAGAATCTCAAATTTTAGCGTGTCACGAAGACCATTACCAGATGTTACAACGCGAATTAACTCTTTTGAATGCTGAAGCTGCTCGTATCAATGCTTTGCGAAAAGAGCTGATTAAAACTGAGATGCGCATTCGTCAAAAGAATAAATTTTTCCGTAGACTTTCCGCCGTGGGAGATAAAATCTTTCCTCGTCGCAAAGAACTTATTAAAGAGTTGAGCCAACTCTTTTTAGACGATGTTGAAGGTTTTATTACAGATCATTTTGCTTGCACGCAACTAAAAGCTCCCCTTTTCTATTACAGAGAAGAAATTAAAGCTTTGCAAAGCATCGCGAAAATTTTAACTTTGAATACTCACTCTTTTACCCACACACGCACCAAATTGAGCGAATGCTGGGATAAAGTAAAAGATTTGGATAAAGAACGTAAAAAATTCCGTGCTGAACAACGTATTGTTTATCAAAAGAATTTTACTGAAATTGAACAAGTTGTCGATGCTCTTGCATCTAAAATTGCCAATGCTGAAATTTCTGATGTTGAAGCAAACCAAGAAATCGACGCTCTTTCAAATCAAATTTACAGAGCAGAACTTGGTCGTGATGAGAAAAAAGATCTACGTACTAAATTAACTGATGCTAAAGCTCCTATTGTTGCTAAACAACGTGCTGAAGAAGAACTACGTTTGCAAAAAGAAGAAGCCGTCAACCGTGAGAAAAAAGAACGCGTTCAACATCTTAAAGATCGTATTCAAGCCCTCATTGACAATGCAGAAAAATTATCTATTGATGAAATTAATTTAGAAAAAGAGACAATTGCTTCTGACATTCAAAAAGCGCCTTTAATCAAGGCGGAAAAAATGTCATTTGAGCGTCTTCTTAAACCTATTAAAGACATCATAAATGACAAAAAAGAACAGCATTTGCTGTCTTTACCAAAAAGCGATCTCGCTTCTTTGGAACAACTTAAACAGCTTCTCCAGCAAAGAAAAGATCGTCGTAAAGAAGTTATGGGCCACCTGCAAGAATTGCGTAAAGCTTCTGGCAGCTCAGGTCTTAACTTTGAAAAAGCTATTGCCTACGACGAAATGCTCAAAGCAGAAAGAGAGCGGCTAGAAAAAATTGACACAGGGATAGAGGAGATTGAAGAAAAGATCGCATCGCTCGAAATCTAATTGGATTAGTGCATTTGATTTGGATAACACTTTAATCAACTGCAACAGCAGCTTCGCCTTCAGTCAGTTCCTTTACCGAAAGAAAATTTTAAAGTTATCTGCCATGCTCTTTTGTTTTAAAATTGCATGGCAACATCGCCTGTTTCAAACACCATTAATAGATCTTCACCATAAATGTTTTAAAGTACTGTTTAATGGTAAAGAAGCACAACAAATCGTTGAGTGCGTAGATGAATTTGTCGACTCAGTGTGGACCTCATTTATCAAAGAAAATATCCACCACCGTTGGTTACAAGCAAAAAAAAATGGCCATCTGTGCGTAATTCTATCGTCATCTCCCAATTTTATTGTCGAAGCCTTTGCTAAAAAGTTTGCTTGCGAACATTTTTATGCCACTGAGTATGCTGTAGACAGCCATAATCGCTTTTGTAATATTTCCGGATTGATTACTGGAAAAAATAAAGCTTTGATTTTAGAACAACTTGCCAATACCAATGGTGTTCCCTTGAAAAACACCATTGCCTATTCTGATAGCTTCGATGACATTCCTTTTTTAAACAAAGCAGGAAAAGCCGTTGCGGTAAATCCGGATAAAAAACTTTTGGCATATTCATTAAATAACCATTGGGAGATTTTATCGTGAATCCACGACAAGAAGCTGTGAGCTTGATTGGTCGAAGAGTATCAAAAAAAGCAGAGCCAAAACCAAAAGGCCTACAATCAAAGCGTTTTGGATGCCGCGTATTTAATTTCGCAGTGATGCAAAAAGCACTGCCAAAAGCAGTCATGAAAAACATCATGAACGCGATGAATGGCAAAGAAAAATTGAACCCAAATTATGCCAACACAATAGCTGAAGCTATTAAAGATTGGGCCATTAGCAATGGCGCTACACATTACTGTCATTGGTTTCAACCATTAACTGGAACATCAGCTGAAAAGCATGAAAGCTTCATAGATTGGAAAAGTCCTGATAATATAATTGAAACTTTTAGTGGCAAACATCTCATCCAAGGTGAACCAGACGCTTCTTCTTTTCCCAATGGCGGTTTAAGGAACACGTACGAAGCCAGAGGTTATACAAGCTGGGATCCGACATCTCCAGTCTTTTTATGGAAAGCAGCCCATGGTATTACTTTATACATACCATCGATATTTTTCTCATGGACTGGTGATGTTTTAGACGCAAAAATCCCCCTATTGAGATCGGACTTAAAAATTGCAGAAGCAACTTTGCGTTTATTGAAATTAACTGGTGTTAAAGCATCTATGGTTTACTCAACACTTGGATGTGAGCAAGAATATTTTATCATCGATCGCTCATTAAAAAATTTAAGGCCAGATCTTGTCTTACTTGGTCGCACAGTTTACGGAGCAGCTCCTTCTAAAGGTCAAGAACTCGAAGATCATTACTTTGGTTCTGTCAAAGATCGCGTCTTGCATTTCATGCAAGACTTTGAAGATAGTGCTTTAGAATTGGGTATACCTGTTAAAACAAGACATAATGAAGTTGCTCCTGCTCAGCATGAAATAGCTCCGGTTTTTGAGCGTTCATCAATGGCAGTTGATCATAATCTTATTTTAATGGAAATCATGCGCCAAGTCGCAGTTAAACACGACTTAGCATGTTTAATGCATGAAAAGCCCTTTAGTAGGATCAATGGATCTGGCAAGCACTGCAATTGGTCATTGGCAACAGATACCGGTATCAATTTATTAAATCCGACAGATACTCCAGAGAGCAGTTTAACGTTTTTAATGATTTTAACAGCAGTACTTGCAGCTATACACGATCATGCTGATCTTTTGCGCGCGTCTGCCGCTTCTGCTAGCAATGATTTTCGCTTAGGTGGTCAAGAGGCCCCTCCTGCGATCATTTCAGTGTATTTAGGCTCTGCTTTAGAAAAACTTTTATGTGATATCGAAAAAGGAATAGTCCATAAATCTTCTGCACAGCAGAAGTTTAATGTAGGCATTCCAGTGATTCCAGAGTTCCCTAAGGATAATACAGATCGTAATCGCACCTCTCCTTTTGCTTTTACAGGTAACAAATTTGAATACAGAGCAGTGGGATCATCCGCAAACTGTTCAATGCCATTAACTGTCATTAATGCAATCGTTGCAGAAAAAATGCATCTTTTGATTAATGAAATTGAAGATGAATTAAAAAATGAAAAAATTGATGAAAAACGTTTAGCTGCAGTTGTCATGCCGATTCTTAGAAAATGGCTTAAGGCATCTAAAGATATCCGTTTTTCTGGAGACAACTACTCTGACGAATGGAGGCAAGAAGCTGAAAAAAGAGGGCTTCCAAATACTCACAGTTCGCCACATGCATTTGGAGCCATAAAATCTGCTAAATCTATTCGTGTTTTCCAAGGCATATTGAATGAACAAGAATTACATAGCCGTTATGAAATTGAGATGGAAAATTATTCTAAAACAATGAATATCCAAGTCAATTTGATGGTTGAGTTGTTCAAAACGCAAATACTACCAGCTGCTTTAAAATACCAAAACGATATGAGTCAGAGCATAAAATCGGCTTATGAAGTGCATAAAGGTATGGTTTCAAATCAAGCTGCAATGTTACAAAACTTGACAACGACTATTGAACAATCCATTGGTTCAATTTATGAACTAGAAAAAGAGAATTTGGCTATTAGCCATCTACCTTATGAAGCAAGAGGTATTGCCTACTGTGATCATATTTTTGCTCTTTGTGAACGCGTGCGTTGCTCCATCGACCATTTAGAAACACTAGTTGATGATGCCATTTGGCCATTACCAAAATACCGCGAACTCTTATTCTTACTATGACAATGAAAACAAAACGTATTGGCATTTATGGGGGGACTTTTGATCCCCCCCATTTTGGCCATATCAATCTCGCCATAAATATGTGTGAGATCTATGAACTCGACGAAGTCTGGTTTATTCCAGCAAGAATATCACCGTTAAAAAAAATTAAACCTTTACCCTCTAAACACCGTATTCAAATGCTACGTTTGGCTATTAGGCAAATCAAGCGTTTTAAAGTGATGGATTGTGAACTTAAAAGACGCAGCCCCTCTTATACAATTGATACAGTAAAACAATTAATTCAAAAGTACCCTGAAAATAAATTTTTTCTTTTACTTGGGAACGATCATCTTTCAAACTTTGAACAATGGAAAGATGCTAAAGAATTATTGACATTGGCTCAACCACTCGTGGCAGTTAGAGAAGAGATACAAATATTACCTAAAAATAAAGTAATAGCATCTCTTTTAAAAGAGGGGTTAACTCCAATTCCTATACTTGAAATTTCAGCTCAATTAATCCGCCAAAGAATTAAAAATGATGCTTGTTGTATCCACTTAGTTCCACATAAAGTACTGGACTATATTCAAGAAAACGGCTTATACTGTAGCAAATAAAATTATAAACTATTACTTGCAGTTATAATGAGCCATCCCGAATTAAATACTATTGCTCAAGCTCTTTTTGATAAAAAAGGGTTTAACATTTTAGCACTTGATGTGCGTCCACTATCTACTTTAACTGACTATGTCATTATAGCAGAAGGTAGTGTAGATCGACACGTTGTCGCTTTAGCTAATTATGTTGTAGAAATTATGAGAGAAAAAGGTGTGACTCCAGTTCATGTCGAAGGTACACAAATGGGAGACTGGGTAGTCATTGACTATTTAGATACAATGGTTCATTTGTTCATGCCTGGCACGCGCGAGAGATATCGTTTAGAAGAATTATGGCAGACTGCTGAAATTGTCAACTTAGATATTCGTGTGGACGAACCATCCGTCACCCCTTCAAATCGCTAGTTACTAGATTTTTTTTAAATTAAAAAGTATTAGCAAGCTAGTTTCTAAAAAACAAGATGCGTCACTGTAAGCTACTCATCAAAAGCTCGCTTTTAAAAAAAACATTCAATTATGATAAAGCCTAAAAAAACTTAGGTACTGACCGTAAAACAGTCACTATAGGAGAAATATGGCCAATAAACGCGTAGTCATTACAGGAATGGGAATTGTGTCATGCTTTGGTGATGACGTGAATTCATTTTATGAAGCTTTACTTCAAGGCAAAAGCGGCGTTAGACCGATCGAAAAATTTCCATGTGAAGATTATCCCACACGTTTTGCAGGAAGTGTCAAAGACTTTGATGCTGGTAACTATCTCGATAAAAAACAAGCACGTAGAGTCGATCCATTTATCGCCTACACTGCAGTTGCTGGTAAAAAAGCTCTCGAAATGGCCGGTTACAAATTAGATAATCTCGACAATATCGATAAAAAGCGCGCTGGTATTTTGATTGGTTCTGGCATGGGTGGTATGGATGTATTTTCAAGCGGTGTTGAAACGATTATAAATAAAGGTTATAAACGCTTAACTCCATTTTTTGTACCCTACATTATTACTAATATGGGCAGTGCTCTACTCGCTATAGATTTAGGTTTTATGGGACCTAACTACTCTATTTCTACAGCTTGCGCAACAGGTAACTATTGCATCGTTAATGCAGCAAACCACATACGACAAGGTCATGCTGACGTCATGCTTTGTGGAGGTGCAGAAGCTGCAATTTCTCCAGTTGGATTATCAGGTTTTGTGGCAATCAAAGCGCTGTCCGAAAATAATGATGCACCAGAAGAAGCATCTCGCCCTTGGGATAAAAATCGTAATGGCTTTGTCATGGGAGAAGGTGCGGGCGTTCTTATGCTGGAAAGCTTAGAGCATGCTCAAAAACGTGGTGCTACTATCATTGCAGAATATCTAGGTGGGGCTTTAAACTGCGACGCATCGCATATGACAGATCCTAGAGAAGATGGATCTGGTGTTGCACTCTGTATCGAAACAGCTTTAGCTGATGCGAATATTTCAAAAGAGCGTGTTAATTACATTAATGCTCATGCAACATCAACAATTGTTGGTGATATGGCTGAAATTAGAGCTTTGAAAAAAGTTTTTGGCAAACCCTCTCGCAAGATTTATCTCAATGCGACAAAATCTATGACTGGGCATCCACTAGGAGCTGCAGCTGGCATTGAAGCAGTCACTACAGCTATGGCAATTAAAACAGGAAAGCTTCACGCAACAAAAAATCTTGAAGACAAAGAAGATGGTATGGAAGATTTTGAAGTGTGGTCTAAAGGATCCAAAGATTGCGATGTCGATGTTGCACTGTCTAACTCCTTTGGTTTTGGTGGACATAACTCCTGCATTCTCTTAGCGAAATTTAAAGCATGAAATCCGATTTCTCATTTGGCATCGTCCCTTTAAAAAAAGAAAATAATCAATGGCATGTGTTTATCATAAAACATAGTAAAAGCTATTGGGGATTACCGAAGGGACATGCTGAAAATGAAGAAACTCCGCAGCAAGCTGCCGCCAGAGAGCTCAAAGAGGAAACTGGACTATCTGTAGATCACTTTATGGATTGCCCACCACTTGTTGAAAGTTATACTTTTTATTATGCTGGAGAGCAAATCCATAAAACAGTCACTTACTTCATGGCTTTAGTTTCAGGCTATATCTCGCTTCAAGAAGATGAGGTCGAAGAAGGTCGGTGGGTTTTACTTGAGCAAGCATCTTCGTGCATTTCTTATCCAGAGTCACAAGCTGTCATCTCAAAAACTTTAACTCTCATCAATAATCTAAATTAATTTAGGCCATTAGTGAAATTTCTAGTGATTCGCCGTGACAACATCGGTGATTTAGTATGCACAACGCCCTTAATACAGACTTTGAGAGAATATTATCCCGATGCTCAAATTGACGTATTAGCTAATAGTTACAATGCTCCTGTGTTAAATGAACACCCTGCGATAAATTCAGTGTATTCCTACACAAAAAGTAAACATCGACGTCATGATCAAAGCGTCTTGAGCTTACACATCAACCGCTTAAAATTATTATTCAAGCTTCGTCAACAGCACTATGACTACGCTTTAATTGGGTACTCTAGCTTTTGTAAATTCGGTTATCGCCTAGCTAATTGGATTAATCCAAAGCACATTTTAGGATTTGAATTACCTATAAAAAAAGCGCGGAATGTACAAATGCGATCTCCTTCTGGAAATTGGCACGAAGTCAGGAAAACATTTCATTTACTCACTGCATTAAAAATACCAAACTCTCCTCCTCCATTAAATCTGTTTCCCAAACAATCTTTGCAAGACGCTTTAAAAAAACAGTGGCCCAATTCTCCTATAATAATCGGTTTACAAATTAGTGCACGAAAACCTAAACAAAGATGGTCTTTAGAGTCTTTTAAAGAATTTATGGAGGAAATTTTAAAGCAAATTGATTGTTCATTTATGTTGTTTTGGTCTCCAGGATCGTCTGACAATAAACATCACCCAGGTGATGATCTAAGAGCTCATGATCTCATTAGTTTATGTCCTCATTTACCATTATTTCCTGTATTTACCAATAAAGTCGAAGACTTAACTGCTGGTTTTTCATTATGTGATTATATTGTGACAAGTGATGGAGGTGCTATGCACATTGCATGTGGGTTAAACAAACCAATCTTGTGTTTTTTTGCAGGACCTCACTACAAATCGTGGTATCCGTGGAAAACAAATTACATTTTAATTAACGGTAATCAAACTGTTAACAATATATCGGCCCAGACAGCAGCCGATGGATTAGTAGAATTAATTAAGTCAAAAAACCAACCTATTTCTAAAATATTGCAATGTCATTGACTGCTAGTGTATACAATTGAAATCACCTGTAACTTGAAAAGGAGGCAACGGGAAATTAGGGCCCGTTGAATTTCGATGACTGATTCTAAACTCGCTCACCCTTTATCTAGCGTATCTCCTTTTTTTACTGCCCATCCATGGCATGGGGTGAGTATCGGTAAGCAAGCTCCTTATACTGTTGTTGCTTACATCGAAATAGTTCCTTCCGATACCATCAAATATGAGACAGATAAGCAAAGTGGTTTTTTAAAAATCGATAGGCCACAAAAATATTCGAATTACTGCCCTGCTTTATATGGTTTTTTACCACAAACTTATTGTGGTAAAAAAGTCGGAGACCATTGTTCTAAGATGATGAAACGAGATGGCATCGTTGGAGATAATGATCCACTCGATATCTGCATTTTATCTGAAAAGCCAATCTTACGAAGTAATATCTTAGTCGATGCCATACCAATTGGTGGCTTCAGAACACTCGATGGCAACCAAGCAGATGATAAAATCATTGCAGTGCTCAAAGGTGATCTTGTTTATGGAGAAATTACGGATGTTAGCCAATGTCCCCCCAACTTAATCGATCGTTTACGCCACTACTTTCTCACCTATAAAGATTTTCCCGGTGATTGCCAAACACGCGAGCTTGAGATCAAAGAAACCTTTGGTAAAGAAGAAGCGCACACTATTGTACGCTTAGCTCAAGAAGACTATATTAATAATTTTAAAAGTCATTTCGAAATTTTTAACCACGCTAATAGTTAATAAAATTTTTAATATTGCTTTCACGTCTTTTTTTTGCTTTTTTAATAATATTATGTTATAAATATACCCTATTTTTATCTTCAATTAACCCCCAGAGAGTTTATGCAACAACCTTCTATTGAAGAAACTAGTTGGAAAACAATTGGTTCTTTACAAATTAAAGAACTTATCGTCCCCAACTACCATAAAGTCATTGAAGCTATCGATAAAGATTGTGGACTACATGCAATTATAGCTGTTCACGATCTAACTATGGGTCCTGCACTGGGTGGTACACGAATGTACCCTTATCCCAACCGTGAGGCTGCTTTAACAGACGTTTTACGTTTGTCAGAGGGTATGACTTACAAGTCTGCTGTAGCTGAAGTTGGATTTGGCGGTGGAAAAAGCGTTATTATTGGTAATAGTAAAACACAGAAAACAGAATCCCTATTACGCGCATTTGGAAAAGCTGTTGATTCTTTAGAAGGTATTTATATTTGTGCTGAAGATATGGGCACAACACCTTCTGATATGAGCGTAATTCGAGAATCGACACCTTTTGTTGCCGGCCTGCCAATGCAAAGTCATAGTAGTGGGGATCCTAGTCGGTTTACAGCTTGGGGTGTTTATAAGGGATTGCAATCTGTTGCCTATAAATTATGGGGATCAACTTCTTTAGAGGGTAAATCAATAGCCATTCAAGGTGTTGGTCATGTCGGAGCCCTTTTAGCAGAACATTTATTTTGGTCTGGCGCTAAATTGATTTTTAGCGATATCGATGAATCTAAAGCATTAGCTTTAGCCCATTATTACCGCGGTCAATTTGTAAATAATGACCAAATTTATGCTGCTGAATATGATATTTTCTGCCCGTGTGCAATTGGCGGTATCTTAAACGAAAAAACTATTAATCAGCTGCGTTGCCAAGCAGTTGCTGGTGCTGCTAATAACCAATTGTTAACTGCACAAGATTGTGATCGTTTAAAAGATAAAGGTATTTATTACGCTCCAGATTTTGTTATCAATTCAGGTGGTGTGATCAATGTTGCTTGTGAAATGAGTAAAGAAGGTTATCAACCTCATTACGCATTAGATCTCACAAACAAAATTTATGATCACCTTTTGACTATTTTTGATCAATCGGAAGGAACAGGAACAAATACTCATAAAACCGCTTGTGATTTGGCACTTCATAAATTGAAGCACCAAATCGGAAAACGTGACGGTAAACCCCACTTCCACCATTAAAACTTTTGAAGTTTTGCGTAAGCATTGAGCGCTTCGTCAAGATATATCAATACATCTTCAGGCATTAATTGGTTTTGAACGAACTGTGTTGCATTTTCGGCGATGCGCTTACAATCTTCATCATGCTCTTTTGCCCAGTTAAGTTTCTGAATCAAATCTCCCATGTCACGCTCGACTGGTATGTAGTGTACATAAGGCTTAATAGCTCCATAATACCACTGGATGTAGGGTGATTCATGTTTAAATGTGACACAATTACTTAAAAGCTCCCAATAACATCTCTCATAAGTGCTTGTATTGCCATCGACATCAATCAAATATTTGTATTTCAAATGATCAATCTTTTGAGCATATTTTGCGCATAGACCTTTATCTTTTAAATATTTTGGAAGATTTGGATCACATTGAGCAACACTTGTAAATTTCGCGTCTATACATAGAGGATACTCATGAGATAAAAGAACAAGTTTTGATCGTGGATAACTCATCCAATTATTAAAATCATAAGATCCACCAGTTGTAGTACCCCGCCAGTAAACTAACGGCTCTTTTTTATCCCAAGGATAGATCTGTTGACCTTTTTGCATTTCTTTATGTGTTGTTTCATAACCTGAAAGAGCTTTTGGATCGGGCAATAAAATAGCTCTATCCTCTGATTTAAGTTTAGCAAAAATAAACAGTGGGCCTGGACAACTTTCAGGAAGACCGTCAATATTATCTTCCATTGAAATAATTAGATCTAAGTCCGGTAGTTTTTTTCGGCTATTTAAAGCTTTAATAGCAGCAACCGTTTGAATAAGCCCTTTAGAAGACTTTTGCTTTTCATTAATATTCAGTATGATTTGACCATCTTTAACAACAATACGGGCAAGCGAATAAACTTTTATGAACTCTTCACTAAAAGTTTGATTAAGCATCTCTTTAGTAATGCCTGCTTGATAATTTTTTAGGTCAGATTGAACTTGTTCTTTCATCCAATCTGCTGCACCTATATGCATTTTTTCATAAAACTTTTGATCGTTAACTGAAATTGTGGTTATTTTTTTAGGAGTGAATTTCTTTTTAAGACGTATACCCCCATATGTTCCTAATGCTATAACTACAAGCATTACGATCCATTTGGAAAACTTGCCAGACTGCATACCGATTATTCCTAAAGCTATTGTAAAGACAATAGTTTAAACTAGATATTCAATTAATTCAAAGGCATAAATTGGTAAAATCAAAATAACAAAAGGGTTTTAAACAATATAATTTAAAAAATTCATTGCAATTGTAAATAACATAAAATAATAATACAATTAACCTTACTAATTAATTTTTGCTTTATGTGTAGCTCATTAATTTTTAATGCTGAAAAAACTAATTCCAACTACATTGTGCA
>JAEMRK010000063.1 GCA_016463375.1 Parachlamydiales bacterium | reverse complement strand
TTAATTTATTGGATGGTTAAATTCTTAATGAGATACAATAGTAGTTTGTAAAACTAAACTGAGGCTTCTTATGAAATTAAATATAACAAATGGAAGTATTAGAAATTTATCGAATTTTCAAGCTCCGCGTGCATGGGACGCTGCTGAGGGATATCTCGATATTTCTAAAAAAGGTTGTAGAGTTACAGCTTTTGATTTCGTAAATAAAAAGTTTGCAGTTCAACAAGACATTCAAAAGAAACATTGGGCAGTGACTGCCGCTAAAGTCATATCTTATGTGTTAACAGTTGGTATTGCACCATTGATTGCCTTAGCGATAATCTACTTTAACCGAAATCGTTTTCAATTTGATCAATCAGAACAGTATCCAATCCAACATAATCAGACTCAACCCAAACCTTCAAATTTTGTTAAAAAAGATAATTTAAGTAAGGAAGAAAGATTACAAAATGCAATTAATGCGATTCAAATCTCTAGAGAAGCAGCTCAAGGCTTAAGGCAAACTTTAGAGAAAGCTTCAACTCCTTTAAAGGGGGTAGCTGCTCAACCTGGCATAGAAAATAATAATCAAGTTAAAGACCTACATTCTAGTTTAGCTGTTACAAAAAAGCCTATTACTGATAACGCTGCTCTTAAATCTAAAACAAGCAATGTAGCTTATACTTCAGATACCATTAGACTGTTAAATGCTTTAAATGATGATGATTTAAACAAAATTAGGGATCTGCAAGTTGAGGGTACAGCTTTAACTAAATCATTAGATAAACCAGAATTGTTTGCTCAAAAATTAAGTGAATTTATTAAAAATTATAACACTCAATTTAATAGGTATCATGAAGATAAGCCTCATGATTTAAAATCTCGGGAAATTAACATGAGATTATCATGCCTCTCAGAAAATTTCGTACGAGATGTTTTGTGCATAAAATGTCCAAATGAGAGTTTTTTACCTACTGAATTTATAAATGTGTTTGAAAAGCTTCCAGAAAGCATAAAATACCTTAAACAAATCTGGCGCGATGAAATTAATAAAATTAACCACGATCTCAGTAACGCTAGTCAATTCCTAGCGTACGCATTAATGAGTAAATCGACACCCACTGAAAATATTCAGCCTTTACTTGAAGATGCTTATAATTTTCTTAATATGTTAGATTTTTTTAGTTTTGAAAAATTTGATAAAATTAAAGAAAAGCATGATGCTTATAAATTACAGTTTGAAACTTCAGGTATTAAAAATGATTCTACTTTTGCAGATGGCGTTGTTAATCCCACTTTGTATGAGAGCTTAGTTCTTAGTGATAGGGGGATTAATGAATTAGCAGAAGCGCTTTCGATGCATTATAAAGATAAAGATCATCCACCAAAAGAGCTCGAAAGCGAAACTGGACATTACCCATTACTAAAAAAACTATGGTTAAGTAATTTAGGTTATTAATTTATTAATTATATAAACGCATTCCAGGCGAGGTAAATCGTAAGATTTACCTCGCCTTTTTTATTGGTTGTTCTTTTGTTAAAATATCAATCCCAAATGACTAAAATATTAGAGGTAGGTAACATGTTACCTCTAAAAGCCTGGAGGCAATATGTCTATATCATTAGAAGGAAGTATTAGAGACCTATCTAAGATCAACGCACCGATACTTTGGCGTCTATCTGAGGGATATCTCGACCGTGAAGATAAGGGTTATAAAGTTGCAGAACTTAATGGTAGCCAAATTCGCTTGGAAAAAGATTCAAGACCCAAAAACTATGTTGTTACTCTATTGAAAATAGTGTCATATGCCTTATGTCTACCCGTTTTAGTTGCAAAATCTATTCGATCCCATTATCGCAAGCAGTATAGCTACACAATTTATAAGAGTTCAAATGTCGCTCAAAACTCATCTCAAAAAATCTCTGACCCATTAGTTCAAAAAGCGACTGATCTTCAGCAAAAGAAAAATGATAATCTTTCTGCTCTAAACCAACATTTTTCTGAAAATAGGCAAGTATTGAGTGATATCGAACGACGACTTGAAACCGAACACTCAATATATAAAAATGGAGTCGTGTTTAATGGAAAAGGTGAAAAGCTGGATGCTCTAAAATTTCTTAAGATTAAAACTGATGTTTTGTCATTGAGAAATAAAACATTTCATTTAGTTTTTATATTGACTGGCTCTGGTGATAATTTTGCTGAATTAGAAAAAGGGTGTTCAGATTTTTTTAAAGAATACCAAAGTCTTTACGAAAAAGGTTTTACAAATGAAAAGTCAATTAATGTGAGTAGTCTATCACTTGCTACCCAAGAATTTGTTAAAACTCAACAAAAAGCAGCGTCAGATTTTAATAAATTATTGCTTGATGCCGGTAAAGAGTTTATTAAAGACTTTTTAATCAATGTTTACCCAGATGAAAATAACCCTCCACAACAGTTTAAAGATAATAATTTAACTAATGGGCTAAAAACTTTGAAAAAAGAATGGCAAGAAGCATTGGCTAATATTAATAATGGACTTGCAGGACTGAAGCGTTTTGAAAATTTAAGTTGGATAGATAGTGATGAGGATTCAAAAGAATTAGTAAAAGCTAACCTTTTTGTATTCTCCTCATTTAGCTATCCAGAAGAATTAGGAAAAAAATATCTGTCTCGATTGGAAAATATGCGCAATCGTTATTTAAAAAATAATTCAATTGTTCCTAATAGTTCTCTAAGTTTAGATCCGATCAATCCTAATAAACTTAAGTTGCTTAAAGAGTTTAATAAAATAGCCGAAAAATATGTGACTGAGAGGCTGGTCAAAGTTTATCCAGACTTGAATAATCCCCCTGAAGCATTTACCAAAAGTAATTTAAAACCAAGCATTGCAGCTTTAAAAGAGATGTGGGAAGAAAAAGTATCTCAACCTCTTGCTCAAGCTGTTTAATAAGAATTTTATACTAGATGTTCGACTTATACAATTTTCATGATTGTATAAGTCGAATTATTCACTCAATAGATCGTTTAAGATTTCGTGAAATTTTTTTGATTCTGAGTTGTCAGATAGTCATTCTGCCGCAACTATTAATGCCTTTCACTTTTAAATTAATTCTCATCTTTGACCAAGTATCTCGCAAGCGATGCTTCGTGCCATTGTTTATATGAACATCCAGGTCCATTACCGTAACGTTCATCATTTGTTAGCTCTGACGTAGAATAAATGACTGCATCCATTGGTAAATCGACAAATAAGGCCATTGTATAGCGTTCAATAGGACCTTGAGCTTTATGGACTCTATGCTCTGTGGCTTTTATTTTATCGTTGGATATGAGTTGAGAAAATTCTCCAACTTGAAATAAGAGTACATCTGGATCATTAGCGATGACTTTTTTAAAAGTGCCGTCTTTTGTAGTTTTAACAAATAAACCAGCTTCAATCGGTTCTTCAATCTGTTGACCATCTAAAAAGTATGACGCTGGTAGTAATGCTGTGAATAGGCCATGATCGCAATGAGAGCCACACCAAAAAGGATTATCAGTGTTAGTGTCGTTATTTTTTTGGTAGTAAAGCATACGACCAACTTTGGGTACGCCATTAACTGATAAACCATCATTGAGAACATTAATTTTTTGCAAAACAGCTTCTGTTGCTTTAGACATAACATCACCCAATTCTTGATAGGGTGTTTTAAGGTCCATGTCAAGTGGCCATTTATTTAATGGGCTATTGGGCACCAAAGCATAATAGGATACTTTTAATTCATCGGTGACCCATTTGCCATCAGGACGCTTGAAGTTTTCTTTACCAACCTCATAGCCTAAAAAGCATTCTCCTAAGTCGCGGTTAGGTGAGCATTTTAGTTTTATATCTTCTGGAAGGTGATTAAATTCTTGGGCGCTTTGGATAAAAGCCTTAGCTTTTTCTAAGTATTCAGGAATACCTTTTATACCAACAATACCTTTTTCAGATAAGGCCGTGTTAAGTGTAATCAATGCCTGGGGATCATTTTGTATAAAATTTTCATAAGAAATCACATCAAGTTCTAGGATTTCTATCTCTGAATTAATGTGGGAATTGGTTTCAGGATTGGCTTGAACTTCGAGCATCAAAGCCATTGAAATGGTTAAGAGTATTTTGCATATATTCATAGTTGTAAGTCTTCTTAAAATGTTATTAGATGTTTATCAAGTCAACTATTAGTTTTTAGTGATTCCTTTTGTTTTGAATACTTAGAATTTAGAACCTGAAGAAAAATATGTGTGGTTATGAAATTGTTTTCGTTTTTCTATAGTAATTCATTTTTATCACATAGAGCAATAAATTATTTTTCAGATAATTGTTTCGTTTGAAAAATAAATCTGGCAAGTTCATCAAGGAAAGTAGCGACTTTTTCTTGTTCGCTTGCACCCGAACAAATCGTATCAAGGCCATAATAAGGAGCAAGTGCTCTAACAACTAAGTCTTGCCGATTAGTGTAGGGAGCATTTGTGATAGCTAAATAGTTGCCATACGGAGGAGCTGTTTTAAGCCAATACTCGACAGTATCGTCAGTGGTTGGTCGTAATAGTTTTTCACTTTTTGGGTCTATTTTCATCGGCGCATTAATAAAGTGAACTTGCACTTCTTTACGCATCGTTTCTGGAATTTCAGATTGATCCCAAACTAGCTGCATCATCTCACATTCTGTTCTTGGAAATCGAATAGGTGTTGACCAATCTTTTCTTATTTTTAAAGGTGAGTCTTTATCTTGCATAAACAGGTCTTCACTCTCTTGTTCAGCTACTAATGGACGCTCTCCGCTTAAAAAATATAAGTGCGAGAATTTAATACCTTGTTTCCATTGCTCTACAAGATAGTGAAGACGAAGACGCACTCTTGGTAGAAGCGCTCCATGGACTAAAGCTCCTTGATATTCATTAAAATGAGGGGAAGAAGCATTTATGAAGCCCAGCTCACCCAAAAGGGGTTTGATTTTTAGTTTTAATGCTTCGAATTTACTTGTTTGTTCCTGCCACCGCTCACCTTGACGTAAAAGATTCTTTTGTGCCCAGTTATTAATTTGTAAGATAGCCTTTTCAGATTCATTTAAGGGTTCCATGCCAACGAGTTCTAAGAGCTGTAGAAGCTTTGCTCTTGGTTGGTAATTTTCATCAAATAAAAGTCTTGAAGAACCCAGCGCTAGAAGCTCAGCCTCTAAGCGTTTTACAGATTTAGAAAAGCTTGCAATTTCATGAGCTAAACCCAACTTCAGTGACTCTTCGTAGCCATCTCGAGCTATTTTAAGAGCTGTGGCATATTCACCAGACTGTTCATATTGTTGAATTGCGTTTTGACTTAATCTGATATACTGTTGTGTTTCAGTTACTTGGTTGCCAGCATAAAGGGATGTCATACCAAGTAAAGTAATAATAATACTTCCTGCAAATATAAAAGGGGCACCAAAAATCTTTGATTGTAATTTTTTTGAGCCACTCATAACCCCCACTCCAGCAGCTGTAAATACACTTCCTATTGCATTAAAAAAATAAGGGGAAAAATTTAAATTGTGCTTATGAATACAAGTTTTAAAACCATTATCTTTATTAATCAGAGTGTAGGGTCGAACGTTCGATTGGGTTAGTCTAGACAGTGCGTTCATAATTTATGCTACCTTTTGATTTTTGAATGGGTTTTGATAGTTAAATGAAGAAATATTGTGCGTTTCTAACAAAGGTTCTAATATAATGCCATGTGATATGTGTTTATGGCGAGTATTTCGGACTATTAAATTCGAAGGAATTATAAGAATGGGGCAGCAAGGAATTGAACCTAGGACCGACAGTGTTTAAAACCCTATTTCCAAAAGCTAAAAGTAGGGGATACAGTGTGTTTTCACAACCATCTTGATTATGTTCTGTGCAAAATAGCATATTTAAATAAGTAAGGCGCATTTGAAGACATGATTAGAAAAGAGGTATTAAAAAACCTTCTTCCATATTGTCATTCAAACGAAGTGGGAATAAAAATTTACAAACGTTTTCCGGGAGCTGATAGAGTCTATCAATTTGTTTTTTAGAAATTGATGTAAATCCTATTTCTTCGAGTGTTTGAATTTGAATGGCTTAAAATTTTCAATAAAATTTAGTTAGCTTGTCGATTTCTTTAGCTAGTATTGAACTTCCCTTAACTCTAAGACCTTTTTCTATTACCATATTAGCCATAGATATCTCTTGGGTTAAAATTTGCTCAACATTTTCTTCGCTGCGAGCTGTCTCTATTCCATTGGGATTATATATAACTGTATTACCAGGACAAACTAGTTCACCATCATTATGCCATACCCAATCTGCAGTTACAAGCCAGCAGCGATTCTCAAATGATCTTGCTACAAAATGACTGTAATAGTTTGGGCGTTTCGCATAGGGGTGATTAATCGTAACTTTGTTACACATTGGTGAAAACAAGATATTAGCACCTTTTAATGCTAAAATACGAGCTGGTTCAAAGTAGACAGTATCAAGGCAAATGAGAACACCAAATGTGATTCCTTTTGACTTGAATACTGAGAATTTAGAACCTGCAGAAAAATATGTGTGATAAAGATAGTGTTTTCTTTGTATACCTAGAAGCTTCCCGTTTTCTACAACAGCTGCAGAGTCATAGATAAGTTGGTCTTCAATTTCATTAAAACCGATGACAATTGTGGTATAATAACCATTAGTCAATTCAATCCAGTCTTTGAATTCTTGAGAATTAATGTTTAAAGCACTTGCACGAGCTTTAGATTCTTCTTCATAATAACCTGTTATAAAACCTTCTGGTACACATAGAAAATCAATGTGATCGTCTTTACATATTTTAAGTATCGATTGAAATTGGTTTATGCGATCTGCAATTTCAAATTTTGGCGTAACTTGCCATGCTGCAATTTTAATCATCGAATCTAAATTTAAAAATCATTTGAAAATTAAGGAATTTGAGGTTCAAAGCCTTTTTTCTGAATAGCTTCAACTAAATTCATCAGCAGTTGTGTATTTTCTACTTCAGTCACTAATATCTTATTGATTTCTGAAATATTGCCAGCGCAAGCTGCTTGCATGCGTTGGCATTCAAGTTCCTTATCTTTTTTAAAGGTTGCGTTAAAACGCAACTGCAATTCATTTAGACTTAAATTATCTAAATCTAAAGAGCCTTCCGAAGGTTTAGTATGGGGAAGTTTAATTTCTGGGTGCGTTAATTGTCCTGCTCGAATAGTCTCTTGCATGATATGTGTAACAACATCTGCTTTAGAAATAGAACTACCTTTTGTTGCTATTTCGAGATTTCTCATCCCTTCATTAATTAATGCTTCTCCCATACTTAATAAACTCTTGAGTTTTTGGATATTTTCTTTAACATCATCTTCATTAACTCTAGTTGTATCTGTTCTTAAAACTGTATCTTTCTTTACAAAACAAGCTGACAGTGAAGTACCTATAGATGAGACCACAAGGCTATATGTCTGACCAATTTCCATATCTTTGGGAACTTCTAAATTAATATCCCTGTCACTTCTTCGAACTGTTTGTTGTTGAGAAATTTTTCCGGATGAATCCATGATCTTAGGTCCAATTGGTCGACCTCTTTCAAAAATGCCTGCCCTGACTTTAAGGTTGCGGATTTGATCTATAGTTACACTGAGTAAATCAGGAGTCGTTTCTTTTAATAATGGTTTAAACCTGCGACCGTTAATTTCAACTTCTGTTTGATGGTATTTGCGACAGGTAAAAGGAAATTTTTGTGGTGTGGATGAATTGATGTTATCGGGAAGATGTACGCTTATTTCTGTTTTTGCATCCTTAAATAATAAATCAACGACTTTAACTTCTAGACCGCCTTGAGATATGCCTCCATTACTTGTATTA
>JAEMRK010000062.1 GCA_016463375.1 Parachlamydiales bacterium | reverse complement strand
TTATATAATAAATCTTCATTTCTTAAAACGATACCATCTAAAACTAACTTATATATTGATGATTTAATGTTATTGCTAAGCGCTCTCCATTTTTTATTCACTAAAGATAGCGTTAAATTATTCGGATTATTTTCAATTGCAAATTCGAGTATGTGATTAAGTATGTTTGCAGGAATATTTCTAAAATAATCCGTGGTGAACTTAGCATTATCTAAATTAAGTCTTATCGACACGTTGACCTTAAAAATACCAATTCATATTAATGTAAATTATTAAATTATAGGAAAATATTTTCAAATTAATTATTTTAAAAATTGTGCATTTATAATTCTTCCAAAAAATTAGATTTAGCAATCCTCAATGTGGTGATTAGCCATTCTCCATTTTCGATTAGCTATTCGATTAATGAAATAATGATCGTGTGTAATTGCAATAATAGCACCATCAAAATCTAAGAGGCTTTTTTCAAGCTCATCCATGGATTGCCAATCGAGGTGATTAGTTGGTTCATCAAGTAATAAGATATTGCACTGCTGTAGCATCAAGTTTAAAAGCACCCACTTCTTTTTTTGTCCTAAGCTTAAGCTTTTTAAAGTTTGAAAAGATGCGTTATTAGTTAAAATACCAAATTTCTGTAGCTCTTTGAAGTGGTCAATGAGTGGAAACCTGTGCTTAAGGTTATTTAAAAAAGATTCATCATCATCAGTTTGATCTAATAGTTGATCAAGATAGCCAATGACTGCCGTTGGAGACCACTTAATTTTTCCTGAATCAGCTGATAGCTGATTCAATAAAGTTTTAAAAAATGTGGTCTTGCCACATCCGTTATCTCCAGATAAGACAATGCGGTCACCATTTAAAACTTCAAGGTTTACATCGTGAAACAAATCCTCTTTAGTCCAACTATGAATACTTAACACTAGATTAGACCTTAAGCGTTTGGGATTGAAATGAATGCCTTTTCGTCCTTTAGGATAGGGATTGTCTAATTTAATGCTTTCAAGTTGGCTTAAACGATTTTTTGCATCTTGAATGATGCGCTGAATACTTTTTTGATGTTTTTCACCCCGTTTGTCGTAGGCCATTTGATTATTATCTGTCGGGCCTTTTGGGGTCTTTTTATTAAAGCTTTTGTATTTAATGAGTTGTTTAAGTTCTTTAATATTTTCAAAATGCTGTTCATACTCTTTGAGTAAACGCATTTTTTCATTTTCTTTTTCTTCTAAGTAATTTGAAATTTTGGAGCCATAGATTTTGATTTTGCAAGAATGCAGCTCCCAAATTTGGCAATTTAATGACTCGATCATGGCACGATCATGACATATAAGAATTAACGTTCCCTTAAAACGATTGAGTTGTGTCGAAAGCCACGTCAACGCTGTTTGATCCAAATGGTTTGTCGGTTCATCAAGTATCAAAACGTCGGGATTATTTCTAAGAGTTTCTGCAAGAATTTTTTGCTGGATCTGTCCACCACTGAGTGGCTCTTTAGCATCTGAACTTTGAGGGACATAGCCAATATTGATGCTTTTAGACGAATCAACAACACCATGTGTTGTTGATTCAAAGCCCATAAGCATTTTAATTAGAGTTGATTTACCAACACCGTTTTCTCCAATTAAAGCAATACGTTGGCCTCGACTAATAGTTAGGCTAACATTCTCTAAGATTGGGTGAGTACCGAAATATTTGAATACGTGATGAAATTTAAAGATAAGCTGCGACATAAAGTAACCTCGAATTTAAGCATGAATAAAGCTTGAAACAGAGATTAGTTTTTCACGTCACACCTTCTGGTGAAATTAATATGAATTAATTCTATCAATTTTTTAAATAAATGTCAATGAGGTGTGGGTAGACCGACTCCATAGAGGAATTGGATGCCTCTTGCTAGACCGTAGAGTCCAAATAGAGTTAGAATGACCCCTCCAATGATGTTGAGCCAGCGGATCATGTTATTATTGATTTTATGACGAGTAAAATGAAGCACTAAATTTAAAGAGACCATCCAACTTACTGTGCCAAACATCACACCGCTTCCAGCAGTCAAAATACCGTGATGTGTCTGCGTAAAGGCTGAAAGTTGCGCGCTAATCGATGCCCAGAACATAAGATTGAAGGCATTAAAAAAAGTGACTACAAAACCATCAATTATATTCCTTATAATAGATTTTGGGGGCATCTTGTTATTCGCGCTTGAAGGTTTGTTTATAAAACACTTGTACGCAAAGTAAAAAATGATAAATGAACCAACAATTTGAATGGCACACAATAGCTTTGGGGTTGTAAACATTTGCAAGATACCTACGCTCATTAGAGTTAGATACACAAGATCTGCAATACATGCCCCAAAACCTAATGCTAGACCAACTAATGTACCTAATTGAAGATTGCGTCTAGTGATTTCCATATTTACAGGGCCAATTGGTATGGCTGCACCCCAACCTAACAAAGTAAAATATAAAAATGTTTTGAACATTAGCTCCTCAACTGTTAACAATCTATACTAACTTAAACAGACTTCTCGATTCGGTCAAATGATTACTATTTTTACTACTCACCAGAACAATCGTCCTTGTAACGTATTAGAAAATTGGGGGGATTGGATTTTAAGTAAGGCATTTGGAAATAGACGTTTTAATTGGATAACTGCCAATGACGGACAAGTTGTTATCTATGATATGCCTCAGGTGAGCCAAGTTAATTCAGTTTATGACACTATATTTGGTGTCTCCTTTGCGCCATTTGCAATGGTAATGAAAGGATTAGGTGTAATAACTTCTGAATCTAAAACTATTTATGCTAACTGGCAAAATGATTATATTGATTTATCTCCTTTGGAGTATTTTAAAGCCAATCAATCACAAGGGATGTCTGAAGTTCTAGGCGTTTTAAAAGAGTTCCATCCTAAACGATATTTCGAAAATTTATTTATTGAACATGCTGAAAAAAACTTTCCACCTCATGTTTATTCCAGCTTTAGTTACTTATCCATTAATTGCCAAGATGTTCTCGAAGAAGCTCTACGTATTGGTTTACTTATCCAAAAGGGCTACAAAACAATTCGCATTTACATTTTCAACTCATATATCAATTCAGAACATTTTAACTCTGTTAAAGATATTGTTGACCCCATGGCTCAAGGACATAAAAGTTTTGTTGAGTTTCATCATTGCTCTCAATTAAATCAGATATTATTTGGAAATAATTTTAATGCGATCTTTGCTTCAAATTTAGACAACAAATTTCTTACCTGTAATATCATTGATAGTTTAGAGCCTAATGCTCATTGTTATTGGCAAACGTCAACACAAGCTTGGTCACTAGCAAAAAATAGTGTTAAACTTATCAAAAGCAACATACCTGAAAAAAGTTTTCGTGGATTATTTCTCAAAGAGATAAAAAACGATTTTAAGTCCTACAATAGCTCTATTGCATTACTTGATGAACCTTCTTTTGAAGAGATCATTGAAGTAATTTTAATTGCTTATCAGAACAATGCTAAAAAACTTCAGTTACATTTTGTATCGAAAGATTTAGACATCATGCGAGTTCGCAGTATGTTATCTGGCATTAAAATGAATGTTTATCTCAATATTTATTTAAATTTAAATCAATGGTGGCAGAATCAATCATTTTTTGACTATGATTTCATACGCATAAATAAAAATGTCGATTTTAGTTTAATTCAAAAGATTGCTAAACAGCTTAGTTTTGGTAAAGCCTACTTTAATTACCAATCAAATTATTGGAAATTAAACCCTGGACGAAATTTAGTGCCTTTATCTGATTTAAAATCAGATCAAATTCAAGCAGTTAAGCACGATTTAAATTTGATGGAAAACTTTGAAATTTATTTTAAGGTGCCAACTCCTGAAGAATATGTAGAGCTTAGACAAGCGGCTTCATTAAAACGCAGAGAAATCGAATCTGCAAAAATAGCTCTATCAAACTCACTATTTTGCGTCACGATTCGCAGTGAAAAGAGGCTTGCGGCAATGGGTAGAGTTGTTGGTGATAAAGGCAGCTTTGTAGAAATTGTCGATATTGCAGTTCATCCCGACTTTCAAAAAAAGGGATTGTCAAAACTTCTTATGGACGCAATCATGAATTTTATCGTCGAAAACGTACCTAAAGATGCTTTTGTTCATCTTTGTTCTGAAGAAAGAGTTGTGGATTTATACAAGAAATACGGTTTTGTCATTCGAGACCCAAAAGATCCTTTGATGTACGTCCCTTGCGATAATCGTTAAAGCGAGATAGGAAGCAATACGATTAAGAGAATTTAAACACTTAATTGAAAATTTTAATCAGCCGAAGTCGCTACTACATTTGGTTTTTTGATACCTGCTTTAAAAGCAAATGCAGATACAAATAGAGCAATAGCACCACCCCATGCAACAGATGCAGGATACATGCCAACAATGGGCCCCATAATCAAAGGGCTTAAGCCGCTCGCAGCGGCTTGCGCTGAGTGATAAACACCTAAAGCTTCACCTTGACTTTCACTTGAAGCGCGATTAGAAATTGTTGTGCTAAACGTTGGATAGATTAGTGCTAATAAAAACATGAATGGCGGTAATACAACCCACATCAAAATAGGTTGTTCAAGTCCTAAGAAAATGAGCATACAAGCGCTGCTACCAAATAATGAAGCAACAACGAGTTTACTTGGAGAGAATCGCATCGTTAAAGGGCCTGTTGCAAAAGCTGTGCTCAATGCATACCAAAGTCCCGATACAGCGTAGAAGTTGCCGATTTGGCTCGATCCATAGTTAAACTGTGTTTTAAGCAACACAGGTATGAATTCGTTGAATACTGTCCATCCGAATGCTAGAGAAAAAGCGGCAACATACAAAAGCCTCATGTGTGGCCACATAAAGATTTTAGCCATGCTAATCAATCCTTTAAAAACGTTGAAGGATGTTTTCATAGACTTTTGCAACGTTTCAGGGAAACATTTAGCAACGAGTATGAAGTTGAGTAAAGAAAAGGCGCCGGCCACATAAAAAGGCGTGTCATAGCCACACCAGCTTCCAAAAGACGGATCTGCAAGCTTTCCACCAATTAGTGGTCCAATGGTAAAGCCAAGGCCAAAACAAGAGTTTAGCAAGGAGAAACGACGCGACTTATTGGTGCTATCGCTTATATCTGACAATGTTGCTTGAGCAACAGCTGCTGTTGCTTCTGATATGCCCACAAGAAACCGAAATAGGAATAATAACGCAATAGAGTGGGTGACAATACCAACGACTGCAAGTGCATACCCAACACAGCCGGCCGATATACCTAATAATAGTGCTTTTTTTCGTCCATGGACGTCAGAAAAAGCACCTAAAAGGGGAGCACTGAAAAATTGTGATAATGGAGTTAATGCAACCAATATACCAAGCATAGCTCCGCGATAAGTTGGCGTTGCATCAATTGGTAAAATGGAATTTGTTGTATCAAATAGTAAAGTTGCAAAAACAGGATAGACCAAGCCGATCCCAACATAGTCCACGAAGGCTATCAGTAAGATAATCAAAAATTGAAAACGAGACATAAGGAGTTGGTTTGGTAACTTTTAATAGGGGACTTAAAATGGGTGAGGTTGCCCCTTATATCAGAAAAAATGCAGCTTTTAAGTCTAAAGCTGAGTTTTAAAAGCGCTAACAATTGCGATACTAATACACCTGCCTAATTAAAATAGCACAGCTGTTATTTTTTTAAATGTTTTAATAGATCTTCTGCACTTTTTTTATCACAAACTTCAAAATATTTAACATTTGGATAACGTTGATGGAGTTGAGCAATTTTAAAACCAAATCGTTTATTGAAATTCCACATAAAACGCACTAATTTCCAAGGTAATCGTTTTTTACAACCTTTTGGTAGTTTTTCAATTTGTGGCTTAACTGATAGGCGCTTATCTATTAAACGTTTAAGACAGAACAGTTTAGGTAAATTAATGTAAATAGCAATATCTGATTTTGCAAATCTTGCTTCTAATTGCTTCATACAGTTGCCATCCATAACCCAAGAAGGTGTTTCAAGTATGGCTAGATGTTGTTTTACAAATTCAGCAGCAGGTCTTTCTTGCCAATCGTTTGTATAAAAAATCTGGTCTAAATGATGCAGAGGAATGCCAAAATGTTGTGCTAATTCTAAAGCCGCATAAGATTTTCCAGCT
The DNA here is from genome assembly GCA_016463375.1 of Parachlamydiales bacterium. Taxonomy (GTDB): domain Bacteria; phylum Chlamydiota; class Chlamydiia; order Chlamydiales; family JAEMRK01; genus JAEMRK01. The sequence continues at coordinate 1,788 of JAEMRK010000062.1, read as the reverse complement.
CCTGGTAGTCCAAATATACAAATTTTCATGGCAAGTCTCTAATAATAAAGGGTTAATATAGTAAAGAGTTAATATTAATTTTATTGAAAATTAAATAATTTTGTACTATAATAGAAGTGTTAATTAACTACGGTAATTAATATGACTAAATTAAGCAATATTCAAAAGCCAGATGTTACGCAATTAAATCGCTCTGAATTACTCGGTGTATTTAATGACGCTGTAAATAATATTAAAGCATATAATAATATAAGTGAACAATCTGCAACTGTTTATGTCACAAAGTTATGGAATGAAACTGCACGTGAACTGAAAATTAACGTTCCATTAACAGGTGACCGCATTGAACACTTGCATTCAGAAGATTATTTAAGAATGTTTAATGAAGGCTCTGTACTAACTAATAACTTTATTGAAAGATTTTTAAATAAGAAAGCTAATTTAAACATTTCCTCCCATAATTTAAACTCAAACGTTCAAGTCGTTTTAAATGAAAAAGGTTTAGAGCCTCTTTTTTTTACTAAGGGACAAGATACTAATGCTCGTTTATGGAACCAAACGCTTCATGGCTTTGAAATTGCTATGGGTATCAAAGATTTAGAAACACGCAATGTCGCTGTTTTACAGGTTTTGGCACACAAAACGGCTTATTTAGAAAAACCAAGTATTGAAAATTTAACAATACCTTCTTTGACTGACATTAACCGTCAAATTCCTTACTCATTTTCTAAACAATCATTTAACGGTATCGTTATGTGGACTGGCCATCCAGTCGCCGCAGGCGACAAGGATCAGCCACCGCTTGTCATCTATCAAGGTACGACGATATCTGGTTATTACAAAGACTCAATCAAAAAAGTAAAAGCAGACACAGAAGCTAGAGCTTGTGGGTACGAGACTTTTATGGAGCATAAAGATTTAATCGAAAGAAGTTTGAAGTCTTTGAAAGACTACACAGGTTTAAAGCCTATTGTTACAGGTCATAGTCTTGGTGGTAGTATGACTAATATGACAGGTTTGTATCTTGGCGACTTAACACAATATACAGCTTCATTTAATGCTCCTGGTACAGGTAAACAAATCTGGTCTGATTACTCTTCATTAACAGAGTATCAAAAAGACCGAATCAAATCTTTTGCCAATATGGATGACTTTGCCACATGGACTGTTCGCGGGCAAGTCATTGGTCGTCTTTACACACTGTCTGGAATTAATCGCTTTAAACGCTCTGAAGGATTTGGAGCTTCACACGGTGAAGTGACAACTTTACAAGCTGGTTTTTTCATTACTAAGAGTAATGAAAACATAGAAAACCAAGAGCGAGAAAAACGTGTAAAGATAACGGCTCAGCATTATGTGCACCGCATAGGTAAAATGTTGTTAGGTGTTATCATTCAATTTAAGTACTTAGTTTCATCTAAAGAAAGTAAACGTCAATATCGTTTAGACAAAATTGAACAATTGCATGATAAGATGGCTATTGCCAGAGAAAAATTCTTTGTAGCCCAAATTGAAAATAGTGAAGACATTCAAGCCAAATTCGATCGTTATCATGAAATACACACAGAGCTCGACCATCAGCTTAATCTTTTCATAAATACATATGATAAAGATCACAAAATTCAAATAATGAGAGAGTATTTAGACGCTCTATATTTTAATGACGGCTTGTATTTAAAAAACATGCAAACAAAACTTTAAAAATTAAAGTTAACGACCACCCACTTGAATAAAGTGGGTGGTTTTTTTATGCCATAAATTTTCTAAAGATAATTATAAAGTCTTTAC
>JAEMRK010000117.1 GCA_016463375.1 Parachlamydiales bacterium | reverse complement strand
GGTCCCAAGGGTTTGGCTGTTCGCCAATTAAAGCGGTACGCGAGCTGGGTTCAAAACGTCGTGAGACAGTTTGGTCCCTATCTGTTGCGGGCGCAGGATACTTGAAAGGAGCTGCTTCTAGTACGAGAGGACCGAAGTGGACGAACCAATGGTGTTCCGGTTGTACTGCCAAGTGCATCGCCGGGTAGCTATGTTCGGAAAGGATAAGCGTTGAAAGCATCTAAACGCCAAGCCTCCCTTAAGATAAAGTATCCCTATGAGACTCCACGAAGATCACGTGGTTGATAGGTTGGGTGTGGAAGTGCAGTAATGCATGAAGCTAACCAATACTAATTAGTCCATAGGCTTGACCACCTTTTTTTTCTCTTCTTTATCGGCCTCTTTAACAATATTGTTAAAGAAGTCAATGATGAAGAAGAGCCAGCAAAAATGGAAGAAAGGTTCTTCAAGCGCTCTCTTATGTTAGTGAAAATTTAATTTACTCGACGACTTTGTCTTGGTGGCTTTAGAGAAAGGGAAATACCTGATCCCATACCGAACTCAGAAGTCAAGCCTTTCATCGCCGATGGTACTACACACAAGAGTGTGGGAGAGTAGGACGTCGCCAAGCTTTTTTCTTTCGCCCCGCCGTGCCAAACTGCACCTGCGGGGCTTTTTTTTTGCCTAAATACTTTTGAAAATTTTAAAGTCGTTAAAGTTTTAAGGACTTGCTTAAAGCTGTATCAATTAACTCTTATATACATATTAATGTTTTGGAAATTGCTAAACCATTGGTTAAGATTTGGCGCCCCCATATTGCAAGACCTAAAACTTCAAAAATGGAATTTTATCTGCATGTTAAGAACTGCCAAAGATGAGAAAAGCTTTTAAAGCTTAATGAGACTTGCAATACAAAATGAGAATTCAACTAAGGTTTTCAATAAAGTTAAGCGCTTAGTAAAACATTTCTGCTTGTCGTGACTAAACCCAACTTTACAATTTTGTAAATGCTCATAAATCTCTTGCTTTTTTTCAATTTTCCCATTTTGCTAACATACAAATGGACACATTTAGACAGCAAACCTCGGGATAATATATGAGCTCTAACACTATTAGCAATTATCAATCAAAAATCATGCCAAAAATCAGTACAACATGTACACAAATCAAGCAAGGTTGTTTAAATCACCGCAAAGCGACCGTGATTACAATTGGAGGTGTGGGGACAATTGCGGGTATAACATCGATTCTTATGTTAATCACATATTTTTATAAAGCATCTAACGTTGCCCCACAAGAATGTGCTATAGCAACTGCTTGTGCAAGATATCATGAGATAGACGACTTTTGCCAATCTAATCTTAAAATTTGTAATGATGCAGAAAAGGAATTTAAACCTATACTTCATGCTTCAGGAGGTCTTGCTATTTCAGCTGTAGTTTTGCTTGCACTAGCAGTAATAATTGTTATGCGGAATAAAAAAAACGATTATGAGCCAATTTAAAAATATAGCAAAGTTTAAGGACTCTCTTTTTTAAAACTTTGGCTTAAGCGCTAACAAATGATATTTAAAATTTATTTAATTCTTGTGGTTTTTTAATTTGGTCAATTTAATGAACAAAGGGAGTAGCCGTGATCTAACAGATAATTGTTCTTTAATTGACTTAGCAAATGTCACTAACTGTAAATTTGACTAATCACGAGAGGCAAAAAATCGAACTTTTCAATTATGTAACAGAAAGTTGTCTTTTTCTTATTATCTCGATGACAACTCATGCAAATCTTGTGCGTTATTGTATTGATAAACAGGCGGCATCGAAAAAAATTTGCAAGAAAGTGTATCTTTAAAAGTTTAGAAATAGATAACAGTGATGAAAACTATCTTTTAATGCAGTCTGAAATGTTTTAAGTTATGCATGTTATACAGTTTTTCATACGTTAAAAATCGCGTGAGTATTTAAATTCACAATTGTTTTTAATAAACAATTTAAAATAATGGGGAAAAAATATGTTTGGAAAAGTTGGAAGATCATCGGGTTCTTATGTTAATA
>JAEMRK010000061.1 GCA_016463375.1 Parachlamydiales bacterium | reverse complement strand
ATACCTGATTATTAATATTAATAAATTTATTTTAACAAAATTAAATTTATTAATACATTTTAATAACTAACTTTATAATTTTTATTATATTTTTAACATTGCAATAACCCTAAATAATTAATAAATAACTTATGGTTAATTATTTATAATAATTTAGAAAAAAAGGGTTAGATTCGAATTTTCAATTAATAGATTACTTTTAATAAACTTGATTAATTAATGTGTAATATATTAAAATTAAAACACTTAAATATAAAAAATTAATGAATAAGCTTTAAGTAATTAACTTATTCGATTCTTTAACTTTTGTTAAACTTATTGGTGAAAACTATGATTTCAGCTGTTAATTCAAAGCATTTAAACGATTCTTCTCAAATTAGTGCGTCTGACAAGATAACAAGCATCAAACCTGACCAATTAGCAAAAGTGGAATCTGTGCTTTTTCAGTCAGATCCCATCAAGCCCGAACTAATTGATGAATTACATAATATGGTATTTGACGAATCAAGAGCTTACAAAGATGACATCTATCATCCCTTTACTCAAGTTGAGAGATTGTATAATGCAATCGTAGTGATGAAATCTGGGGATTTAGGTAGACCGGCAGAAAACAGCTCCAATGGCGCTCGTTTACTCAACGATTCCCAAGGCAATCCTTTATATATTTTTAAAGGAGAGAGACTGTTTGAAAATTTCTTAATCAATGATGTATCGGGAGCAAAAAGAGAACAACTTGCTTACTTGTTAGATAAAGATCATCAAGCAATGGTTCCTCCAACATTTTTTGTGGATTTAAATGAATTTAAATTAGGTGTAGGTTCTTTGCAGCATTACAGGAATGATGTAGATAGAGGAACTTTGAGTGAAAATTCTAACTTCCTATGCGATGTAAGCCAAATTGATCAGATAATGCTACGCACTATATTCATACACGATTTACTTATGATCAACTTAGACGCTGGTAGTAATAACCTTTTGATGAAAAATAATTGTCCCATCCCGATTGATTTTGGTTACAGCTTACCTTGTGGTATTGAAGAAAGATCAACAGATTCTATACCAAGTTTCGATGATAGACCTTTTACTGATAAAGAAGCTCAATACATCAATCAAATTGATGCTAATAGCACATTAACATTGCTCAAAGAACATCATATCGATGAAAGTGCTATTAACATTCAACAAAACATGATCTTGTTACTGAAATCCGCAGTAAACACACCTGGTATCACACTTAAAGATCTTCACCGCCTATATTATTCATGCACGAAAACTGGTGGCGGATGGTCTGGAGACCCCAGAGTATTTTTCAAGGGTGACATCAAGACCATACTGTTGTCGTGTGATTTGAATAATACATCTATTCTAATTCAAAAAGCGTTAGAAAAAATACTAGCTAACAAATAAGAAATGCCCACATTTGTGGACATTTCTATTTAATATAGTCTTTTTAATAAATCACTAAAGCACTTCCAAGACTATCTTAGAGTCTTTTTAGTTCACATTTTAGAAATTCTGTAGACAAGAAACATACAGAGTCGCAATGTTGGCGCTAAAATTTGTAAAAGAATTCGTTTGTACAAATTTCCACAACACAAAATCTAGTTTAAAAAGGGACTAAAAATGTCAGCTATAACAGGCACTCACGCTTTTGCATGTAGAATCGATCGAATAATCACTCAGTTTGACGAAGCTTCTAGTGATGATTATTCTGAAAAAATAATCACAGTGGATTCTAAAAGCTATAAAGTATCATTAGTTGCGCAAAACGAATCATCTAAATGGGTAACTATCAAAGAAAAATGCAAGGGCAGTTTTAATTGTACAGTATGTGAACCTGCTCAAAAGTTCCATAAAGATGCAACTTATCTCATTAAAGGAGATATAAAAGAAATTCGTTTGTCCATGTTAGATCATCATTTGCTATGTCATCATATATTAGATGCCAAAGTTGATTTAATAGAAAAAATACGCAATTTTTTTGCTATCTCAACAAATCAATCTTAAAAAATCAATGAGTTGATTAGAACTTTACTATGAAATCATTGTTAAAAAAGTTAATAGAGGCGGAGCTTGAGCTTTGCCTCAAAAATACGATCGATGTATCAGGTCTAGACTTCAAGTTTGTAATAATTCACGGATTTGACGATCGAGGAAATATCTTTGAAAGAATTGATTTTTGCCGGAATATCATTAAGACTATACTTAAAATAATTTTGGGATAATTTATTGATGCTCCTTAAATACTCTAATACGTCTTCGATTTCGTCATACCTTTCATTTTCAACTTCATCAATCTCTGGGCATAATTTGCCATCTTCAAAGATAAGCACACGTATATTATAAACTCCCGTCAGATTTTCAAAACTTGTTTGGACAACTCTAAATGACAAAGTGCAAATAAATTCATATGGCTCATTTTTGATTACTGATGGTTTACTTTGAGTCGGCCTTATCAACAATGTACCAGGAGGATCATTCATCAAAGCCAAACTTGCATCTTCTTTCGTACAATTAATCCAAATCTTTTTAATTTTCTCGATTTGTTTTTCTTTTTCTGAAGGATTTCTGTGTTCAATAATTGATTCACTTCTCAAAGGATTGGTAGTGGGTATTTTAAAGGACACAATATAACTCCTATTCAACTCGGATAATAATCTATTACCAAGAAACAGTTTTTCAAAGCAAGAGAGCTTAACGGCATCAAATTTTGATGCCGTTATTATTATCGCTGACTTGAAATGACGTCATATGATGGAAAAGTCGTTGTGATTGTTTGAGAACTATCAAACAATTTAGAAGCACCCAACAGTTGAATAATGTCTGGTGATAACTGATCGTCTTTAAAACTTTGTATATTGAAGTAAGTGACATTAGGTATAGGCTCTGTAAGAAATACGCATCGCTCTCCCCCAACGTATACCTTTAAATTGGGCATATCAAATAGGCTTTCGATATGTTCTTTAATTTCCAATGCAAACTCTTTAAAACGTTCGTTGTATAAAGGAATGTATGGTGTGACATCCTCTTCTTTAAAGTCTCTTGTTTGCAAAGCCCAATAAAAAAATCGGTTACCTAAAGCATCGTGAATTGAGAATTTAGTAAATTCTTGTCCTTGAGATTCACAAACTTTTTGTAATTTTGGGAAGTTACAACCTGTATAAGGCAGCTCTATTGCCGTGATTTTTTCCTTAGTGACATCAGTTTTTGGCTCAACTAAAGCAACGCCAACTCCTCCTTTCAATATAATCACCAAAAATGGACTGTCTGGTAATGAGCTATCTGGCATTTGATTTTTAATTTTTTGTAATTCTAAACAACCTTTAGACCAACAAAGCGTATCTGTATGCATAGAAAAATTAGAATCGACAACTTTAAGACAATCATCTTTGACATAGCGAGGGATGTGGTGATTAGCGACATCAATAAGTCCTTCACTATCATATAGCGGTCCAAAGATCGATACACTGATACTCGAATGAGGCATTTGAAATAGAAAAGCTAAAGGAGAGCTGTCGTTTGTAAAAAGCTGTGGTAGTTGAGTGAACCATGGCCGACTATCAAATTCCCAAATTTTTGTATTTTTAAGATCTTCTATTGTGGGATTTTGTGATATGTATGCTGCGATGATTCTTTTACCACCAATCTCTACGCATAAACAATCAGTTTTGTGATGTGTGTTGTAAAGTGAACTGGGCTTTTCAATAACTTGTAAAGTGTAGGGAGCGCAAATGTTGTGGGAAAGCATGAAAACCTTTGAAAAATGATTTTAAGTACCTATTGAAAAAACATAGTCTTTAAAAAAATTTAGCGAAAGGTTTTGATCAAGGCTCCCAAATAGTTTTAATCACTATTTGGGAGTAAATGTTTTACCTATTTAAGACACTTCTAAAACCCACGCTTTCATCACTTCATAAAAGCGCTCTAAATCGTCAAGGTCAACCCATTCCTTATCGGCGTGGTGTTGACCACCTTTTGGAGCAATAACTAAAACTGGAATGTCCTTTTCAGAAAAAAACCTGGCATCAGAGGCCCCATGAGAAAATACAGAACCAACTTCGATGTTGTACTTAAGTAATGCCAAGTGACTAAACTTTTGGAAACATTCTTGATGAACGTCTACTTGTCTAGGCGCTGCAAGCATTGTACTTTCTGCTAAGACATTGTCATACTTTTTAGTGATTTCAACAACCTTTGCAAGGACTTGGTCAGCAGTCATTTCAGGAGTAAAGCGTATATCGACACAAGCTTCTGCGTAATCGGGCACTTGATTCACAGCAGTTCCTCCTGTAATCATCCCGACATTTGATGTACTATAGTATGAACTATCCTTACTCTTCTCTTTTTCAAACATCTGATTGATGTCATTGAGAGCGCTCATTAGCTTGTTGATCGCATTATCGCCCTTAGAAGGAAGTGATCCATGAGCTGCACAGCCATACGATGTCAATTTGACCTGCACAACTCCTTTGGCCATTTCTTCAAATTTCCAATCAAAACCGCCGTCTGGTAAGAACGCGACATCTGATGAATACCCCTCTTGAAGCAAGCTTTTAACACCATTAGCACCACCTGTCTCTTCATCAGTGGTGATCATTATGCCAATGTCATGTTCATTGGTTTGATGTCCAAGTTCTCGCATTAAGAGCATGTAACAGGCTATTGCCATTTTCATATCATAGACGCCACGGCCATAAAGCTTATTATCGAGCTTTTTAGCTTGAAACAGCATTTCGTCACCGCTGACCACGTCAATGTGTGCAACAAGCCATACTTTTGGCTTGGTGGTATTCTTTGTTGTGATGGTTAACGAATTTGAGTTGTTATATTGATGGTATTCAAACTTCAGGTTTAAAGGACGTAATTGCTCAACAATCCATCGCAATGCCTTTTGATTAGCATCATTGTTTGACGTTTGCGTATGAAAAGAAACAAGATTGGTTAAATAACTTTCTAATATTTCTTTATTAGAATGAACATGTCGATGACTGTCAAATAGCTTAGAAAAATTAAAAGAAAGTGTTAAGAATGTGGTAGTTAATAATAAAATATAGACTAGCTTTTTCATAACATTCACCATGAAGTCATTATGACTTAATTAGCGATGGTATTATATCTAAAAGCTTATTTTAATGGTGGAGATAGTTCATCTTTTACAATCAAATTACTAATAAAATAATTACAATAAACTTCAAAGGGGTTGGAGATAGATTTTTTTCAATTTTATACTTGCTTACAGATCAAGTTTTAGCTATATCAATTGACCCTTTCTAAAATTTTAATCGAGTTAACCTATGTATCCAGTTCAAAAACGAGTCTCAACCCCTTTAGACCTTTATAATAAATCATTAGAAAACCAAAGCAACAAGACCTTTAAACCTTTAGAAATCATTTCAAATCGATTCAATAATTCGGTTTCAAGCGAAAATGAACTTAAAAGACGTTTTGTTCAATTATCTCAAGATCCATGTCTCGATATATTTGATAAATTCTGTCAAATCGGCCTTAAAAAGCCGAAATTAGATATTTCTGATATCGAAGGCTTAGAAAACTTTAACAAAGTAGCGTTTGAATTACCAGAATTTGATAGTTGTTTAAATTTTAATTCTCAAAAATCGATAGATAATTTCAATATTAATCCTATTCATGATGAAAGCACTTCTTCTATTCACGTTACAGATAAAAAATTATCGTTTAAGAATATACCATTTAACATGTCATGTGAAATTACGGTCACTAATAGTATTTACAACATAAATTGCAGCTTTGATTTTCATCAAAGTACTTTAAATTGCATTCAAAGCGAAACACATCGTCTACATGCTTACTACAAAAAAGAAACTTTTGGCAGGGTTATTGATGTTCCACTTTTTTTAAATACTTTATTTAAAAAAATTCCAGAATCTAAATCAACATGGTCAAATGTTGATAGCATGCTTATTGGTTATGATAAATGTACAAAAAATGCTTCTTTTGAATTATCCCAATTCAAATCATCTTTGCGAAAAATTCTCAATTTCTGCTTTGTAAATGATGATTTTTTTGAAGACGTCATTAAAGATGGAAAGACAAGTCCCCTTTCATCTGCTGTAACCTCACCCATTTATGGTCCTAAAATATCTGATGTCTTTTCATTGTTAAAGTGTAAAGGTGGGCAAGAGTATTTAAATCATAATAGCGATGAGATGCTAAAAACTTTGTCGTATTTAGGTGTCAAATTAAAAAACTCTGGATTTGTAACTGCATTATCGCCTAAAGAAATTTATGATAATCATTTTGAAGTTACCAAATTCGCCCTCATGCTAGCAGCTAGACCTGAATTAGATTTAGAAGTAATTAAATTAATAACATATAATAACGAGTTAGATAAGTTATCCCGTAAACATTCTTTATTCAAGATGTCATTTTTAAAAAATTGCGTTTTGTATTTAGCATTACAAGCAGATAAAAAGAACATAAGCTTTGCACAATATATTTTAGAAAATTATAAAAAATTAAATGGGCAAAACATCTCTCCACATATGCGAAAACTCATTCAAAATTTAGTTAACCCTTTAACACAAGAGTATATTGCTGAAAATACTAGACTCATTTCTGCTATAGTTAAGTCTGCCAAAAATAATAACCAACAACTAATGAGTTTTTTCCAAACTCTTGGTGTCAATTTTGAGTGTTAATAAGCAGGCTAGCAAAAGTGTTATGGGTAAAACAACTAATGCATATCTATAGTTATCTTCAGAGTAATGCGGTATTCCTTTAATAAGGGTCTTATCCCACATGAGATCGAGTAAAATACCTACTAAGGGTTGAACTACAGAAACACCGACAAATACCATAAAATTAACAAAGGCCACAGCTGTGGCCTTAGCATGACACGGATTTTTTACTATTGCCATGCTAAATGTTATCAGTTGACCGCCGGCACAAAATCCGACTACAAATATTAAAACTATACAAAGCTCTAATGGTAATGTTAGGTAGATTATTGGTAATATTGCTAGTAGTGAAATTAAGCTACTGATAAATAAAACCAGTTTTTTGTGATGAGCATGTTTAGCAATATATCCCCATAATGGCCCACCGCATATTAAACCAATGAAAATCATTGACGTTGCAAGACCTGCTTGCTTGTAATCTAAGTGATAAACATTTTGCAAGAAGGTGTTACCCCAAATACTGCCAAAAGCATCAAAGGCGGCATAAGCTAAAAAAGCAACTACAGCGATCACCCACATCTGAGCATTTTTCATAATTAATATTAAACCTTGGAGCAATTCTTTTAATGTCGATTGTTTGTGTGTGGTCGCTTGCACCTTATTTTTTGCAAAGATAGCAATAAATAATGCTAAAGCAAAACCGATCAAGCCAATAACAATAAAGCTGTGTCTCCAACCCCATAAAACTACTAAAGACCCAAGCATGGCAGCGCCTATAGCAGCTCCAAAAGTCCCTAAAGAATTACCAATACCGATTAACAGAGATGTTTTTTTAGGTTCAAACCATTGAGCCGTAACATAGATCATTCCAATGAATCCAAAAGCTGAAGAAGCTCCCATCAATACTCGGCTGAGTACTGCATTAAGTTCGTTAGATGAAAGTCCAAAACAGATTGAGGATAATCCGCACGTAAATGCTGCGGCAGTTAACAATATCCTTGTCCCAAAGCGATCCAGCAAAATGCCAACAGGTATTTGCATAAAAGCATAGGCATAAAAATATGAAGCACTAATTGATCCTATGTCAGTTGCCTCAATATTAAACTCTTTCATTAGGTCGGAAACAATTACAGAGGGGCCAACTCTAACAAAAAACTCATAAAACGAGTAGGCACTAGCTAATAGCCAAACAATCCATTTCACAATCGTTACTCCATCATGAATACTAACTGCTATTTATCAAATTTCTTATTAATAAAAAATTATTAATAATCGATTTTTTTCGAAAAATTAATAAATATAATTTTAAAAAAAGACTAATAGCGTAAGAAACTGTAAATTAACATGTTAATATACCTAATACTTAATTT
>JAEMRK010000116.1 GCA_016463375.1 Parachlamydiales bacterium | reverse complement strand
AAATTAAATATTTCGAAATCATTTGCTGCAGTGTTTTATTAGAAAATTCATTGTGATAGTATTGCTTACTATTTTTCATTTTTTTATAAACGGCTGAGCACAAATCATCAAAACATTTAATACTTGTATCAGAATAAATTTCTCTCAAAGTTGTATTAAGAATAGTTTTTTGGCTATCAGTTAATTGAATATGGTTAACTTTTTGGATTTTTCTTACAGTTTGTGGTTGTATTGTCGGTTGTTCAATAAAGGCCACTGGATCAAGAGCCCAATTTTGTAAAGGATCTAAAAGTCTATTTGCATTTTTAAATTTTGTAACTAATGATCTGTAAAATGAATCAAACTCCAGGTTTGAAAAAAGTAAATGATGTTTTGATTTTGGATCACTTACGATGGTATATATTTCAAAAGCTACTTCAGCAAAGTTTTTAAAACTTATAGGGCTCGAATGGATAAGAATAGAAGCTTCTTTTATCGCTTCATCGCAACTCATTCTGTTTTCATAGCTATTTAGATTAATTGTGTATAAGGGATTAGATATCTGTTCTAAGGGTCTTTTGATAGAATTCGATGAAATACCTTCATCACAAATTATTTTATCATTTTCGCTGTAAGTGTAGGGATTATTTTTCCAAAGTATGAAAACGTGAGGAAAAAAAAACTTTTTAGTCATTGTAAATTTAATGTGATAAAATAATTCGTCCTTAGTGAATTTGTTACCCAACTTATATTTTCCCTTAGGATCAGTAACTATTTTATATAAACGATTTAATACATAATTAAATGCACTAAAAGAGTCTTTTTGCAGATGCAATTCAACTAAAACATCTTGAAAAATCTTTTTGTATTCTTCTGTGAATTGAGTGGCTTTGTTAGGTTTTAATTTTTTACTGCTATTAATTGTTTCTAAAGTTCTTTCTGAAGTATTAGGAGTTACTTCTGGAGTATTAATATGCAATACTTTTTCAACTACGTTATTAGTTAGTACGTCTAGCGGCTCAGGAAAAAAAATTGAGTTTGACTTAACTACAAAAGGTTTATCAAATTTATTATCATACCAATTTGTGTCTAAAGAATTGTTAGCTTCTAAGGGTGCAAAACAAAATTCTGATAAATTTAATTCATTAATCAAATCGATTTGAATATCTGAAAGCCAATCTAAAGAAGGACTGTTTAAATTCGGTGAGCCTGGTGCAAACATAATTTCTTAACCTTTATTAAATATTAATGATCAATCTATTTTTTAAACGATGTTTTGTACACTAGTGTAAAAGTTCGGATTTTCCATCCAATTTTTGATAGCATCTTTGGGGTCGTAAGATTGAGATAAAGATCGAAGTAGGTGATCAGTGACTATTTGCTGTGTTATATTTTCTGAAAATGAATAATAATAAACACTGTTAGGTTTTGTAATTACATTAAATACTAATTTAGTAAGGTCTTCAAACGACTTAATAAATTGTTTTTTAGCATGTATAGTTTTTAAGATTTTATCAATTACAATTATTTCTGTTTGTGTAAAAGTATGATTGGGTAAAACACAAATTATTGTATTACAATTAGTTTGATACTGAGGAAAATCTTTTACGGTTCTTTTATCTTTAACACTGTAAGCTTTTGAGTTTACATAAAGTTTTTCTAGATTTTCAAAGCCTTTTAGTGAATCATAAAGTTTATTTCTTATGTGAAAATGAACTTTTTCTTGTGTAGTCTCAGGAAATAAATCGAAATATTTATTAATTAAAATTTCGTGGACATTATTTGTTAACGATCTAAACGATATAAATTTTTGATGAGTCGACAGTAAATAGTCCAAAGTGTTCTGGATTATTGCTCTTTGCTCTGCATTGTAAGAGTGTGAATAAACACGCAATTTTTTTGTGTTACCTACAAAGCCATTGTTTTTCTCTAAATATTCTTCATCAGTCTCAAAATCTTTTCTCTTATAGACAGATGTAATATTGCTAAAGCTGTTATTGACGCTCATAATTTAATCCAAATTATATAAGAGATATTTTCTATAATATATTCTATAATAT
>JAEMRK010000015.1:17657-31618 GCA_016463375.1 Parachlamydiales bacterium | reverse complement strand
AATTCCTTCACCAAATAAATGGTTTGCTTAGAAAATAAAAAGTTATTAATTATTTTTAAAACCAAAAAATTTAGATATTTTTTGATCAAAACTTGTAATTATTGGTTCTAGTTGAGCCATACCTATTTGTAAAGAAGCAGTACCAGGAGCTGCTAATAATACAAATAGTAAAATTGCTAATACAAACATATGAATATGTGCAAATATGATTAAAGACGCTAACGACGCCAAAATCAAAATAATCCCTATACTAACTAGTACAGCGCCAGCTACCTTAGACGTTTTTTGAACTTCATGTGAACCTGGTTGAATTTCTTTAAATCTATGAGTTGTAGCATTGCTTTTTTCTGGTATTAAGGGTATATACCCTGAATAAGAAGCTGCACCTGGATTGTACTGAACTGAAATACTCATATTTTATACTCCTTGCATGATTGAAATATATTTATTTATTTCAAGTTATGTTTAAGATACAAAATTACATCTTAAGCGCGGACATATTTGCCTTCAACTGCCACAATACAAATAGGGCAAGTAAAAGGACTGTAATCACAGGTAGACTAAAATATATAGACGCTACAATTGCAGCAAAATATGATAATCCTAAAACGACACCCATTGTAATAGCTATAACTTTAAAATGTCCCTGACTTACATTTGATGTTTTGAAAGCTTGATGCCAGCTTGATTTCATCAAAGAAAACCTTTCAGACAAATTATTAATTAAATTTGAACCTCTATCGATATTATGACCTGTCGCTGGAGCCGAACTAGTGTAATTGCGTTTAATTGACGAGGTCATTTTAAACCTTATTAATTTTAATAAAATTAGATTATATTTAAACAAATTTAGCCAGTCAATTAATTAAACCTAATTAAACATAAAAACATCTAAATTTTAGATTTTAAAATAAAATTAACGCTAATTAACAAAATTAAAAACTTTAATTTTTGCTATTTAAAGTAATTACGAAACATTCATATTTTTGATTTTATCTTTATCAATCATTTCTTTTCTTATTTCTTTGTTGAGAGTAAGATCAATGAATTTAATAATTTTAATAAATTTTTTCTTAATTTAAGGTTATATGTCTGTTCATGAAAAAAGTTCTCATCACATTAGTAATTATATACCAAACGTGAATGATAAAAATAATTCGAGTAGGGATTCCCGTTTTACTGAAGTCGATTTAAAATCGACATCTTCAATTGGAGTACCAACAGAAAAAATTGCACATGAATTTTTTCATATGAAAGAATTTGATGAACCGACTCAATATAAATGGGAGCCTGTACCTGACTCGAATTCAGATACAAGTTCTATAGTTGATAGCGTTTCTGTAAATTCTCTTAGTTTTAGAAGAAAAATATCGTTTGAAAATGACCCATTAGTTGAATCAGTTATGAAAAAAGTTGAAGCATGTAATTATGTACTGAAACAATCAGAAATCAACTTGAAAATGTCGTCTGACTTGTTAAATGAAGCCCGAAAACAGTCTAATACAATGTCTGGTTGGATTAATCTTCTCAGACAAAATTACCAATACCATATTTGCCATGCAAAAAAGAAACAAAGCTTTGAAGATTGGTTAAAAGCAAGTTATAAGCTCCACGAAATTTTCCCTACAACAAATTTTATTCAACAAGCTGCAGCTCAACATAGGCTAAATAACTTTTTATCCTTAGCTATCGAAAATAATAATGAAAGATTTGCTCGTAATCTCATAAAAGCTGGAGCACAGGTGACCAGCGATTTATTAAAAAAAGCTATAGAATTAAATCTAACAGAAATGGTGACATTTTTGTTAACGAAAGAACTTAATCCTAATTCAAGAACATTAAACGACACAATTGATTTAACACATTACGCTTGTCAATTAGGAGCTAAAGTTGAATCGACAATTAATATTCTTATAAAACACAAAGCTGATTTTGAAATTAGTGCGGATACAAATATGCCGACTGCTGTGTTTACGGCAATTAATAGTGATCTTTCGAATAACACGATAATTTCAATTATCAATACTCTTAAAAATATTGATGCCGTTAATATTAAAAATGAATCACTTGTCCACCTAGCAGTCCAAAGACAAGCTATCGGTAGAGGCAATGAAGTATTGGTGCACCTATTATGCAAAGGTGCAAATCCCAATACTTTGGATTTAGATGGCAACAGTCCTCTTCATTTAGCATGCCAACTCTCAGATGCTAACGCACTCAAAACTATTAATTTGATGTTGATAGCCGAAGCAGATCCTATGGCCGTAAACACTCTTAATCAAACTCCATTGCACATAGCTTCTCTTCAATCGTTACAAAATGTTAACAACAATTTAAAAGATAATCCGAAAATTGTTGAGAGTCTGATTCTCAGTGCTGATAAATTAAAACAGAATTGGTTGGTCAATTTAAAAGATTGTAAAGGTCAGACTGCCCTACACTATGGTCTGGATTCCCAAGGTGAAAACTTAAAATCGGATAATAACTGCGCGACTATACAAAGTCTTATTGATTTTGGAGCAACTATAGAAGCAAAAGACGACGTTGGTAATACACCCCTTCATTATGCAGTGCAGGCATTGCACGTCGATCATGTTAAATTGCTGATTAAAAATGGGGCAAATCCTAAAAATGAAAATAATAATAAAATAATACCAGCTCGAATTTTGGTCGGAGAAGAATACAAGACTAGTTCGTATAAAAAACGTGCGGATATTTTAGATTTATTAACCAAAATTGAGTAAAATCTTAGGCAGAATGAAGGCAGTCGATTAGACTGCCTTGAAACTATTAAGTATTGTATTTAAGCCAAACGATTATGTCATCTGATTCATAGAGTGCTTTGCCATCATGAATGAGGCAAGGAACTTGAGGCTTACCACCAATTTGAATTAACTCGTTGCGAGCTGCAGGGTCTTTACGTATGTCTTTTTTTTCTATAGGAACAGGATGTTCTTCTAGATAGTGCAAAACCTTTTGGCAATAAGGGCAAGACTCAAAATAATATAGTGTTAAACTTTCCATCTAAACTTCCTTTAGGATCAATTAGAAGTAAATTTTATACCAGATTCAATCTCTTGTCAAATCACCTCTAAACCTATTGCTGATAATTTTTTTAATTGATTATAGTCTTTAGATTTTACAAGAACTTTTTCATGGAGAGTACTTAATTTTACAGTTGCCTCTTTCCACTCCGGATTAAATATTTTTTTGATGAGATAAGTTATCCGCGAAATAAGTCCACGCTTTCTATGGACATGGAAGTATTGATTTGAATTGCATACCATGGTTGAAGCAAATCTTTGACCGAATTTATGACAAAAAAGATGAGGTAATACTTCTGTACCATTTAAAAAAAGATACTCTTTGGAATAGAACTTTTCGTAGCAGCCTTTATTCATTAAAGTTGCAGTTAAGAAGTCTTTATTATACATCCTTTGGATAGAATCTGGGACACATGAATGATCAATTTTTGTGGATATCAGAGCTGCAAATATTTGTGATCCATCTTGGGGATCAAGATAAATTGATTTCCAGCGCCAAGTCATTAACTTTTTTAAGTCATAGCTAATTAAAGATGGAATATCTTTTATGATATGGACATGAATAGTTGGAGTATATGTCACGGAATAGTTTTTGTTATTAGTAGGACTAAAGCCAAAACTAGTGACTTGCTGACCTTTTAAGAGATCCCTTTTTCCAAAATGCGTCTTTTCTTGACCATGCACTGTAAAAGACGAAACGTTATCCCCATAGATTTTCATGAGTACCTCATTAAAAAAGTTGTGAGGACTAGTTTAGCTCTATGAGGTAGAAACGATCAATTGATAACTTGCACGCCAATTAACGATAAATTGTCGAAAATGCCAACATGTTTATTTCTAATAAGTATCTTTTCATACACTCCTTTAACGACAGTTGTCACCTCAGTCCATTTATGACCAAAGTTATTCCTTAATACATAGCCTAAATGAGATATTAAACTTCTTCTGCGGTATATTCGACAATAGATCATTTCTTGGGTTTTTAATACCGAGTTTATAGTTGTGCAAACTGGTTTTTTCAATGCGACATATTCATGGAAGCGTTTTGAGCGATATAATGAATGATCTCTAAGCGTTGTTTCAAGCAGTGTCTTTCCACACAATGTTTTTATTTGGCTAGGCAAAGGTCCATTTTTAACAGATGTACATACAAGTGCTTTTAATAAAGGTTCTGTATCGCTTGGTTGCAAATAGATACTCTTCCATCTCCATGGCAAAAATGTATTTCGTAAAGCACCTGTTAATTTTGAAAAATTTGAGCGTTTGATATGTAGATAAAGAATAGGTCTAATCACCTCATTCTTGGTTTTTGAACTGAATACTTTTTTTTGCGTAATCGTATGAAACTGCTCTTGACCTAGCAAGATGTCATTCTTGCCAAAAAGAAGTCCGGGCTCTTGAGCGTAAGTTGTAAATGATGATGAATTGTCACCGTAAATTCGCATGGCGTAGACCTTGAAGTTGAATTTAAATTAAAATTCCAACTTTAATCTAATCATGCAAAAGGGAGAAGATTTAATCTGCTAAGTTCAAAGCTTCTTGATCTGCTGCATCGACCCAGCTTCCACCAAGTGCCTTATAGATATCAATAACACTTAAAAACCCTTGTGCATACGCTTCTATATAATTGAGCTGAGCCTCAAATAATTGACGCTCCGCATCCAATACATTCAAATAATCAACCTCACCCTCAGTATACTGAAGCTCTGCTAATGTATAGTACTGATTGAGGGCCTCTACTCGATTTCGTAATACTTTAATCTGTTCTAATGCCACTTGATGACCTATTAAAGCATCATTGACTTCTTTAAAGGCATTGAGAATAGTTGATTGATATTGATGCACAGCCACTTCTTTCTGGGCACGTGTAAGTTTAAGATTTCCTGATAGATAGCCACCAGTAAAAATCTCTTGAATAATGTTAGCACCATATTGATAGGTATTTGCAAGACCTGTAAAAATATTAGTGAGAGATGTCGTCGATTGACCTAACAGTCCTGTTAACGTTATCTGCGGGAAAAAGGCCGCTTTGGCAACACCGATATTAGCGTTAGCGGCAATTAATCTTTGCTCTGCGGCTCTAATGTCTGGTCTTTGATTGAGCAAATTTGATGGTAGACCTGCTGGTACATTGGGAATATGCGCTAATTTTCCAAGTGAACTGCCTCGAGAGATATCTTTAGGAGCATCCCCAATCAAAATACTTAAGAGATCTTCTAATTGACCAATAGCTAAAATCACTTCATTTTTTTGTGAATTTGTAAAATCTAGTTCTGCCAATGATTGCATTACTGGCATCTCAGATGTTAATCCCAATTCAAAGCGAAGCAGTGCCAAATTATAGGACTGCTCTCTAGACACTAGTGTATCTGTTGCAATACGCAGCATTTCATCATATTGACGAAGACTTATATACGTTGTCGATACAGCAGTGACTAATGTCAAAACGACATTTTTTCTAATCTCTTCTTGTGCAAATAATTGGGCTTGTGCGTTTTCGACAGAGCTTCTCACTTGTCCCCAAAAGTCTAAAAAATATGAGAAGTTACCATAAAGATTAAATACATTACTTGTTCGGTTAACACCTGGTAATAGTGCTGTTGTTTCGGCAGAGACCTTTTCTCTTCCCACACCAACATTTGCATTCACTTGTGGAAATAATTGAGAGCGCACAACTTGAAGTTGTGCAGCAAAAGCATCAACTGTACTCATGGCAGCTAATAAGTCGGGATTTTTTTCCAGAGCCTGATTGACAAATTGATCAAGCACGGGATCTTTAAACTCTTTCCACCACTGATCCGTATTTAAAGCCACTTGAGACTCTGTCGAAAAACGCCAATTGTTTGGCATCGAGATATCTGGTCTACAATAAGGATCGTGGAGCGTACATGCTGTAAATGAAAGGAGTAGTGTCAGCAAGGGCAAAGTTTTTTTCATGCTTCATTATCCTCAATGAGTGGTGGTTTAGGCTCATCGTGGGGACTATTTTCAAGTCTTTCTTTGCGCCCAAAACGTCCCATAATCAAGCGGAAAAATAGAGGAACAAAAAACAGAGCTAATGTCGATGCCATAATCATACCACCTAGTACACCAACACCAACTGAGTGGCGGCTAGCAGCGCCAGCACCTGAACTGATGACAAGGGGTATAACTCCGAATATAAACGTCAGTGATGTCATGATGATTGCGCGAAAGCGCAATTTAGCAGCTTCTAAAGCAGCTTCTCTAATTCTCATACCCTCTTTATGTTTCATGACGGCAAACTCAACGATTAAGATCGCATTTTTAGCAGCCAGTGCAACAAGTGTTACCAAACCAATTTGGAAATAGATGTCATTAGACATTTTAGCGATGTGTATTGCTAAAAAAGCACCCAAAATACCAAAGGGTACGGCAAGTAATATTGCAAGTGGTAATGACCATTTTTCATACAGAGCAGCAAGAATTAAAAAAACCATCACTAATGATGCTATAAGCATCATCGTACCTGCACTGCCAGCTTCCATTTCTTGATAAGCCTCGCCACTCCATGCATAAACCATATCGGGTGGTAGTGTCTTTTCAGCTACTTGCACCATCGCTTCCATCGCTTGACCAGATGAATAGCCAGGTGCTGGTCCTCCCAATAACTTCACAGCGTAAAAGCTGTTGAAACGATTTATGATGTAAGGTCCGCTTTTATAAGAGACACTAAGCAACGAATTGAGAGGAACCATTTCATTTTGATCAGAACGCACATAAAAATCGGCTAAGTTTTCAATGCGATCCCTAAATTTTGGATCGGCCTGAACAATAACTTGAAATACACGACCTGCTTTATTAAAGTTATTCACATAAACAGACCCCAATAAAGCCTGCAATGTTTGAAATACTTCTCCAAGGGGTACACCAAGTATTTTTGCTTGATAGCGATCGATATCGACATAAAGAAGCATGTTATTCAACTCAAACGTTGACATCACACCGGCAAGCTCTGGTCTTTTTTTAGTGGCAGCAATGACATCATCAACTGCTGCAACCAAAGTTTCAAAACTACCCTCTCCCCTATTTTCAATCCAAAACTCAAAGCCACCAACAGTACCAAGGCCTTGAATAGCGGGAGGACTAAATGTCATGACCTGGGCATTTTGAATCATGTAAGATTTTTTATTTAGATCTTTACCAATAGCTGCTGCTTGAAGTTCTGGAGTATTACGCTGACTCCAGTCTTTAAGTACAACAAAGTTTGTTCCAATCGTTGTTTGGTTTAAACTTTGCATTAAATTGTAGCCTGTTAATGATACGACATGTTCTACACCAGGATGTTGCATTGCAAGTTTTTCGAACTGCATGTCAACTTCTTGAGTGCGGCTCAAGCTGGCACCGTCTGGCATCTTGTTAAAAGTGATTAAAAAGCCTTGATCTTCCATGGGTACAAGTCCCGTTGGAGTGACTTTAAAAAAGTAGAGCAAACTGACAATGAGACATAAAAAAAGAATACATCCTAAAACGCGCTGTCCAATCATCCACTGAGCGCCTTTCATATATCCAGTGGTGATATGCCCAAATCCTTTATTAAACCAACGAGCCGGTGCAATTTCTTTAGTATGCTCTTTAAGTAATCGTGCAGCTAAAGCAGGACTTAAAGTCAGAGCGACAATCCCTGAAAAAATAACAGATATACAAATAGTAATTGCAAATTGCTTATAGAGCTGACCTGCAATACCTCCTAAAAACGCAATTGGTATAAATACAGCGCACAACACTAATACTATAGCAACAATTGGTCCAGATACTTCTCTCATTGCTTTTTTAGCTGCATCCATGGGATGCAGCTTCAATTCACGCATATTACGCTCAACGTTTTCAACAACAACAATTGCATCATCAACGACGATACCAATCGCTAACACCATTCCAAATAGCGTGAGAGTGTTAATAGAAAAGCCAAGTAAATACATACCAGCAAATGTCCCTACAATCGATACAACAAGAGCGATCACTGGTATTAATGTCATTCTAAGTTTTTGTAAAAAGACTAATACGACAAGAACGACTAATAAGGTCGCTTCTAGTAATGTGTGAATAACGTCTTTAATAGACGCCTTAATGTAAAGAGTTGTATCATATGGTATTGTGTAGACCAAACCTTCTGGAAATGTTCTAGATAGTCGATCCATGGTGCTTTTAACGGACTGTGCGACATCAAGAGCGTTTGCACCGTATTCCTGGTAAATGG
This sequence comes from Parachlamydiales bacterium, assembly GCA_016463375.1. GTDB lineage: Bacteria > Chlamydiota > Chlamydiia > Chlamydiales > JAEMRK01 > JAEMRK01. The sequence continues at coordinate 23,356 of JAEMRK010000015.1, read as the reverse complement.
CTATCAATGTAGTCAGTTTACCGTCCATTTGTCCTGATACACTATAATCTTGCGCACCTAAAGAAACTTCTGCGACGTCTTTGAGCAATACCATTGCTCCATCATTAGTGGCACGCAAAACAATATTTTCGAATTCTTCTGGGGTATTTAAACGCCCTTTTGCACTCAAAGGAATCGTTAATGTTACAGGGTGGGCATTAGGAGCTTGTCCCAATTGCCCTATACCGTAGTCTGTATTTTGATTCTGAATGGCTTGAACGACATCAGATGTTGTTATGCCAAGCTGCGCCATGAGATCGGGTCGTAACCAAATACGCATCGAATAATTTCGAGCACCAATAATGTTAACATTACTCACGCCTGGCAATAACTGTAATTCTGGAACGAGATTGATACTAGCGTAGTTACTTGTAAAGATATCATCATAACGACCACTGGGTGATTGCAAAGCGGCAATCAATAGTATATTAGGTGCCTGTTGCTGAACTGTAACACCTGTCCGCTGAACTTCTTCTGGCAATTGCGGCAAAGCTTGACTGACTAAGTTTTGCACATTGACTTGGGCCATATTAGGATCAGAGCCAATAGCAAAATAAACACTTAGTGTCATATCTCCGTTAGACGAGTTTTGTGAATACATGTAAATCATGTCTTCACAACCATTAATCTGTTGCTCTAAAGGAGCTGCAACATCGGATGCCATCGTTTCAGCATTGGCACCGTTATAAGTTGCGGTCACCTGAATTAAAGGGGGTGTGATTTCAGGATACTGTTCGATCGGCAACATTTTCATGGCCGCTAGGCCAATCAAAAAGATGAATATCGAGATGACACTAGCGAAAATCGGACGCTTAATGAAATGTTCGGAAATATTCATCAGTTGCTTTTAGTTTGAGTTGCAGATGGAATTGCTGGGGGAGCTACAGTCGGAGTTTGAGGCGGAGTTTCAAGTGTTTGACTTAAAGTCTTTGTCACATTAACGATGCTTCCGTCATGAATACGATTCACAGACGTTACTGCGACAATATCTCCTTTTTCAAGGCCACTTGTTATAATCCAGTTTTTTTCATACCATGTACCGACTGTCACTTGACGCATGTGAGCTACATTATCTTTGTCGATTACAAAAACATACATTCCATTTTGTCCTTGCTGGACAGAAGTCTTAGGGACAAAAATAGCATTAGGCCTTGTCGAACCTTCAATCTTCACTCTAACAAATCCGCCAGGATGGAGTAATTTATCAGGATTGGGTACTACGGCTCTGACGAGCATCGTACCCGTCGATTGTTGCAAAGAAGGATCTGTAAAATCGACTTTTCCCATAGCGGGATACGATGTGCCATCAGCTAAAATAACACTGATATTGAAATCCATTTCCTTAGGATACTCAAGCTCGCCTTTATTACGGGCATTGCGAGCCTTTAGTAAATCACCTTGTGAAATACTAAAATTTACCCAAATCGGGTCCACTACATACAGAGTCGTTAATAAACTGTTCGATCCTGGTGATATTAAAGCGCCCTCTCTAAATTTAGCTTGATTCGACATACCAGTGACTGGAGCTCTAATTTCAGTAAAACTTAAATTAAGCTCAGCAGTTTCAACATTGGCAGCAGCTGCATCGACTTCTGATTCAGAAGCTAACTCTTGAGAAATGGCATCGTCTAAGTCTTTTTGACTGATCGCTTTCATAGCGTAAAGCGGCTTATATCTGGCAACTCTTTGCTTGGCATTCCAAAGCAGGGCTTTTTGCTTTTCAAGCATCGCTTTGGCTTCTGCAAGTGATGCTTCAAAAGGTCTTGGATCGATGAGGAACATTAAATCCCCTTTTTGAACCTGACTGCCCTCAACATAAGCAATTTTTTCCAAATACCCTTCGACGCGTGCTCGCAATTGAACTATGTGAGAGCTTTCAACCATTCCAACATATTCAAAAGTTGCAGGTACCGTTTGAGGATCGATCTCAACAACAGTAACTGGAACTGGTGGAATTTTTTGAGCTACAGGCTTATTACAAGAAGTAAAACATAGAATTAAAGTAGGAATTAGAACAGAAACAATTTGTCGCATAAAAGCCAAATGGTAACCATATATTATAATTCCATCTTTTAAACTTTTAACAACAACTATTCAATAGAATTTTTAATTCTTTTTTAAAACGACAGTTTTATTAACTGAATTAAATTCGAACCGTGCAATCAAAAATGTCGCAAAACAAACAACAACTGCTCCGGCAAAGATTGACCAATGAGGAACCTCATTAAAATATATGAAACCCACAAATGCTATAAAAATGAGCCTTGTGTATTCAAACGATGAAACCACAGATGCCCGACCAAATTTAAGCGCATAAGAAAGTAAAACATTGGATCCTAGTCCAAATAGTGATACTCCACATAACAGCAAAAAGTCTTTAAAACTAGGCGTCTGCCAAACAAAACACACTGCTATACAAGCTATAAGAAAACTAAAGGCATTGGAGTAAAACATGATCGTTGATACAGGATCTGTCTTAGATAACTTCTTAGTAAATACAATCGATGTAGCAGCAGAAATATTGGCAAGTAATGCAATAAAACACGCTGACGTCAATTTTATTGACGTCGGTTGAACCATCATTAATATGCCAAGATAACCTACTACCATCAAAATCCACTGCTTATAGTTAAGCCTTTCTTTCAAAAGAAAAAATGCCAATAATGTGACAAATAATGGACTTGTATAACCGATGGCAGCAGCTGTTGCTATCGGTAATTTACGATAGACATAATAGGTACAAAATATAGCCGTGCAAGAGAATATAACTCTTAACAAATGACTCCATGGATGGTTTGACTTGAGACTCTCTCCCCCATTTTTTAAAATGACAGGTAGAAAGAAAGCAAAACCAAAAAGGCAGCGAAAAAATAAAACCATAACGCTATTGATTGATGGCGATAATAGTTTTGCCATCGAGACGCCACACGTAAATGAAATGACGGAGAACAATACAAATCCAATACTCACCCAAAGGCGTTGATTATTGGTTAGATTTCTCAAAAAAGTCATTTCAGTGCCATTTTTTGAACTGGGGTGATTTTCCAGCAGCGGTGGATTTTACGGCTGCGAAAATCCAGGGGTATAGTTTGAGAGGAAATATCTTCGACTTTATAATCAAAAAAATGGTCCTGATCAAAGACAAAACGTCGAGAATTCGTGCTAAATAATAAAGACCCCTCAGGAGATAGCAACTCTAGACTTTGTAGTAAAATATCGACGTAGTCTTTTTGAATATCAAACATCTCATCCATTTTTTTAGATCGAGACACTGTTGGTGGATCAATAACTATGACGTCGTATCTTGTGCCAGTTAGCATTTCTTGTTCTAAAAACTTTAAACAATCAGCACGTAAAATTTCGTTATTATCTAAAGAAAGACCATTTAACTTAAAGTTATCGACACTCCAATCGGTGTAAGTATTTGACATATCGACACTTTTAGTGGATTTTGCGCCTTGAATTGCGGCATGCACACTGAAAGATCCGGTATAAGCAAAGAGATTTAATAAATTTTTACCTTTGCAAAGACCGGCAACCATCTGTCTAGTTAAACGATGATCTAAAAATAGCCCCGTATCTAAATAATCATTAAGATTTACATAGAACTTAACGCCGTGCTCTTGCACGACAAAATACTGCTGGTCTTGCCCTATTTTTTCATATTGCTGTGTCTTTAAGCGTTTAATACGCGATCTCCATACACGAGTTACATCCTCACCAAAAAGACTGTTTAAAGCCTGCTCAGTTTCATCTTGTAATTCTTGAGATGGATCTGGCATTTCACGGGTACTAGCAAAGAAATGTATGCAAAAACGACCATCGTAATAATCAATGGCTATAGGAAATTCTTTAATATCTTTGTCGTAAACACGGAAACAGTTTGTCTGGGTCCGTTTTGCCCATTTACGCAAATGACGGTAGTTATTGCGGATACAGTTTTTTAAAAGCGATGTTTTATCTTCGCCATCGATTATATTAAGAAAATTCAAACTTAACTCTTTGTGGTTGATACCTCGAAACGAGGTTTTATCAGAATTAAAAGAGTATTTTACCAAGAAAAAGGCTTTTAACTCAATATAAGCCTTAATTAAAGAATTGATTAGACAATAAAAAAAGGGGATAAAATCCCCCCTTTTCTTTTTTACTAATCAAATAAATTTGTAACCTTATATTTAAGATTAAATCAAAAAATTGATAAGGCTGACATTTGAAGTTGATTAGAAGTTGAAGACGACTTGAAACGATACCCTATTGAAATTTAACAACATGCTTTTTTACAAAATAAACGGAGAGACTTGAGATCTCTCCACTAATTTGGTTAACTATAGTAGCCAATAGGCCATCTTTTTTGTAAGAACAAATTGACTTCCAAAAGAAAGGGACACACCATTTACAACTAAAATTACAGTACGCTAACTTGAGTAGCTTCAGGGCCTTTACGTCCAGCACCTTCAGTGTATTCAACTTTTTGACCTTCGCGTAATGATTGAGCGTCGCCACCAACTACGTTGTTGATATGAACGAATAAATCTTTACCACCGTCGTCTGGAGTGATGAATCCAAAACCTTTTTGTGTGTTAAAAAATTTGATCGTTCCTTTTGACTTTGCCATAACTAAATCCTCTATATTTTTGTGTATCTTTCCCTGGCCGTTCTTACTGGTTCGGGCAAATGACAATTAAACCTATGTTACTGCTGATTGGAATCCTATACCAATAGCAAACACTAAAACTATACATAGTCTGTTATTTTTTTTACTTACTTTCTCGTTTTTTCTGTGTAAAAACCTAGTTGCAAAGGTCCATGCCAACCTTTTTCTAAAAATTTATCGTCAAAAAAATGATCATAAACTCTTAATAATCAGATTTTTCAATTGAACTGGTTTCATTATTTCTAGTTTAAATTTTAAATCAGTTTTTTTTAATTTTTTCAGCAGCTTTGGCACAAATTGCAGTTAAATTTAGGCGGATTGGGCAATTTGTGGTGAGTTATACACTGTCCCATCAGGTTTTCTTAAAAAAACACGTGAATTCTTAACACCGTCCACCCAAAGTTTTCGTGCATGGTGAAGCTCTTTACTAATTCGTCTAGCTTCTAATACATTTTTACCACTGGCCATTGATTGCGACGTATAAGACACACCTTTATGTATTAAATTATAAACTAATATTGCCAATTTTAACGGCAGGATTATGGGCCAGAATAGAAGCATAATAGCAATATCGCGAATGACAGTTGCAATCTTATTAATTTTTGATGCTTGTGGTGTGACGCAAGCCACGAAAACCGATGTTAAGCCAATAACCCAAACCCTATTGTAAATGTAAGAAGTTGCCCGGCAGATTTTTGCAGGAAGGTTCTTTTTTAAAAAATTTGATAGTTTTGGTAAGTTCTTAACGACTCCTTGGATGCCATACGCATTAAAAAAAACGAGTGCAGCTAATGCACCTACTGAAGCTATAATCTTTTTAAAACCTGGATTTTTGACAAAATTAGTCACTTTATTGAGAAATTTTTCGAAGAGACTTTGTGTTTTGAAAGCCGATGATTTAATGACTGGTAAGTTTTTTCTATATTCAACCAATATAGTGTCAACTTCGTCAGCGTTAGAATTAATGATTAACTGGTCAAATACGCGTCCTAAAAATGCCTCTTCA